>DATLYA010000212.1:0-4600 GCA_035575235.1 Candidatus Methylomirabilota bacterium
ACGCACTGGCCGCAACCCGCAAACGGGCGAGCCTATCAAGATTCCCGCGCGTCGGAAAGTTGCTTTTAGCCCGGCCAAGGTGTTCAAGGAATCCATCCTTGGCGCTCCGCCGGCGAAGAAGTAGGTCCTGGGGGTTGGGCGTTAAATGCGAGGGCCCCACCCCCTACTCTTTCCTCTTCCACCTTCCTCTGGCCAGGCCTGAAATCCTGGTCCTTAGTCTCTATGGCTTACGCTGTGAAAGAAATCTTTTACACCCTTCAGGGCGAAGGGGCGCAAACCGGGCGGCCGGCGGTGTTCTGTCGCTTTGCCGGCTGCAATCTCTGGTCGGGACGTGAGGAAGACCGGGCAGCAGCAATCTGTCGGTTCTGTGATACAGACTTTGTTGGGGTAAATGGTCCTGGCGGAGGAAAATTTGCGACTGCGCAGGAATTAGCCGTCGCTGTGGCCGCGCTGTGGCCGCCCGCGCCTGCAGCCTCTGGCTGGCGCTTTGTTGTTTGCACAGGCGGCGAGCCGCTGCTTCAGCTTGATGAGGCGCTTGTGCGTGCGTTCCATCAGCATGGGTTTGCCGTGGCCATTGAAACGAACGGAACAGCGCCGCCGCCTGCTGGGATCGACTGGATCTGTGTGAGCCCGAAAGCTGGAACCGAGCTTGTTATCAAAGCCGGGCAAGAGCTGAAACTTGTCTTCCCGCAAGCCGGAGCTGAACCGCACCGGTTTGCGGAACTGGATTTTCAGTACTTCTTTTTGCAACCGATGGACGGTCCGGAACGCGATCGTAACACCCAGCTTGCCGTACGGTATTGTTTAGAGCATCCGCGTTGGCGGCTGAGTTTACAGACGCAGAAGCTGCTGGGAATTCCTTAGCTAGGTGGCGCGTGGGGCGTGAAATGTAAACAGGAGGAAGAGTCACGCCGCAGGCGTCCCGTCATACGACTTATAGAACCCTCTCTTGCGCTAGCTTTGTGATTGTTTGCTCATCCAAGCCGAGTTCTTTTCCGTACACCTCGTTGTTATGCTCCCCTAACAGCGGCGGTCGCCGTGAGATACGCCACGGGGTTTTGGTGAAAAAGAACGGTCCCCCAGGGTAGCGGAACGTCTTCCCCAATTCTGGATGCGCAACCGCAGAAAAAAACCCACGGGCGTTAAGTTGAGGATCATCAACAAGCGCTTCAGGGGCGCGCACCATTGCATACGGAATGCGCCGCAGCTGCGCGCCTTCCATCAGCTCGGCAATAGTGTACTCTTTTGCCCAGTCATCGAGCACATCGAAGAGGCGTGCTGCATTGGCTTTGCGAAATTGCAGATCTTCCCACTGTGGGTCGCTCAGGTCTTGAGCTTTATCATCCATTTTGACCCACTCGACAAGCGAGGTCCAATCGCCCAACGTGCAGTGCATGATATAGCCGTCTTTACAACGCGCGACGCGAAAATAGCGACTCCAGTGCAAGCTGCCGCGCCGGGTCTCGACGCCGAGGCCTTGGTGGTAAAACGGCGCCACGTGTTCCACACAGGCCGCTGTCGCTTCTTGGATGCTGATATCGACCCACTGACCTTCGCCTATCGCTTCACGCGCCCAGAGAGCGGACATCGTTCCGATAGCCGCGAAAAAGGAAGCGCTATGATACGCTTGTAATCCCAGGGCGCGCAGCGGCGGCTCATTCGGCGCGCCATTCACATAGATCATTCCGCCTAACGCTTCGGCGACGGTGTCAGAAGAGGCGTAGTCTCGATACGGTCCGGTCTGGCCAAACGGCGTAATTGAGGTCAGCACGACCTGAGGATTCATACGCTTCAGTTCTTCATAGCCCAGGCCAAGCTGCGCCAACGTTCCCGGCGCGAAGGATTCGACGATGACGTCTACCTTTGTGACAAGTTGTCTGAGCAGCTCTTGCCCGGCGGTTGTGTGAAGATCGAGCGTGATCCCGCGTTTACTGGTGTTGTAAAACCAAAACAGCAGACTGCGGTCGCGGTGCGGTTTGCCGTTCAGGAACGGGCCGATTGATCGCGTCGCATCGCCGCTGGGCGGTTCGAGCTTGATCACGTCCGCTCCCATGTCGCCCAAGAGTTTGGCGCACAAGGCGCCTTTCAGATCAGTGAGATCAAGAACGCGAAGCTCTGCCAGGGCTGATGGTGTGGCGTTATTCATCACTAGCTCCTGCTCTCCGTAACAATATGCGAGGCTCTTCCTCCGGAAGACTGCGATCGATAACGCACGGTGTCAATAACCTACTGATTCGCCGCGTGTTTTGCTGTATGCGCGTACTCTATCGCATGCGGGGTGGTGTCTCCCTCGCCCGTTAGGATTACGTTAGCGGCTTTTAGGGCGTGCGTTGCGGAGAGTCGCTCAATCAGACCACACGAGCTTGGCACACGCACGGGTCATCCTGAGCGCCGCGAAGGGTCTCAACGGTCAGATGCTTCGCGCTGCTCAGCACGACCCTCCTCACGGGGTACAGCGGACCGTGTACGAATGTGCTGTGGTTCGATTTAGGCTGCTCTGAGGGCTGCGAACACTCGGGGCGGCCGCTCTAGCCTCACAAGCGATGTCCTCCTTTTTGTGGCGGCTCAGGTAAAGACTTTCCAGAGAATCGCTACGGTCATCGCCAGATTAAACCCGATCATCCAGCGGATTAAATTGAACTCGCCCCGCGTCTCGGTCCGAAACGTCGCCAGGTCGCTCTCCAGCTTATTAAACCGTGCGTCATAGTTCGCCAACGTCTCCGCCGCTTTCCGCGCTTTCTCCTCGCTGGCGCCGGCTTCCTTCAAGGCGTCGTAGACTTCGGAAATCATCGTCGCCATCGCTTAGCCTTTCTTCGCACCTTTCTCTTTGAGGAAGGTTTCCACCGCTTCTTTCACGACCGCCTTAAATGTCTTGCCGGTAGCCGGTGCGTACCGCTTCGCATCCGTTACCAGGTCCACCGGCGACTCAATCAGGTATGGCTTCATCCGGGGTTCATCACCCTTCCGTTATGGCATACCCGCACCTTGCCAGATAAGTTCATTAAAATCAATAAAGTAATTTCTCTTGACAAGGGTCCGCGGAGAACATGCCGGCCCTCATTATCTGGCTAATAGGGCCAGGGGTGCAGGGGCGGTGTGCGCGAGCAAAAAGCCCCCAGGGAGAGTCCGGGGGCTACGGGGCAAGAAGAGTGAGCCAACGCTCAACGTGAGTGCTCTGCCACAGTCAGCGAGGTCCGGGAGCGCTCACAGGAAGTTAGTAAATCGTGCTGATGTCTTCTCCCGGAAGACTAACGGCAGTCGTGTCACGACCCAAGGGAGCCGCAATTGCCGCAGTACACTTTGCCGCGAATCCGACGCCCCGCCGGCAGAAAGCATATCGGCCAATGAACGCCTTCCTCCTTGACGGCTTGTTTGGCGACGTTATGCGGTGCTTATTCCTGGCAAGATTGTACCTCCGTCTCCACGTTTCTTCTCCCCTTCTCCTTGCGCTCTGCTAACCCGATTCTTTACTCGCGGGTCTGAGGATTCCGTTTCTCTAACATCTGGCGCAGCATGTCAATTTCTTGGGACAGCGCGCGCTGACGGCGAGCAAGCGCTAGCAGATAAAAAAAGAGCGCCAGCCAGGTGGCGCAAAACGCAGCAAACAAATAGGTCATTGAGGTCTCTCGCACTCTACAAGGATGTGAGCATCTTCTGGCGCAGCGCAGTGAGTTCATCGTGCTGACTCAGGTTGCGCAGGCGCAACCACAGCAGCCAGCAGAACAGGAGGAGCAGAGCGCCCATGCTCACCAATAGCGTCCACATCATCTCCGGGGCCATTTTTTCCACTTTCGGATGAATGCCGCGCCACAAACGGGTGGCGAGGTGCAGGATCGGAATATCAAGTACGCCAACAACGCCCAATACGGCGGCGTAGCGTGCGACCTGCTCTGTATCGCCAGCAAACAAGCGGAGCAGCAGGTAGGCGGCATAAATCGTCCACAAAATCACTACCATGGTGAGCCGCGGATCCCACGTCCACCATACGCCCCAAATCGGCCGCGCCCACAGTGAGCCGGTAATGATGACCAGAGTGCAGAAGACCATGCCAATCTCAGCCGCGGCTTGCGCCAGCAGATCGGAAAACCGGTCGCCTTGCCAGAGATACGAGGCGCTGGCCCCTGCCACGATGAAAAACCCTAGATACGTGTTCAAGGCGATAGGGAGATGAAAATAAAAAATCCGTTGCGGCGCACCCTGCATTTGCTCGTTCGGCGCGTAGAGAAACACCATGGCGAGCGCGGCGAGCATCGCCACGCAGGTGAGCCACGGCAACACGGTGTCAGCAACCGGCGCGAGTTTTTTCATGGTTCAGTCCCGCACAACTTGTCCGAAGATTAACCATCCTGTTATCACAAAGATGACGTCGAAAGCGAGTAGCACACGCAACCACACGCCAGGCAGAGGATCTCCCGCCAGCAGCGCTCCTGTCATTTTTACGGAGGCGATCAACAGTGGAATGAGGAGAGGAAAGAGCATCACCGGCAGTAACACCTCGCGCGCGCGGGTGCGAACGGCAATAGCGCTGAAGAGTGTGCCCAAGGCCGAGAATCCGATGATGCCGAGCAGTTCTACGATCGGCAGGAGAAGCAAGGAAGCG
>DATLYA010000213.1:0-8295 GCA_035575235.1 Candidatus Methylomirabilota bacterium
ACTTCCTGTGCCGACCACAGTGGTAATGATCCCATTTGAGTCGACACGGCGAATACGGTGATTGGTCGAGTCCGCGATATACACACTGCTATCCGGACCCACGGCCACGCCAAAAGGTCCACCGAGGGTCGCATTCACTGCAGGCCCCCCATCCCCACTAAAGCCGGAGTTTCCATTCCCGGCGACCGTCGTGCTAATCCCACCCGGAGTTACGCGCAGGACGCGGTGATGATTCGAATCGGCTACATACACACTACCGTCCGGGCCGACCGCCACGCCCTGAGGCTCCAACACACCGCCTCTGTCAGCGAGGGCATCATGTGGCAGCACGGTCGTCACGACTTGACCCAAGAATGCCGCACTGCGCCGGCTTCCATCGCCGAGATAGAGCTGCTGTCCGGTCGGGTCATACGTATGGTGAATATTGAAATCCCATCCGCCCAGACCTTGTTCTTTGGCTTTCCAGGCGCCAATGGTCCCGCGCCAGAGTCGGCCAGAGGGCACATTTTGCCGTGTGCGCACGCTGCCACTCGGACATTGGCTGGGAAAGGCGCCGAAGAGCTGCCGGCTCTCAGGAGCAACACAGTAGAAGAGCTCTTGGAGATATTGGATGCCTACGGTAATGGGTTGTCGCCCCTGCAAGACCCGACCATAGCCATCCTTGCCATCCCAGGTAAACGTCGTTTGCTGATTCGGCACTGGCGGAAAGCTCTGCTGCATCCACTGACCAGCCACGGACACAAACAGACGGATCTCCTTGAGGGTAGAGGGAACGGTAGCTCCAGTCAGTGGAATCTTAAGACTGTAGGCGCTCGTCCGACCCAGCGCTCGATCACTCCGATAGTGCAGCCGATAAGCAGTTCCCACCACCGGGATGTCTTCTTCCAGCACCTGAGTCTCACAGCCCAGGATTGAGCTAGTAGGATCCTGGCATTCATCATCAGGTTCTTCTTCAGGCTCGGGGTCCTCCCCTCCACAACATCCGCCATCGCCCTCTGGCGGCCAATTCAGGTCAATCGGCGTGAAGTGGGTTGTCAGTACGCGCCACAATGTCTGGCCCGCCGCGTAGAGGGCTGCCAGTTGCCCGCGCTCAGCGTCCGTGATCCCCAGCGCCTCCAGCGCCGAGGCGTTCTCGCTAATCCCATCTCCGTTCGTATCGAGATCCGCCAGTCCATTTGTCACACTCAGCATCTTGATCACTCGCCCATTATCAGCAGGGACCCATAGGCCGCGTTGACGATCATAGAATCCCACAGGTATGGCGCTGCCCACCGCGAAGCTCAGGAAGTTGTCCACGTAGAACGCCACTGGGCGATCGAATTGAATCGCGGTTGCTCCAGCGGCGACCGCCTCGTCGGCATCCAACTCCACCGCATAGGTGTAAGCGCTCGTCGGAGGCAATTCTGCCGGCATCGCCTGGGAACCACGCTCGCTCACGGTGTATTCCGTCAGGCGGATTTGCAGAGAAGTCGTGACCTGAGTGCTCCCATCCGCCAGCAGCAGGGTTGCGCGGACGCCTGGGGGGAACACGACAGTCGCCTGACGCGCTCCCGCAGTGTCTGTAACAACACTGCCTCTGGCCACCTGGGCCGTAGCGGCTCCATTAAAATCGATAGTCGTAACTACGCTGTCACGCACAAGCAACACCACATCAGGCGCGACCGTGTAGTCCCGCCATGAGGTGGTGACCTGCCGCTGAGCTGGCAGGTACCCTGCTTTCGTGTATGTGATCGTGACCGCTCCTCCACCATTCACAGCCAGATCAAACACTCCATCACTCCGGCTCAGCGTCTGCCCAAACTCCGGATGATGAAGGAGTGCGATCGTCACCCCCGACAGCGGCGTCCCGTCCTGTTGCATCACCTTCCCGCGCAGGACGGCAACGCGCCGGGGGTCGATGGCGCCTGGGGTGACGCCGGTTTGAATAGGATTGGCTCCGCTGTAGAGAAATTGTGTTGCGGTAAAGAGATCGGTCGCCACCGTGAGATCCAACGGCGGCGCTACCGTCGACGGATCAGGAGGGAGCGAGCTGACAAGGAGAGTACTGGGTAGACTACTGTTTCCTGCACTATCCGTGACGACAAGCGAGAGCGTATCGCCGGCCTGGGCGACGATGTGGAGCACGAAGCTGCCATCGGCATTCGCCAGTACGACAACGGCTTGCCCAGTCCGGTTATTCGTCAGGGTCACATAGGCCCCGCCCTCCACACTGCCCGCTGCGCCGGTGACCGTGACCTGGCCATTCGTCACTGGACCGAGCGCAATACGGCTCAGATCCGCTGGTGGTGGAGGGGTGGTATCCACCACATTAACTGTCACCGTCGCGGTGTCTGGGTCGCTGTCCACCGTGCCGTCATGCACGACAAGCTGCGCCACATAGGTCCCAGCCACATCAGGGACGAACGTCGCCTGCGCGGTCGTTGCATTGGTCAGCGTTGCAGCGCTGCCCACAGGCATACTGAGTAACGACCACTGATAGGTGAGCGGATCGCCATCCGCATCGGTCGACCCACGGCCGTCCAAGTGTACTGTCTCTCCCACCTGGGCAGCAAGATCTGGCCCGGCATCGGCCACCGGCTTGGAATTAACCGTGCTGATGGTCACGGTGTCAGGGTCGCTCTCGACTGTTCCATCATGCACAAGGAGTTGCACAGTATAGGTCCCGGGTTTATCCAGGATCAAGCTGGGGGAGACGGAGAACGGATTATCCAGGCTGGCGGTGCTGTTCGTTGGCTGGGCGGTAAGAGCCCACTGATACGTCAGGGCGTCGCCGTCCACGTCGAAGGAGCCGCTGCCATCTAGGAACACCTGGACGCCGACGTGTGCACTCTGATCTGCCCCGGCATTGGCCACCGGCTTTGAGTTGATCGTGCTAATGGTCACTGTACCGGGCGCACTGCTGGCGCGGCCATCGTTGACCAGGAGCTGCACGACATACGTGCCCGGCTTGTCCACCACAAACGTCGGCTGCACCGCCGCTGGGTCAGAGAGCGCAGCTTGACTGCCTGGCGGCACAGCGGTAAACGCCCATTGATAGGTCAAGGTGTCGCCATCAACATCGCTGGAGCTGCTGCCATCGAGCTGCACGGTTTGCCCGACGACGGCGCTCTGATCTGGTCCTGCATTAGCGACCGGCGCACTGTTCACCGTGGAGATCACTACCGTATCCGGCGCGCTATTCACCGTGCCGTCATTCACGATGAGCTGGGCAGTATAAGCACCCGCTTTGTCCAAGGTGAGGGTAGGAGTGACACTGGTAGCGTTGGTCAGCGTAGCGTTACTGCCTGTGGGCTTCGCGGTGAGCGTCCACTGGTAGGTGAGCGGATCCCCATCGACATCATTAGAGCCGCCGCCATCAAGTTGTACGGTTTGTCCTACGGCGCTGGTCTGGTCAGATCCGGCATTGGCCACAGGAGGAGTATTGAGCGAGGCAAAGGTCGCGCCAAAGCGCGCCGGGCGGGAGACCGCGTCATAATAGAGCCGCACGCCGACGGCGTTGTTATGCCCGCCGCTGTCGGCTACCTTGACCAGAATGCGCACCGAGAGCACGTCCCCAGCATTGAACTGGGCGTTCACGGGGGTGCTGAAGGCGACGGTGATTTCTTTGGCTTGATTGGCGTTGCGGGTAACGCCCTGGATATTCTTGGTCTCGCCCGAGGCGATCACCACCCCATTCTTGCGCAGTTCCGCCCGCAGATCGAAATAGGTGCCTTGATCGTCGCTGTTCTTGAGCCCCAGCCACACATGCAGCGCCGTGGTTCCAGACAGGCGCAGAAACGCCCCAGTCGCTGCGGCGGCTGTCCACACGCCGATCTCGTGATAGGTCGTGCGAGTGACGGGCGGCGAATCCTTAAACTGGGCGGTGGCGGCGGTAGGACTACTTGTGGAGAGTACGTCTCCGCCAAGCAGGCGCAGAAAATAGTCGCCGCTGGACAGAGCGAAGACAGAGCCGGGCGGCGCTAGCATCAGCCACGCTATCAGGCCACACAACATTCGTACCCTACACTGGGAGTGTGGCTTATGGTGGCGCAGCCATCCTGGCTGCGCGCACAGGCCGGAGGCCTGTGCCACCAAAACTTGCTGTCCGGCACCGTGCCACTCTCGTGTGGTTCGATTTAGCAGGCTTATGAGGCGCACCTGGAAAGCGCCCTTCGATCTGCGACGCCATCGTTGCACAGTCTCCCTACTCCTTGCCTTTCCGCCCTCCACGCCACACGCCTTTACTTACCCTTGCCCTTACGGTGTGACGATCGGCCGTGGTATGCGCAGCGCGGCTGCGACGGATTTTTAGCGCGACAAGATCAAAGCGAAAGAAAAGTAACAAAAAAAGGGGGAAATTGTCAAATCAACATTCTGTTGAGGAATGGATGTGCGCTCACCCCTCATGTGAGGGCGCGTGAGGAGGAGTATTCTGGGGAGAGACCCCAAGACTCGATGCAAAGCCATTGATCGTTTAAGAACAGCGCGCCAGCACGCCGTCTTCGATCCAGCGCAGCAACAGGCGGCCAATAAAGACCGCCGGTTCTTCGGCAGGCCGCAGCGACTCCAGGGCGCCGCATACAGCCGCAAAAGACTCACCTGTCCCTACGTGGGCGAGAGCCGCGCTTTCGAGCGCGTCGATCTTCGTGTGATAGACAGAAAACCCTTTGCGCCAGACGCGCAAAATTGTTTTCTCAGGGTGAATCTCAGGGAGGGCGGGAGCATCCTCCGTCTCCGCCGCTTTCCATATCTCGTGCACCGGCCATTCACTGTGGACAACTTGAAGGGCTGGGATTAAGCGCAATGTGAGCCCCGGCCACTTTTCAGGTGCAATGCTCTGTAAATGCTCAACACGGAGCAGTTCGGCGTCTGGAGCGTCAAAGACTTCGAGCCGGGTCCATTCAAGCATCGCCAGGTCGCCGAGGAATGGCAGATCCGCTGCTTCTTGACAATTTTGCAGAAAACCAGGAAAGCAGCGACCAAGCTGGCGCAGGGATGGATGCGTCGAAGGATGTTGAGCCAGATAAGCGCTGATTATTGCGTGCGCGCGGTCGTCGCCAAGAATTGCGGCGACACGCGGGAAATCCTCTTTCAGCACGTCGAACAGACGCGCGTAGTACATCTGCGCATAGATATCAACTCGCGCGGCTGCCCCGAGTGGGCCGCGCTCCGCGACGCACCCGACAAGCGCCGGATCAAAACTGCCAGGGCCTGCCCCAGGTGTCCGCGCAATCGAAGCAAAAAACCGCTCTTGTAATTCACGCAGACTGAGCATAGGCAAGTCCCAGTTCTTCCGTTTCAACGGTGCGCGCCCGTTCCGCCTCCGCACAGACTACCTCGAACTCGGGGATCTGATCGTCCCACTCTACCAGGGTCGAGACGCGGCCACAACGCTGCACTGCACGCCGGTACAGCTCCCAGACTGGCTCGATGACAGGACCGTCGTGGGTGTCAAACAAGTACGCGCCTTTGTCACTGTGCCCCGCCAGGTGAATCTGGCCGACGCGCTCGGCAGGAATAGCGTCGATATACAGGCGAGGATCGAATTGGTGATTGTACGCGCTGACGTAAATATTGTTGACGTCGAGCAAGACGCCGCAGTCCGCCCGTTTGGCGATCTCCGCCAGAAATTCCCACTCTGGCATGGTCGAGTGAGTGTAAGTGAGGTAGCTCGAGACATTTTCAACAAGAATTTGCCTGCCTAATTTTTCTTGGACTTGTTGAATTTTCGCAACGACAAGAGCGAGGGCTTCTTCGGTATACGGAAGCGGCAGCAAATCGTGCGCGTAATGGCCGCCGACACTGCCCCAACACACATGATCAGACACCCACGCCGGCTCATAGCGCCGGATGAGTTCTTGCAAATCGCTGAGATACGCCCCATTGAGCGGGTCAGTGGATCCCAGAGACAACGAGACGCCGTGGAACACGACGGGGGCAACTGCCCGCGCCTTCTCCAGCGCCGCCAGGGGGCGGCCGCCGCGGATCATGAAATTTTCCGAAATCGCCTCGAACCAGTCCACACGCGCTGCGCCTTCCCATAGACGGGGAAAGTGCCGCGTGCGCAGCCCGATGCCGTGACCCAGGTAAGGAACAGAAAAGGCCATTGAGGGTATCTCCACACCGGACAGCAAATAAAAAAGGCGGACATGAGGTCCGCCGTCATGATAGTCCGGAAGGAGGTTAGCTCTTTTCCGGATGCACGACTTTCCCGCCTTTATCCATACATTCTTTTTCAGACTTGACTTTCACCCAACCTTGCCCTTTGCAGGAGTTCTTCCCTGCGCAGGAATGCCCTTCCCCGGCGCAGCTCCCGTGTCCTTTACAGGAGTTAATCCCTGCACAGGCGACTTCGCCGCCAGCCTTCTCGTCCGCCTTCGCCGTTAAGCTGCCGCCGGCAATCAGGGTCGCCACCGCGCTGGCGATTACAAAACCTTTACCCAAAGCGTTCATTGGTCCACCTCCGTTTAGGGGTTAATTGGCGAGTTTTCTCGCCGTGCTTATATAAATGCCCCGCTGCAGGGAAAAGTTTCACTCGCCTTGCCATCGCCGTCAAGGGCGAGCTCACAGACAGGAGCAATCAGCAACTGCTGACAAGGAAGCAACTCTGACAGAGAACAAGCAGATCAGAACGGGGCTGCATCCCCGGCGAACTGACTACTATCCAACACAATGACCTTTACATGCATCCCTTTCGGCAAAAGAGGAAACTCCGGCGGACCAATAATGAGCCCTTCGCCTAATGATAAAGAACTCAAGACACCCGAACTCTGACTGCCAGTGACATGCGCCTCGTAGCGTCCATCCGTAAATGCTAACCGGCAGCGGACGAACTCCGTCAGCCCTTTCGCCTTAGGAATGTCTTCACCAATCGTAGCCGACACAAGCGGCAAAAACGGCTTTTCATGTCCCATCATTCTAGCGAGCGCAGGACGGACATATAAATAAAAGCATACGAGCGCGGAGACCGGGTTCCCCGGCAGGCCAAAATAGGGACGTTCGCGCAGCAAGCCAAACGTCAACGGCTTTCCCGGTTTCTGCGCCACCTGCCAAAACAAACGTCGCACCCCAAGTTCATCCATCGCTTCTTTCACAAAGTCAAAATCACCGACTGAGACCCCGCCAGTCGAGAGCACGACATCGTGCCGCACGGCCTCCGTCAGCGCCGCACGAATTTCGGTCAGCGTGTCGCGGGCAATCTGCAACAGCACTGGCTGACCGCCAGCCTCCTGCACGGCGGCGGCGAGCGTATAGACGTTGGAATTGACAATCTGGCCTGGACGGAGCGCCTCGTCCACCTCAACCAGTTCATTGCCGGTGCTGAGAATCGCCACGCGTGGACGCTGGCGGACGAGGACAAAGCTGCGGCCAATCGAGGCCAACAACCCAATATCTGCTGGCCGCAACACCCGGCCTCTTTCTAACACAATCTGCCCACGGTGAATGTCTTCCCCGCTCTCACGGATATGTGTCCCAACTCGCTCTGCACGTTTGATCCACACGCGTCCCGCGTGTTCTTCCGTATCTTCCACGCGGATAACCGTATCCGCGCCGTGCGGCATCACAGCCCCTGTCATAATCTTACTGGCGGTTCCCTCAGTCACCGTCTGTGTGGGCACAGCGCCGGCTTGAATGACCTCAAGAACCTCCAGCGCGATTGGTTGCTCCGCGCTGGCGTCGCGAATATCCTCCCACCGGACGGCGTAGCCGTCCATCGCCGAATTCGCAAACGGCGGCACTTCCCGTTCCGAACGGATTTGTTCGGCAAGAACCCGGCCAACAGCCTGTAATATGCTCACCCGTTCCCCTGCAAGAGGAGCAACAGTATCAAGAATCATTGTCAGCGCGTCATGTACAGAGATCATGAGCACAGACTAGGCAAAGTTATAGGCGTTCGTCAATTCCTCGAAGCGGGGAAGATAGAGAAGGAAAACAGGAGAGTCGCTTTTTCTCTCTATCTCAAATCTCTGCCTCTATACTTATTTCTTACTGTGCAGCCGTTCCTGCAGTTTCCGGTCTTTTTCGCGCACCGATTCAGCCAATTTTTCCTTGAAGCGCACAACACGCGCCGACAACTCAGCGTCAGCAGTCGCAAGAATTTGTACAGCGAGCAATCCCGCGTTCCTCCCACCATCAATCGCTACGGTCGCCACTGGAATACCGGCAGGCATTTGTACGATGGAGAGCAGTGAATCCAACCCCTTCAACGCCTTGCTTTTGATCGGCACGCCAATGACCGGCAACGGCGTGTGCGCCGCCACAACTCCGGCAAGATGCGCCGCGCCGCCGGCGCCGGCCACAATAACCTTGAGGCCG
>DATLYA010000214.1:0-20883 GCA_035575235.1 Candidatus Methylomirabilota bacterium
CGGGCGGTCGGCGTAGAGTTCGACCCCGTTGCCGTCAGGATCGGCCAGGTAAATGGCCTCGGACACGCCGTGATCAGCGGTCCCCTGCAAAGGGTAGTGAGCTTCCAGCACGCGCTTCAGCGCTTTGGCGAGTTCATGGCGCGTGGGGTACAAAATCGCAAAGTGATACAACCCTGTGTGTCCGGACGGCGGTGGGGTGGCTTCTTTGCCTGCCCACGTATTCAACCCAATGTGGTGATGATAGCCGCCGGCTGAGAGAAAAACCGCCGAATCGCCGTGCCACATCGTGACCTCAAAGCCTAAAAGGTCGCGGTAAAAAGCCAGCGAGCGCTGCAGATCGGCGACGGTCAGATGAATATGACCGATCCTCGTTTGCGGGGGTAGCGCCGTTGCCGTGTCGTGCGGAGCCATGAGCCGACCTCCTTACGCAAAGATTTTTTCTGGACCGATGGGAACGATGCCGCTCGGGTTCACGCGCGGGATGCTGTAGTAGGTTCGTTTGATATGGTGAAAATCCACGGTATCCGCCACGCCTGGGATATCATAGAGCCGTTTCAAGTAGGCCGAGAGACGAGGATAATCAAGCAAACGGCGCACGTTGCACTTGAACAGCCCATGATAGACCATATCAAAACGGATCAAGGTGACAAACGCTCGCCAATCCGTTTCGGTAATGCGTTCTCCCAATAAATACGAGCGCCCCACCAGGCGTTGCTCCAACTCGTCGAGACAGGCAAAAACGTCTCGAACCGCCTCCTCATACGCCGCCTGCGATGTGGCGAAGCCGGCGCGATACACGCCGTTATTCAATCCCTCATAGATGCGTTCATTGAGCGCGTCAATTTCAGCGCGCAGTTCTTGCGGGTAAAAATCCACTGACGCATCGCCGAAGGCGTCGAACGCATGATTGAGCATGCGGATGATCTCCGACGACTCATTATTCACGATCGTCTGCCGCATTTTATCCCACAGCACCGGCACGGTGGCGCGACCGGTGTAATGGGGATCGGCGCGCGTATACAGCTCGTGGATGTAGCGAATGTTGTAAAGCGGGTCGGGAATGGATCCCGGATAGTCGCCAAAGCTGTAACCTTGCTCGGTGAATGTTGGAATAGCGATCGACAGCGAAATGACGTCTTCGAGCTTTTTCAGTTTGCGATAGATCAGCGTACGACAGGCCCATGGGCAGTTGAGCGCCACATACAGATGATAGCGATGCGGCTCAGCGCGAAAACCGCCCGCGCCGGTCGGCCCCGGCGCGCCGTCGCGCGTCACCCAATTGCGAAAGGTCGACGCCTGACGCATAAAGCGTCCCTGGGCGTCGGTCGTTTGTATCCGCTGCGCTTCGTTTACCCATCGTCCATCGACGAGCATACTGGCTCCTTTCTGTCTCCGCTCTCCAGAGCAGCCAGACGTAGACCGAGGCAAGGGGAGATAACATCCTGAATCAGACTACATGACATTCGTACACTCAATCTGCAAGTCGTGAGGGCTCCTGTGCGTGCTTGCCGCCGGCTACAACGCCTCTCTGGACTCGTAGCGGTTGGAACATTCCCGAACTTGCCTGGCGAATTTTATGAGGTGCTTGGACCTACGCGACCGTGATTATTAGAGCCCGATGTTGCTGCAGAAATTCCCGCCCCCTTGACATCTCTCCCTATCGTACTTATCAACATTGCCGCAGGCTGACAGAACAATTTCATGAGTATCTTCGTATACTCTCTCTGTCTAGCCGTCTTCACTTACACGATACTACCTCTGTGTTGAGGGCATGGCTCAAGGAGCAGACGTGTGAGTGTGCATCATTACTCGACCAATACGAGGTCCAGAAGCCGGAGCTGTGCTGCTTTCCTTGCTGCCGCCCTCGCGTTCATGCGCATATCGTGGAGGGTTCGGGCCGAATATATCTTTGCGAAGAGTAAGGAGGTTGTCATATGACAAAGGTGCGTCCGCTGCACGATCGCCTGATCGTCAAGCGCATTGCAGAAGAAGAGAAAAGCGCAGGGGGGATCATTATCCCTGACACCGCGAAAGAGAAACCACAAGAAGGCGTAGTCATTGCTGTGGGCCCGGGAAGGCAGGATGACGGAAAAGTGATTCCGATCGATGTCAAACCAGGCGATCATGTCTTGTTTAGCAAATACGGCGGTACGGAAATCAAACTCGACGGAGAAGAACATTTGATCCTGCAGGAAGCCGATGTGCTCGGCGTCATTGAACGCTAAGATGAGGAGGAACTCATATGCCGGCAAAAATCGTCAAATTTAGCGAAGAAGCGCGCGCGCGGGTGCTGCAAGGCGTCAATATTCTCGCTGACGCGGTAACGGTTACCTTGGGACCGAAAGGACGGAATGTCGTTTTAGAAAAATCCTGGGGAGCGCCTACAGTGACGAAAGACGGTGTGACTGTAGCGAAAGAGATTCAACTCGAAGATAAATTCCAGAACATGGGCGCGCAGATGGTGAAAGAAGTCGCGTCTAAAACCTCTGACGTCGCCGGTGATGGAACGACTACCGCTACCGTCCTGGCTCGCGCCATCTTTACCGAAGGCGCAAAGATGGTGGCGGCAGGACATGATCCCATGTCTATTAAGCGCGGTGTCGATAAAGCAGTAGCCAAAGCGGTGGAAGAGCTGAAGTCGTTGTCAAAGTCAACCAGAGGCCGCGAGGAGATCGCTCAGGTCGGCACGGTGTCAGCGAACGGTGATCGCACGATCGGCGATATTATTGCCGAAGCGATGGATAAAGTCGGCAAAGAGGGCGTCATCACGGTCGAAGAGGCGAAGAGTCTCGAGACCGTGCTCGATGTGGTGGAAGGCATGCAATTTGATCGCGGCTATCTCTCTCCCTACTTCGTCACCGATGCGGAACGCATGGAGGTGGTGCTGGAAGACCCCTATATCTTGATCCATGAGAAAAAGCTGAGCGCCATGAAAGACTTAATTCCGGTGCTCGAGCAGGTAGCGAAGACGGGGAAGCCGCTGTTGCTCATCGCCGAGGATGTTGAAGGCGAAGCCCTGGCCACGCTAGTGGTGAATAAATTGCGTGGGACGTTGCAGGTCTGTGCGGTGAAAGCTCCGGGGTTCGGCGACCGCCGGAAAGCCATGCTGGAAGATATCGCCATTCTGACCGGCGGACGCACGATTGCGGAAGAACTCGGCATTAAGCTCGAGAACGTCACGCTGAAAGATCTCGGCCGGTGCAAGAAAGTTGTTGTTGACAAGGACAACACTACGCTGATCGACGGCGCCGGAAAGCAAGAAGCGGTCGAGGGTCGGATGAAACAGATCCGGGCGCAAATTGAGGAAACCACCTCGGATTATGATCGCGAAAAACTGCAAGAACGCCTGGCGAAATTGTCCGGCGGTGTCGCGGTCATCAAAGTCGGCGCCGCCACCGAGGTAGAAATGAAGGAGAAAAAAGCGCGCGTGGAAGACGCCATGCACGCTACGCGGGCGGCTGTGGAAGAAGGCATCGTGCCTGGCGGCGGCGTGGCGCTGGTGCGCGCGGCGGCGGCGCTCGATTCGTTGCAAGTCCCTGAAGAAGAAAAAGTCGGCGTGCAGATTGTCCGCCGCGCCATGGAGGAACCGGCGCGGCGCATCGCCGCCAATGCGGGCGCCGATGGTTCAGTCGTGTTAGAGAAAATCAAAAACGGCAAAGGCGCGTTCGGCTTTAACGCCGCGACGGAGGAATTTGAGGATCTCCTCAAGGCCGGCATCATTGATCCCACAAAAGTCGTGCGCACTGCGCTGCAAAATGCGGCCTCGGTCGCCGGTTTGTTGCTCACGACTGAAGCCATGGTGGCCGAAAAACCGGAAGAGAAGAAACCAGCCGCTCCGCCGTCGCATCCGGAGGACTTCTAAAGCACCTGGCCTGACCGAGGGGCGCACAGCAGCGCGCCCCTGGGCATTGTTCCGCCCTATTTACTGACGATTTCGACCTTGAAATTACTAATCTCTTTCTTATTGTCAAAAGCAATCTGAAACGACGCCGTCTGACCGGGGGCGAGCGGCTGCGGCGCCGGCAACGCTAAGCGGCGAGCAATAGTTTCCTGTTGCGCATCAAGCGCGGAGACCCAAATAATCACGTTTTCTACCTCACGATCATCCGCGTTGCGAATACCGCCTTTCACGATCACGCTTTTTTTGTCGGGACTCAGGTTATTATCGAATTCAACCATTTCCAGGTATGGCGGCCCGGCGGGCCCTGGCTCATCGGACTCTCGTCGTTCCTTGACCTCAACAATCCAGCGACGAGCAACACTGGCGCCGGAGGGTCCTGTCGCCGTGACCTCGACCTCATGGAGTCCTGGTTTTTGATTGCGAAATTCAAGCAGTTCTTGTCCGCGTACGGGACGACCGTCAATTTTCCACTCATACCGGATGGGCGGCTCTACCATCCCCGGGACAATCACTTCAACGCCGAAGAAGCGGGATAAATGCGCATATAACTGCATCTTCTCCCTATGTGGGGTATACATAGCAATGCGTGGGGCGGCAGGCGGAATCTCTACTTGCACCTCCCAGCGGAACGTATCTTTGAGGCCGCCCTTGTCTGACACTTCGAGATCGACGCGATGTTTGCCGGCGGCTTCCGCTGGATATGAAAACCTGTCTCCTTGCGCTACTCGCTTTCCATCCACGGACCAACTGTAAAAAACCTCTTCATTGTCAGGATCGAGTCCGAGCGCCGAGAAGTCCACATGGTCTCCTTCTTTCACTGAGACCGCACGATCCGCCGGCAACCGCTGGGCAATGCGGGGTGGGGCGTTCTTCGGCGCCGGAGGCGCCTGTGGTGGAGTCACGACGGCGACTTGCCACTCCTGTGAGGCGGCTAGGCCAGCTTGATCCCGGACAACGACGCGTACGCGGTGTTTCCCGTCGCCCTGAGCTTTCCAGGTAAAAGTCGGCTGTGCGCTCATCGTTTTCCCGTCAAGCGTCCACTCATACGCCAGTTTCCCGTTCTCAGGATCTTGCGCGTCAAGGCTGAAGGTTTGGCTAGCGCCAGACGCGAGCTCTACCGTGTCTTTGGCTGGCGTGGCGGTGATCACGCGCGGCGGTTGATTGGCGGCGGCGACCGTCACACGCCAGGTTTTTTCTATATGTTGACCATATTGATCCAAGACTGTGAGACGGACGGTTTTCGGCTCGCCTCCTCCTTCGCCAACGTTCGGACGGTAAGTCCATTGCCGTTGTTGCGCGACTGGCTTTCCATCAAGCGTCCATTCATAATACAAAGGGTCGGCACCGGATACTCGCGCGGCAAACACCAGTTCCTCTCCTGCAGTGACTTTCACCGTTTCCTCTTGCGGCTCTGCTTGTGTCAGAGTCAGGGCGGGTGGAGCCTGGGGCGGCAATGGAGGCGGAGACGGAACGCTTTGGACCGGTGGGGGTGGGCTAATTTGTGACGGTGGCGTCGGCTGTGGCCGCAGGAGTGAGAAGCTAAACCATCCAACCATGACCAACACCGCCAAGACTCCTAGAATCAGAGGCGTACGGCGTGGCGGCTGTGGTGGAGGAGGCGACACTGAGTCGGTTTCGCTCTCCGCCGCTTTCTCGCCGATTTCCCAACGGTCTTCGCCGGCTCCAGATCCCCCAGCCTCAGGGTCAAGGGGCCGGCTCCCAGTTTCTGCTGGACTGTGTAAGTCAGGCGTCACAGTCCACAACGAGGCGGAGTCGTCGTCGGCGTCTGCCGGGACTGGAGTGTGAGCCATAGTGTCCGATTGCTTTGCACGGGCCGTCTCACGTTGCCGCCGCAGTGATATAACTTCCTGTGTGGCGCGCTCATAGGCGCGTTGCGCGGCCGTATACAACTCTCGCCCGTGGGAGAATTCCTCTTGCTGAACGGCCGTGTCCGCCCGCCGTTCTTGCTCTAAGGCTGCGAGGAACAGCGATGGCGCCTGTTCTTCCGCCTCCGTGCGCAGCGCACGTTCTTTTGCCGCCGTCATCTGCATGCGTGCGGCGTCCGCCTCTGCTTTCAGCGCCTCGCGTGAAGCCAATTCCTGTGCGTCCGTAAAAAAAGCGCATGCTTCTGCATAAAGAGCCGCCGCTTGCTGATAAGCGTGCGATTCCCATTGCTCGTCCGCCTGCGCCTGCAGCGCCAGCGCCCGTCGGTAAAAAGTGCGCGCCTTGTCGCGCGCGCCCGCACGCTCTGCTTCCGCCTTCGCGGTCTGCATCTCCTGGCGAGCATGGTTCGCCATGTCCAACAACGCCGCCACGCTGGCTTCTTCATTTGCTTTAGTAAACAACTCAACCGCTTCCCGGTATGCGTCCAGCGCCGCCGGATATTGGTTGCCCTGCATACGGGCGTGGCCCAGCTCTTCTTTGACGGCGCCCTGCTGAAGCAGGGCCGCGGCGAGACGTCCAGCGCCTGCGGCTGTCGCTTTTTCGCGCGCATCCTGCGCTTGCGCGCGCGCAGCGGTCGCCAGCCGCCGCTGCCGCTCCCCTTCAAGCCGACGAATCTGCTCGTTAAGATCTTCGATCTCACTATGCTCTGGCGGCGGCTCTTCCTTGCGCGGCGCCGGCATGACAATCGTTTTGTTGTCCCCCAACGACGCAAAACATGCCTCGATATCATGCAGCAGCTCGTCCATGCGACGATAGCGCCGCTCCCGTGATTTCGCTATGGCCTTTTTCACCAACGCCGTAAATGCCGGCGGCGTGGGTTGACTGAAACGCGGCTCATTGTCGGCGGATTCATAAAGCACCTTGCCGATGACGCCGGCTTCATCGAGCCCGGCGAAAAATTGCGTCCCGGTGTACGCCTCATACATTACCATCCCCAGGGCATAGACGTCGGCGCTGCCGTCGAGCGGCTCATGGCGCAGCTGTTCAGGAGAACAATACTTCAAGGTCCCCAGCACGACGCCGGATTTCGTCATTTCCCCGTCGCCTAACTCTTTGGCGACGCCAAAGTCCATCACCACGACGCGGGACGAGCCGTCTTCGATCATGATGTTGGCGGGTTTGATGTCGCGGTGCACGATCGGCGGCGTATGGGCATGGGCGTACATCAGTGCGCGCGCTACCTGAGTCGCAATGGTCAACACATCGGCCAGCGGCAACGGCCCTTGCTCCTGGACATACTGGCGAAGGGTTTTTCCTTCAATGTACTCCATGACGAAGTAGTAAAAATCGAGTGCGTCGTCCCGTTCGATATCAAGCACGCGAATAATATTGGGATGCCGCAGGCGCGCCATCACTCGCGCTTCACGGTAGAAGCGCGAGACCATCTCAGGATTCGCCATGAGCTCGCGCGGCAGCACCTTGAGCGCGAGAATCGTATCCAGGGCGACATGGCGGACTTTGTAGACAACTCCCATCCCGCCCTGACCCAGTTGGCCAAGGACTTCATACTTGCGGGAGATCACCATTTCCATGCCCGACGCCCCGCATTTCTATGACGCACTGTTCTGACGACTGCGCTCTGAGGGAAAATACGCATACTGCAATTTACGACGCCCCAGGAGCAAGAGCCGCCGGAGCCTCTGTCACTTCTGGCGGCGGGTCTGACGCCGCCCACCAGAGCCGCACGGTCTTATCGCGACTGCCGGAAATTACTGTTTTGCCATCAGGGGAAAACGCGACGCTGGCAATAGTAGACTCGTGCCCAGTAAAGGTGCGCACCAGTTGCCCTGTTGAGGCGTCCCAGAGCCGAACCGTCTTATCCTTTCCACCGGATGCGATCCATTGGCCATCTGGAGAAACCGCCACGCCATTCACCCAATCCTCATGGCCAGAGAATATCCGCATAGTCTGCCCAGTTTTTCCGTCCCACAGCCGAACAGTATTATCGTGACTGCCGGAGACAATATTTTGTCCATCCGGCGTGAACGCCACGGAAAACACTGCCTCACGATGACCAGAGAACGTACGCACCAATTGGCCGGTCTTCGCATCCCAGAGCCGGATGGTTCTATCGTCGCTGCCGGACGCAACGCTCTTTCCGTCCGGCGCAAAGGCAACGGCGAGCACCCATCCTCTATGACCCGTAAGCGTCTGGATCTCTTTCCCGGTCTGCACATTCCAAAGTTTTAACGTGTTATCCTTACTGCCGGAGACCGCTATCTTCCCATCGGGAGAAAAAGCGACGCTATTCACCAAGTCGCTATGGCCAAGAAACGTGCGCAAGCGTTTCCCGGTCTCCACTTCCCACAGTCTGACCGTTTTGTCGTCGCTACAAGAGAGAATCGTTTGTCCATCCGGCGAGAACGCCGCTCCCGTCACCCAGTCGGTATGCCCGATAAACGTCCTTAACTTCTGGCCGCTTTCTACATCCCACAATTTCAACACTTTGTCCCTACTGGTAGACACAATACGGCGGCCATCCGGCGCAAAGGCGACCGCATAGGCCTCATCCCGCGAGTCGTCGGTAAACCGCCGCACTTCCCAGTTGGGATAGTAGTGGACGATGATGGGAATCTCTTGCATCCGTTCTGGCGATCCGCCCACGAGCCGTAACATATGTGTACTCTCCCCCGGCGGTAAATCCGCCAGGGCGAGGCGCACCCCGCCTTCTGAGGACAGCGGCGCAGGCTGCTCATCAAGAAACGCGCGAACGGCATTGGTGACGGACACATGCATGTGCGCCGAGGGAGCGTCGGTATATTTTGTAATACGGATAATGTCAGTGAACGCGCCCTTGTCACCGCTGGACTGCTCAGGAACCGAAGCGACGGCCGTCTCCGTGCTGGCCGCGGGAGTCGGCGCCGCGGAAGGCGCTCCAGCTTCCTCAAGAGGCGGCGTGGCGGCCTGCACCGGAGCCTGCAGCGGCGGGGGAGCAGGCTCTCCGGCAGGCGCGACCCGAGAAACAACGGCAAGTGGAGGCGCTGGAGGCCGCGAGTGTTTGAAGAAATAGACGCTGCCGACAAGCGTGGCGACGCCTATGCCAAGCAGCAGGGGAAGCAAAAAGGAAGCAGGCATGGGCCGCCGCGTCAGGCGTTGAATTGCTCCGTCGTCGCCTTCTTTTTCCTGAGCGGGTTGAGAGACTTCGTTCAGCGGCAGAGCGACAACGGCAAGAGAGACAGAGGAGGCAGGTTGAGTCGGCGCTACGGATACGGATGAGCGCGTTTGCAACGCCTCGTCCGTTTGTTGTGCCCAGGCTTTTGCCGTCTGTTCCTGCAGGCGCTGTTGTGCTGCCTGCGCGTGTTGACGCTGGCGCTCTGCGTGAGCCTGCTGCTGGGCGACGACATACTGTTGTCGCGCGGCGGCATATAGTTCCCGCGCCTGAAAGAATTCATCATTTTGCAGCGCCGTCGCTGCTTGTTGCTCACTCCGCGCCGCCTGCTGGAACAATTCTCCCGCTGCAGCGTCTGCGCCCTCCCGCATTGCCGCTTCACGTGCAATACGCGCCTCAGTTTGCGCCGCCATCGCCTCTTCAAGAAAGGTTTCACGGTACGCCAGATCCCGCGCATCGGCAAAGATACTTTGCGCTTCGGCGTAGGTCTGCGCCGCTTCTTGATAGGTCTGCTGCTCCCACAAGTCGTCCGCCCGCGCTTGAAGGGCGAGCCCGCGGCCATAGAAGGTGCGCGCCTTGTCCCGCGCGCCATAGCGATCAGCCTCAGCTTTCACCGCCTCCATCTCGCGCCGCGCCTGTTCGGCTGTACATAAGAGCGCAGCAGCCGACGCCTGCTCACTGGCTTGCATGAATAAACGTTCGGCCTCCTGATAAGCGTCCTGCGCACGGGCATACTGCTGGTCTCGCAGCCGCGCACGCCCTTCTTCCTCCTGGGACAAAGCGTGCTGAAAAAGATCAAGCGCCCATTGTCCAGCGCCTGCCTGCGTTGCACGGTCACGCGCCTCTTGCGCCCGCACTTGGGCGGCGAACACGAGTCGCTTTTGCCGCTCTTCCTCTAGCTTACGAATTTGTTCTTCTAACTCCTTGACCTCATCTCTTGTTTTCTCGACAGAGGAGAGCCGCGTAGTTGGTGGCGGCGCAACGATGCGTTCAGTCGCGTCAGCGTTACCGTCGCACGCGTCAAGGTCATGCACGACTTCCTCAATCGTGCGATAACGGCTGTCGCGGGACTTCGCGATCATTCTCGTCACAAGAGTGAGAAACGCCTGAGGAGCCGGCCGGGGAAATACCGGTTCGTGCTCCTGGACATCGTACAGCACCTTGCCAATCACTGAGGTTTCGTCGAGGCCGGCAAAGAACTGCCGCCCGGCATAGGCTTCGTATATCACCATGCCCAGGGAATAAATATCGGCGCGTCCATCGAGCGGCTCGTGGCGCATCTGCTCAGGCGCGCAGTATTTCAGCGTGCCGATCACCATCCCGGATTTGGTGGTGTCGTTGCTATCGAGTTCCTTAGCAATGCCGAAATCCATCACCACCACCCGGCCAGTGCGGTCTTCGATCATGATATTGGCGGGTTTAATATCACGATGGATCACCGGAGGCGTGTAGCCGTGGGCATAGGCGAGCGCACTCGCCACTTGCCTGGCTATGTTGACTACATCCACAAGGGGCAAAGGGCCACGCTCCCGGAGATACTGGGCAAGGGTTTGCCCTTGGACGTACTCCATGACGAAATAGTGATAATTCAGCTCAGCGTCATGGTCGATGTCAGAGACACGGACAATATTGGGGTGATTCAGCCGCGCTACCATGCGCGCCTCACGATAAAAGCGCGCCACCATATCGGGATTTTCCATTAAATCGCGGGGCAGCACTTTCAGAGCGAAGGCGGAGTCGAGCGCTGTATGACGGACTTTGTACACCACTCCCATTCCACCCTGGCCGAGTTGGCCAAGCACTTCGTATTTGCGGGAAATCATCATGGCCATGGAAGGCGCTCGCACTGAGAGCCGTGGTCTCTTCCTCCCTCGTTCTCACGTGGAAGGTCGCCGGGCAGGATACTAGGAACGACCAGGAATGCTCAAGGGGGTGAGGATTCAAGCAGGGCGCAGTCAAGATTTTCCCACTGCACCTCGTACAAGAGATGAGGTTCGGCAATGCCTTTCAAGGCAAAATGTCCGAGCGGCCGACAGATAGCCTGCGCCTTCGGAGGTAATTCCGCATACACTCCCGCCGTTAGATAGATGCGATCTTCGGATCGGAGCTGGATGGGTGCTCCCGCCGGCGTCCGCAGGTGTTCTTCCCGCACACCTTCCACGCGAAAGGCGACATTGACGGCGTTCCCGTGCCGGTCGCCGTCGGCGTCCACCATAGTTTCTCCGCAGTTCAGGCCAAAACGGAGCCGCAATTGTTCACTCGGCGACGCGGCCGCATTGTATTCCCGAATATACTGCAGCGTCTCCACACTGGCTCCGACAGCGTTACGTGCGCGCGCAAACGTCACCAGATAGCCGTCCCCGGTGTTCTTCACGAACTGGGCGCCCCAGCGTCGCGCCACAGGAAGATAGTGTCGCCGCAGTTCGCGTTTGACTCTCATGGCTTGTTCATCGCCAAAGCGGCTGGCCAGCGCCGATGAGTTACACATATCGAGGACAACGATGGCCTCGCGCAAATGCGTAGCGAAGACAGAAGAGACTAATTCTTCCGGAGCGGAGACGACAACCGTAGCGTCCTCGCGCGGCAGGTCTTGCTCTTTCAGGGCAAAACGAAAAGTCGTCTCGCCGCAGACGAAATGATCACCGTGGAAGAGCTCCTTTTGTCCAGACAGCTTCACGCCGCGCAGAAACGTGCCGTTTGTGCTGCCAAGGTCTTCCAGGAAATAGCGTTGCCCGGACTGCGAGACCCGCGCATGTTGCCGAGACATTTTGCGATCAAGCGGCACGTGGATATCGTTATCCGGAGCTCGACCAATTAAGACGGGGAGCTGTTCTGTGCGCAAAATTTTTCCCTTGTCCACTCCTTCGACTACGGTGATTTCAACCCCGCCGCCCCGCAAACGCGCCATCCCGGCCGAAGAAGCTGCACGCGAAGGAGGGATATCACGGTTCTCCATAACATCCCCTTACCGTCACTTGCGGCAAAGAACAACACCCCTTGACAGATCAGGGAGGAGGGATTGGAGGCGTCACTGTTTGCCGGTTAACGTTTCTCTCGCTTGCTGAAAGACAGACTGAAACATTTCGCGCGTCAACCTGCCGGTGAAGGTATTTTGCTGGCTGGGATGGTACGAGCCGATGAGCGTTAGTTGAGCAAAGCGGTAGATGCCGCCATGACGAAAACGGGGCGCGGGAACAGGGACGGGAGCATTGAGCGCCCGGCGGGCGGCTACATACGTGGAGAAAGCGATCTGGCCCAACGCGATGACCACCTGCACATGTTTCAACAAAGACAACTCTCGCAGCAAATAGGGGCGGCAGGCGGCGAATTCCTCTGGCAGCGGTTTATTCTCCGGCGGGGCGCAACGCACGGCGGCGGTGATGTAACAATCGATTAGTTGCAATCCATCGTCCTTATGGGTTGACGTAGGTTGAGAGGCGAAGCCCGCCTCGTACAACGCGCCATACAGCCAGTCGCCGCTACGATCACCGGTGAAGATTCTACCAGTGCGATTGCCGCCGTGCGCCGCCGGAGCGAGACCGATCACCAACAGCCGCGCCTGTGGATCGCCAAAACCTGGCACGGGTCTGCCCCAGTAGTTCCAGTCGCGATAGCGTTTGACTTTTTCCCGTGCGATGCGTTCGCGATAAGCGACCAGGCGAGGGCAGAGGGAACACGCGACAATCTGTCGCTGAAGGAGAGAGAAAGCATTCATGAGTTTGGCGTCGCTCTGACTGTAGACGCCTGTGCGCTTACAGGCTCATGACATACCGCACCAACGTCCGTACGCCGAAGCCGACGCCGCCTTTGGCGATGTAAGAGTTTTCTTTCTCCGCAAACGCGGGACCGGCGATATCGAGATGCGCCCATGGCGCCTCACCGACAAACTCCTGTAAAAAGAGCGCAGCGGCAATCGCGCCCGCGTTGCCGCCGCCGGTGTTTTTGATATCGGCAACCGCACTCTTGATGTCGTCCTTGTATTCTTTCACCAGCGGCAAGCGCCACAGCAGCTCGCCTGTTTCTCTACTGCACTGCAACAGCGCCTCGGCGAGTTCGTCATTATTCGAAAACAACCCGGCGATTTGTCCGCCAAGAGCCACGACACAAGCGCCAGTCAACGTAGCCAAGTCGATGATCACATCTGGTTTATCCTGTACAGCTTCAATCAGCGCATCGGCCAGGATCAGACGGCCTTCCGCGTCAGTATTGAGCACTTCCACAGTCTTGCCGTTGCGGTAGCGGATAATATCGCCAGGATGCTGCGCCGCGCCGCTCGGCATATTTTCCGTGGCGGGGACGTATCCGGTCACTTGCACTTGTGGTTTGAGGCTCCCAATGGCCTGCATCGCGCCGAGCACGGCGGCGCCCCCGGACATGTCAAGCTTCATGGTTTCCATCGACTTGGCCGGCTTGAGCGACAGTCCGCCGGAGTCAAACGTTAGTCCTTTGCCAACCAGGGCGACCTTCTTCCTGGGCTTTCCATTCGGCTTGTACGTCAATTTAATAAAGCGCGGTTCTTCAACACTCCCGCGCGCCACGGCGAGCAAACCGGCCATGTTCGCAACTTTGATCTGACTGGGTTTCAGAATCTCGCTTTTGAGCCTCCCAGCACGCGCAATGGTTGCCGCATGCTCAGCCAGATGGGACGGCGTGGAGACAGAAGCGGGTTCGTTGATCAGGTCACGGGCGAGGAAAACGCCGGGAACAGTTTTTTCTACAACCTCAAGCGCGCGCGTCAGCTCCGCGGTCTCGCGCAATTCAGGGCCAACGAAAGCAAGCGTTGCGACCGCCGGCTTGCCGTTTCTTTCAGACTTGTAGCGGTCAAATACGTAGCTGGAGAGCAACACGCCCTCAGCTATAGCGGCAAGCGTGCTTTCGCCGCCGTTTCCTGGCGCCACAAACCACGCCAGGCGCTTGGCGCCTTGACTCCTCGCCTCCTTTTGGCTTTTGCCGCCGGCGCGGCGAAACGTTTCGACGTCAGGAGCAGCGTCTTTTCCCAGGCCCATCAACAGCACAAGCGCGCTCGGCAGGCGGCCATGCGTCTGTACGAGCAGCGTTTCATTCTCTTTGCCAGTGAATTGCACGCGGTCAATCTGTCGCTTCAGCGCGCCGTCGAGCGCGCCATCCAGCATTTTCACCTCTGCTCTGGTTTGCGCTCCTTGCGGCACGGGGACGACCAGGAGATCAGCGGCAATGGCAGTGAGTGCTTGTTGTTGGATTTGGATCTTCATACAAACGCCTTCACCTTTACAAAGAAAGAGCTGCACACGAGCGCAAACCGCTTAATACTTGCTCTATTTAAGCGGATGCTGGCGGCGCAGCGGTGGCGGCTTGGGTCTTTGCCGCTCGAGCCAGGACGCGGGTCTGGCGTTTCAGCGCGCGAATGCCGCGCCGAAATTTCTTCGCTTGTTTATAATCCTTCTGGCCGAGCGCCTCGTCACGTTTCGCTTTCAGCATCCGGATTTTCTTTTTCACTGCAGTCTTTTGCTCGCTCGCATTCATATTTTTTCCTTCCTCATGAGATATCCCTCTAAGCCCCTGCCGCGGCGCACGCTGCAGCGCCTTGTGCTGTATCGTATCTCCCAGATTGTCTGTTGGTGTCTGGCGCTTGTGCGAAAGAGACGCTAGAGCCTCACGGCGGGAAACAGACCCTGGTCACGCCGGGCAGCGAGAGCCAGGGTCTGTCGGACAGAGGCGTTACTGCACGGTCCACACGTCGCCGCGCCTGAGCAATTGATCGATGTCGCCGTTGCCAGATTTCGCGATGGCGTCCTGGATCTGGTTATTCATGACTTCATCAAACGTGCTCTTCTGCGTCACCCGCATAACGCCGATCGGCGTGGGAAACGCCGGCGGCGTCATGCGACTGAGCATAAAACCGAGCACGGGATCGGTTTCGTCATGGACGAGCAGGTCCGCCACGCCAACACCGTTGCCGAGCGTGACGACTTCGGGAGTCATACCCTTGAGGCGAATGCCGCGGTCTTTATTTTTGCCGAAGATCATCGGCTTACCATGCTCCAGCACCAATTGCGTGTCGGCTTTCGTCTCACGATCAGTGAGATCAGAAAAAGCGCCGTCATTGAACACGTTGCAGTTCTGCAGAATCTCGACGAACGCCGCCCCTTTGTGTTCCGCAGCACGTTTAAGCACGTCCTGTTGATGTCTGGCCTCAACATCAATCGTGCGGGCGACGAACGTGGCGTCAGCGCCAAGGGCCAACAGCAGTGGATTTAACGGATGGTCCGCCGAGCCTACCGGCGTCGATTTCGTCACCTTGCCCAGTTCCGAGGTCGGCGAATATTGGCCTTTCGTGAGGCCGTAGATGCGGTTGTTGAACAGGAGGATCTTGAGATCCACGTTCCGGCGCAACGCATGCAGCAGATGATTGCCGCCGATGCTTAACCCATCGCCGTCGCCCGTCACCACCCAGACCATCAACTCCGGGCGCGACACTTTGAGACCAGTCGCAATGGCGGGCGCGCGGCCATGAATGGTATGAAACCCATAGGTGTTCATATAATAAGGAAACCGACTCGAACACCCGATGCCCGAGATGAACACGATGTTTTCTCTCGGCACTCCGAGTTCAGGCATGATCTTTTGCACCTGCGCAAGAATGGAGTAGTCTCCACATCCGGGGCACCAGCGCACATCCTGATCGGAAACAAAATCTTTTCTAGTAAGTTTTGGCGCAGCGTTCGTGCTCATAACCTTATTCCTCTAACATGCGCGCAATCCGCGCGGTCACTTCAGAGACTTTAAAAGGACGGCCTTGAATCTTATTCAGACCCACCGCATCTACCAGGTACTCCGCGCGCAACACGCGCAAGAGTTGCCCCATGTTCATTTCCGGGACAAGCACCTTCTCAAACCGGGAGATAATATCACCCAGATCTGCCGGCAGCGGGTTCAAATAGCGCAAATGGACGTGCGACACGGACTTGCCTTGCTCCTGGAACTCCTTCACTGCCGCAGCGATTGACCCATACGTGCTGCCCCACCCAATCACTAACAGTTTCCCTTTTTCTGGTCCGTTGATCGTGGTCGGCGGAATCTCTTGGGTGATCTTCGCCATCTTGCGGTAGCGCACGCGCACCATTTGCTCATGATTCAACGGCGCGTAGCTGATGTTGCCGGTGAGATAGTCTTTCTCAAGACCGCCGATGCGGTGTTCTAATCCGGGCGTCCCTGGCCGCACCCAGGGCCGCGCCAGCGTATTCTCGTCCCGCAGGTAGGGGAAAAAACCGTGCGGATCGGTGCGAAATTCAACTTTGACGTCCGGCAAATCAGCAGCTTTCGGCAATAGCCACGGTTCGGAAGCGTTCGCCAGATAACCGTCGGTGAGGAGAATGACTGGCGTCATGTACTTCACTGCGATCCGCACCGCCTCATAAGCGGCAAAGAAACAATCCGAGGGGGTCGAAGCGGCAATCACCGGCAGCGGCGCTTCGCCGTGACGGCCATACAACGCTTGCAGCAGATCAGCCTGCTCGGGTTTCGTTGGCATGCCTGTGCTCGGTCCCGCACGTTGAATATCGGTAATAATAATCGGCAACTCCACCGCCGCGGCAAGACCGACTGTCTCGGCTTTCAGGTTCATGCCGGGACCCGCTGTGGTGGTGATGGCGATAGCGCCGCCAAACGCCGCACCGAGCGCAGAACCAACGCCGGCAATCTCGTCTTCCGCCTGGAACGTGTACACGTTGAAATTCTTTAGCCCAGAGAGCTCATGGAGCACGTCACTCGCCGGGGTAATCGGATAGCTGCCCAGGAACAGCGGCAGTCCGGCTTTCTTCGCCGCGGCGATAAAGCCGATTGCGGTCGCCGTATTGCCGGTAATATTGCGGTAGAGCCCTGGGGCAATCTTCGCGGGTCTGATCTCATACGAAGACGCGAAGATTTCGGTGTTCTCAGCCAGATTGTATCCAGCTTTTAACGCCAGCGTATTGGCTTCGAGCACCTCAGGATTTCTCTTAAAGCGATCGCTGATCCACTTGAGCGTTGGTTCAATCGGACGGTGAAACAACCACGAAACGACTCCCAGAGCGAAGAAGTTGCGGCAGCGCATGACCGAGCGGTTGGGCAGGTTCATGTCCTTCAACGCCAGGGTGGTCATTTTGGTAATCTCGACAGGATATACTTGATATTTATCAAGTGAGCCGTCTTCTAACGGGTTCTTCTCGAATTCCGCTTTCTTCAGGTTCTGCTCATTAAATTCAGCTTTGTCGAGAATCAGGATGCCGTTCTGCTTCAAGTCCCCAATGTTGGTCTTGAGCGCAGCGGGATTCATCACCACCAACGCGTCGAGATCATCGCCTGGGGTGTACACGTTGTGACTGCTGAAATTGACCTGGAACGCGCTCACACCATACAGCGTGCCGGTTGGGGCGCGAATTTCGGCGGGAAAGTCAGGCAGAGTGCCGATATCGTTTCCTGCAAATACTGATTCATTGGTAAATTGCATTCCGGTGACTTGCATGCCGTCTCCGGAATCACCAGCGAAGCGGATAACGACGTTATCTCGCTCGACAACAGGTTTTGGCGGGAGCACTCCCACCGGGCTCGTGGCCATTTAGATCCCTCCTACGTTGCGCATTCTCGAAAAGAAGAACACTTCCCTGCTATACAAGCATGGGACCATACTCTACGTTCCCGATAAAGACAAGCGGTTTTCCCCCTGCAGGGGAGGATTTACTCTAGCACTCTTTACAAAAATCGTAAAGAAATCGGCATGATGGCCCAGAACCGCTCACGAGTCCACCAGAGGCTTGCCGCATGCGACCGCAGCGGCAGGCGCAGACGAGACGGAAGACGCCACAGCGAGGGCGGCTTGGGAAACCGTTCAATCGCCGCCAGCGCATCCATTGGCATTCCAGCGCGCCGTTTGGCCTCAGCCAGGGCTGCTTCAACGCCGCCCATGGCGTCAACAAGACCGCGCGCCCATGCCTGCCGTCCACTCCATACCCGCCCTTGTGCGTTGGCTTCGGCCGCGCCAATCGGCAGGGAGCGGCCAGCGGCAACCTTCTCCACAAAATCTTGATAGAACGCGTTGATCTCAAAATCGACACGTTCCTGTTCCGCGGGCGCAAAGGCGAGATAATCAGAAAACAGCGCCGCGCGTTGCCCGCGCGTCAAAATTTCTTTGCCCACGCCAAGGTTAGCGTACAGATCCCGCAACACCGCCTTCCCAGCAATGACGCCGATTGAGCCAGTGATGGTGCCCTCCTCGGCAAACACCACGTCGCCGCCAAGCGCCAGATAATATCCGCCAGAAGCAGCCACATCTCCCATTGAGATAATCACCGGCTTCTGCGCCTGCGTCACTTTGAGCTCACGCCACATTAAATCAGAGGCCAACCCCGAGCCGCCAGGGCTGGCGACGCGCACAACGATAGCTGACACCGACTGATCTTCCCGCGCATGGCGCAAATCGCGGATGAAGCTTGTTGAACCTACTGCCCGTGGACCATCAGGACCTTCTATTGTTTCTCCCCGTTTAATGGGACCATGCACCGTCAGGAGCGCGATCTTCTGCGGCTGGTCACGCAGCAGTTTCAGGCGCAATTCACTGGCGCGGCGACGGCGATAGGGGCCTGCTTCAATGATGTGGAGCGCGCCGAGTTTTTCCTCCATGATCTGGTGTAACTCGTCTTCATAGGCAACATGATCGATCAGTCCCACAGCAAGCGCCTCGCGCGCCAAAAATAAGCCCTGATCAATCAGCCGCCGGACGTCTGCCTTTTCTTTTGCCCGCGCCGCGGCGATGCCCTCGACAATTTGGTCGTACAGATCATCAAGCAGGCTGTCCAGCATCTCGCGATGCGGGGCGGACATCGATTCGCGAGTGAACGGCTCTCCTGCCGCCTTGTACTGTCCCGCCTGGCTGACCTGCGCCTGAATGCCAAGTTTATCGAGTGCGCCTTTAAAGAACATGGCTTCCGCCGCTAACCCCGTAATCGCCAGGTGACCAGCCGGAGCTAGTACAACGAGATCGGCGGCGCTGGCAAGATAATACTCTCGCGTACTCCCTTCTGGGAGAAAGACACACACCACCTTGCCTGCCTGCCGCAGCGCCAGCAGTGCGCGCCGCAACTCTTGCAGCCGGGCCCAACCGGCATCAAGATCAGCGAGAGAAATCATCACTGCCCGGAGCCGGTCATCCTCACGCGCCCAACGCAACAAGGTCAAAACGGATAAAAGATCAGGCTCCTGAGGCTTCCAAAAAGCCCATAGTGAAGAAGCGGCCTCCTCGGGCAAAGACCCGCTTACTTCAAGACGCAGAGCGTCATAAGAGGGCCGCCGCCCGGCCAAACGAGCGAGGTGCTCTTTACTCAAGAGAAAGGTGCGAATACCAAAACGAAAAATTTGCGACAACACAATACTCGTACAAGATCAAACGCCGGGCAGAGAGCCAACGTCACGTTGAGACGGCAACAATGGAGACGTGCCCGCGCCGCTAGCGACGGCAGCGCGACGCATCAGCTGACGCTCCTTCCAACTGAGCAATCCCCGGCGAAGAAAGTCAGGTTCAAGCTCTAACGCGTGACAGACATTCACAAAAGAAAACGGCCAACTATCGTCCTCTGATAAGAACCAATTCTCCGCTTCCTGCCGGAGATTCCGGCTGCGGTTATCTTTAGCCCAGAGGTATTTCTGAAAGCAATCAATAGCGTCTTCTAAAATCGCCGCCATTAACCGGCGCTCGCCGCACGCTTTCGAGCGCTGCTTTAACGAGGCGAAGAACTGGGCCGGCAATAAAGAATCGGGCTGAAACAGCGTGACTCCAGCATCCACCACAGATCGTTCCTTCATGGAAAATCCTCACCCTTTCCTGGTCGAGTACGCGCCCCCAACCACAATCGTTCCACATCCACGCGCGCCGCGCGTCGCGCACAAGCAACTCGAGGGTGTTAGTCGTTTTGCTCTTTGGACAACTCGAGCCACGCCATTTGGATGGCTTCGAGTTGTCCTTCACTTGATGCTTTGGGGTCGTCAGCAAAATCGGCCAATTCAGTGACCCAGCGATGGAGATCGGTGAATCGCACACTCAGCGGATCAACGTCAGGGTGGACCTCGAGCAATTGCTCCGCAATGTCCTCAGCGTCCTCCCAATGCAACTTCATGCCCACCTCCGGTACGGCAGCGTCATCATAGCAGACTTCCTTTAGATTTCCGAAAGCCGCTTGTGTCCCAGCACCTCTTGAATCGAGGCGTCCATAATCCGTTGCGCGAAAGGAGTCGTCGCCTCATTGAGTTTCTCAGTCAAATCCCGGATGAGATTATAATCCTCTTCTTGACAGGCATTTTTCAAGTCCTGCACAGCTGTACGGATCCGCTCCTCCTCCCCCTCAAGGAGAAATGCCGCGTTTTGCTGGAGCGCCTTTTCCGTGGCGTGGAGTACGGTATCGGCTTCGGTCCGCGCCTCGATCAACAGCCGCTGTGTGATATCCTCTTCGGCAAAATCAATCGACTCCTCCAAAAGACGTTCAATTTCCTCGTCGGTCAGACCATAGGAGGGCTTCACCTCCACCGACCGTTCACGGCCAGTACGCATATCCGTGGCAGTAACATTGAGGATGCCGTTAGCGTCGATCGTGAACGTGACTTCAACGCGCGGCATGCCGGCAGGTTGCGGCTCAATCGGGATCTTGAAGCGAGCCAGACTGCGACAATCTTGCGCCAATTCGCGCTCGCCTTGCAAAACATGGATATCCACAGCAGTCTGGTCATCCACCGCCGTGGTATACATCTCCTTAACGCTTGTGGGAATGGTCGTATTGCGATCAATGAGCCGGCTCATCACTCCACCCATTGTTTCAATGCCGAGCGAGAGCGGCACGACATCAAGCAGCAACATATCGCGGCGGCGACCTGATAATGTATCCGCCTGCACGGCCGCGCCTAACGCCACAACTTCATCCGGATT
>DATLYA010000215.1:0-11723 GCA_035575235.1 Candidatus Methylomirabilota bacterium
GCCGCCGCAAGGCTAGAGAGGGCAACCTGCCGCCGCCCTTCGCGAATGTCGTTGCGGTCGAAGCCATTCGTAAGATACGCAAATGAGATGCCGGTCGCGGGATCAGCCCAGGCCGTTTGGCCGCCAAAGCCGGGATGTCCAAACGCTTCCGGTGAATTCGTGCGGCCGAAGCCGCGCTTGTTCGCATTGCCATCCCCTCCAGCAACAGCGATGCCTAAGGCGCGATAAGCGAAGTGTCCCAGATAGGGATCTCTGAGCTCACCGGTGCGGATGCGCCGCGCCTCCCGCAGCATCTCAGGCCGCCAGATTTGCGTTCCATTGTCAGCGCGCCCATCGTTGAGCAACGCTTGATAAAAGAGCGCGAGGTCGCCGGCGGTCGTGACCCCGCCAGCCGAAGGCGACCCTGCCTCTCGAGTCACGAGTTCATTGAGCTCCAGCACGCCGGCCTCACTAATAGCAGCAACGCCGGCGCGGGGCGGCTGTAGACCCATTTTCTGGTACTCCTCAGCGCTCAGTGGCTGTCCCACCCAGACAAGATCGGCAACACGATCATTCAGCGCCGCCGTAATCCCCACTCGCAAGTCCGGCAGTCCCAGAGGTTCAGCGATGCGCACGCGGACAAAATCATGGAAGGCGAGCCCGCTCACGCGCTCGATAATTTCCGCGATCGGCCAGAAATTGGCGGAGATATGGTAGACGAACTTTTCTCCTGGCGTATGATCCAGCCGCCATTGGGCAAAGCGCTCTAGACGCCGCCGCCGATCGCCCCACTCCTTTTGCCAGTGGGGCGCATAAGGAATCGCTGAGGTATGGATCAATAACTGCTCAACCGTTACGGCGTCTTTTCCATTTGCGCCAAACTCAGGAACGAACTGCACGACCCGATCCTCCGGGCGCAGTTTCCCCTCTTGCATGAGGATCCACGCTGAAGCCGCAGTCAACGCCTTGGTGGCCGACATAATCACAAAGAGGGTATCGTTAGACGCCGGCTTTTCTACCCCGCCTTGGACCGCGCGACCAAAGGTCTGCATCGCGCCAATTTTGCCGTGACGAGCGATGGCGGCCTGACAGGCTGGCAGTAACCCTTCCTTGACTTCGCGCTCAACGCGTTCAAACAGCGCCTGCACTTTCTGGGGCTCAAGACCAACTTCCGTAGGGCTTTGCACAAAGAAGTGTGCAGCTGGCATGTGATTGCTCCTCTCCTTTTCTTGTATGCATTATTTACTCATGACGCTGTCGCACTCTGTCGTCTCCTTGGTGACAAATCGCCCAAGCAACCAGCACGATCGTGCTTGCGTTCATCCGCCCCAGGCAAAAGAAGCCCGCTGCAGCATAGTCCCGCAGCAGCTCAACACGTCTTTTGAACAGCTCATACTAGCGAGCCTCCCCTCAGTCCACTATGATCGAAGACGCCAAACGCGATTTCTGCCATTGCTGACCCCTGTCCTTTTGTGGCGTCCCAGCTGCTTGCAAGCCCTGAGCAGGATGTAGCCGCGGACGCCACAAGAGCGAATAGGATTTGCCTTCTTTTGTCAAGGGTCAAGTTTCACACTTGCACCGATTGATCCTGCCAGAGCAAGGCTGGCGGCGGGGAAGAAACAAGAAGGAAACCTACGGGCTTCTTTTCAGGAGGAGAGCAGGGTATAGCTTGAAGGGATCAGAGATCTATAAGTGAAGCAACTGAGTGCGACAAGGAACATACGATGCCGCAAAAGAACTCCGTCACAACGTCGTCACCGATTGTTATTCTGCGCAAGAAGCGACCTTCTCCTGACGCAGCGGCGCAGGCCGCAGCATTGCAGGCTCCCCAACCGCCGCCGCCCAGGACAGACAACGAACAACCGACCCGTGCTCGATCTGCCTTAGCGAAAACCCTGCCCGTTCAGCGTCCTGCGCCTCCTGCGAAGCGGGCAACTTCGTCGCCGCCCCAGCCCCCAGCTTCGTCTACGCTTCGCCATACAGCGTCCTCCCCATCCGTCTCGCCTCCGGTGGAAAAGCCTGGACAACCGAACCGCCGCCAACGCGATGCGCAGGCGCAACGAGATTTGCTAGCGACGCTACGCAGTCGATGGCCGCACGCCTTTCCCTCGGACGTGCGAGCGATGAAACCACTCGCTATTGGCATACATCGAGAGATCGCCGCCCAGTTGCCTGGCTCCCCGTTCTGGCTGATCAAGTGCACGATCGCCCGCTTTCAACGGAGCGCTGGAGGCGCCTACTGGCAAGCCGTGCGTCAAGGCGGAGCCAGGTATGATTTGGACGGACAGCCTCGCGGGGCGGTTACCCCGGAAGAACAGGAAAAAGCACAACAGATTCTGAACGATCTGCGGGCGAAAAAGAAACAGAGGCGCAGCGAGGCCTCCCCTGCCCATCCCGCAGCGAAGGCGACTGAGGCGCCAACGGAAGCTTAGAGCGATTGGCAGTTGCATGAGGCCTGCGTCTCCTGGCTCTCACCTGTCTCCCTGGTGGTGCAGCCCTCCGGGCTGCGCGCAGGCCGGCAGCCGGCTCCTGAGGAAGAAAGCGCCTGCCATTGCAGGGGCGTATGCAAATGAAGAGAGCTATAAAGACGTGGAAAATTTGCCTGTCCCGCAAGTGCAGCCTCCTCCGTCCTTGCCGCCTCATTTCAAGCGAAGTTCAACTAAACAGGCTCGTTATTCGTCTGTACTAACAAAGCATGAAACATGGCGAGGAAACAGCGCTCACGCTCGAGGGTGATGACCTCTGCGATACAATCTATCGCAGAGAACATCCGCGGATTTTACGGCTCTGTCGTCTGCTGTTGTTGAATCAGCAAGAGGCGGAAGAAGCGGCGCAAGACGTGTTTGTCCGCTATGTGCAAACCCGGGCGACAGGGACCGAGATCCTCTGCTGGGAGGCGTGGCTCACCAGAGTCGCCGTCAATGCGTGCCGGGATCGTCGTCGATCCGCCTGGTGGAAATGGTGGCGCGGCAGCGCCACGATAGGACAGGAACCTGAGCTTCCTGCCGAGGGCGGCACCCCAGAGGAGTTGTTGTTGAGCCGAGAAAGACAAGCCTATCTGTGGCGGCTCTTTGGCGCCCTGCCGCCGCGACAACGGGAGGTGTTTATTCTACGGCGGTTGGAAGGACTTTCCACGGATGACACCGCACGGCTACTGGGGCTCTCGTCCGGCAGTATCAAGCGGCATCTTTTTCACGCCCTACGCCGTCTGCAAAAAGTGGTAGGAGAGTCATAATGTCACGTTGTTTATCAGAGCATGCGCTCCTCAAATTACTGGCTGGAGATGAAGCGACGCACCGCCGTGCGCATCTCACGCATTGCCTGCACTGTACTGCACGCTATCAACAACTGGTGCGCACCTTGCGTGCGATTGAACATACGCTGGCGACGACCGTCCCTCCGGCGCCGCATATTGAGGACCGCCCGCGTATGTCTGTCTTGTGGATTCCGGCAGTGGTCGTCCTGACCGCGGCGCTGCTTGTGGGCTGGGTAAGCTGGTGGCGGCCTCCATCGTTCATCTCCTCAACTCCACCCAGCGCTGTGCAGACCGAACAGATTTATCAGTTCCTTACGACTGAGGTCGATCCTGCGGTGTTTGCCGCCGCGGATGTAGGATCGCCGGTGTTGCCGACGCCGGCGTCCCCCGCAAGTTATTTGCAAGCCGCGCTGGACGGTGGATGGCCATGTGAGTATCGAGAGCCGTTCGCCTCTTCGCCTTGTGAGCCACCGTCATTCGCGCTTGCGTCTGCCCAAGATTAATTACCTGGAGGTTCATGTATGTCTCAACGCCTTGCGTTTCTTCTGTGCAGTGTTCTTTGTAGCCTCAGCGTTGCTCTGCCTCCGGTGCAGGCAGACCAGAGAAAAGATAGGCCAGCCGCAAAAGAAGACATCCTCTTCATTGGCGGCCCTGGCTTGCATTTTCGGGGAGGCGGCCCAGGCGGTCCCATGCTGGGAGATGGTCCCGGCATGTTCCTGCCACTGATTCTCAGGAAGCTCAACCTCACGTCCGAACAAAAAACGCAGGTGCACACCACCATGGAAGCGCATCACGAGAAGTTCCGGAACCTCTTTCAGCAGCTTGAAGCGGTGCACAATCAGATTACGACAAAATTTTTCACGAGCGGGTCGCTTACCCCTGCAGACTTAGCGGCCCTGACCAAACAAGCAAAGGATCTCCGCGAGCAATTGATGAATGAAGGACTGGCTGTCGCATTTGAGGTGCGGAACCTGTTAACGCCAGAGCAACTGGCGCAAGGGGCGCAGGCATGGGAGCAAATGCAGGCCATACGCGCGCAGATGCGCAGCTTCTTCGAAGAGAAACCCTAAGCTCCAGGATCAACACTGCGGCAACGTGTCCTGTCCCCCCGTTGCCCACACACCCCTAGGAGGGGAGCGTGCCCCTTTTCCTCCTAGGGGTGTCTTATTCAGGGCGATGGCGCAGTGAGGCAAGCCGCCTTTGGTGTCGATATGTTGCACTACATCCAGACCCTCTCTCAACGCTGGATCGACTACACCCCTATAGTGAACAGCCAAAAAGTGGTGCAGGCCAGCCGTGGTCTGGCCCAAGGGCTGGTGATATTGCTCGCTGTGACAGCAACGTCAGTAAGAGCGCAAGAACAATCACATCGGCCTGAGGGCTGGCAAGGACCGTGGCCATCTCCGCAACGATTCCCACCCACGCCGGCGCCGCAACCTGCGTATCCTGCTGGGAAGCAGGTCTTAGACATTCCTCCACAGACGCAGCAACCAGACTCTTCACCGGCAACGCAACGCACCGCGCCCCCGCCGCACCCGCAACCAGCGACTCCTCACCCAACGCAACTGCTGACTGTTACCGTGACTGACCCTCAGGGACATTATGTCCCTGGGCTCCAAGCCGATGATTTTCTGGTGTATGAAGAAGAGCTGCCCCAGAAGATTACGTATTTCTCTACCGGCCAAGATGAACCGGTAAGTCTAGGATTTCTCGTTGACGTCAGCAGCAGCATGGAAAATAAAATAGGACGCGCACGCCATGCGCTGCGCCGCTTTTTCCAAACAATCCGCCCTCGTGATGAGGTATTCCTGGAAGCCTTCAATCAGCGGCCAGTCATGGTGCAGGCGTTTACCGACAGCCGCGCACTGCTTGATGAAGGGGTCAATCTGCTTGAACCGCAAGGTGAGACCGCGCTCTATGATGCGTTGTTGGATGGGCTGCGCCGCATCAAGCAGGGCCGGCACCAGAAACGCGCACTTGTGCTCCTGACCGACGGGCTCGATACCGCCAGTACGGCGTCGTTGAATGAGGCAACCAATAGCGTTCGCCGCGAAGGTGTGACCGTGTACACTATCGGGATCGGCAACCCGATTGGCGGTTTTCATAGAGCAGGGACGAGACCGCCGCTGCCGTGGCCTCCGCTTGGCGGAGGCCTGCGCTTCCCCGGACGAGGCGCGCCGGGCATTGGGTTTCCTGGAGGGCGGATGCCGGGCATGGGCATGCCTCCAGCGCTGGGCGGCTATGGCGGACGCGGCGGAGGCGCGAATGACGCCGTAGATGTCCATGTGCTGCAGACTTTTAGTAACGAAACCGGCGGCAGACATTTTTTGTTGAACACAGCAGACGTAGTAAACAACGAGGCAGTGCTTGATCAAGCAGTGCAAACCATTTCCGAGGAACTCCGTCAGCAATACACGGTGGGGTATGTCTCTCCACTCAAAGGGGACGTGTATCGCAGCATTCGTGTTGAAGTGCGCCGCCCCGGCTTATCCGTCCGGGCGCAAAAGGGATTGGGCTAAGCAATTGTCATCTCATCACTTCCTGCTGTGAGACGGTAGCGCCTCCCGGTGACTTTGCGGCGTTATCGGTTGCCTGAAAAACAGTTCCCCGATTTCTCGCCAGCAGTCACCGTAGCGGATTTATTAATCCGGCATTGTTGAGGCGAGGCGGCCTGCACATGCAGCTCCCCCGTCACAGAAAGAACCGTCTTCTTATCCAATACAACTTTATTGCCGCTGGTAATGTCAGCGTCGCCGCCCACGGCGACCTGGGCGCCTTTTGTGAGCGTGGTGCTGCTATTGGAGGTATCGCCGGTCGAAGCCATTATCAGCTGTCCTGTCAGCCGCACCGCGACCTGCTTCCCTATCTTCGCTTCACGCGGAGCGGAGAGGATCAAATCTGTAGCCTGAAGTTTCGCTCCCTCCCCGAGGTCCACCTGGCTGCTAGATGCTGTCCCGGTAGATTGCAGCAATATGCCTCCATCAACTGCGACAGTGGCGTTAGCCCCAAGCCGCGCGGTGCGGAGCGCTTGCAGACGAATCGACCCGGCGGTCGCCACGGCGTCAGCGTCCAGGAGCGCCTGGCTGCCTTTCAAGTCGCCGGTTGATTCAATGATCAAGTCGCCGTGCATGTCAATCGTCGCGCCTTTCCCAATTGCGGCTTTCTTCGCTGCACGAATAGTGACATCGCCGGCGCTTATCAGTGCGCCAGATTCCAGCTCAACGCTCGCTTGTTCAGAGAGGAGACACGCTCGCGCCGCCTCGATGGCGAAACTCCCCTCGCTGCCGACGCCAAGACGCCCATCCACACTTACGAAATCCCCCTGCAGACGGGCTCCGCTTTGCATAGTAATCGTACAAGGCGAAGCGATGACAAGATGTGGATCGTTCAGACTGCCACTGACGGTCACATGTTTATACTTCCCGTTATTATCTTTCCGGCCAAAATCATCTGCGCCATACTGATCAATGTCCGACACAGAAGCAATAGTGAAGGAACCGGAACAACGCGCCGCGTCATAAGTGGTTTTGCTCTCGCAGGCGACCGGAATCGAAGTCAGCGCTAAGGCATACAGCGCGCCGGCGTCTGTAAATGTCGTGATGGTGGAGTCGGCGTTTGTCACCGTAGTATCATCGAAAGGAGCACCGACCAGGATGATGTTCTCATCTGACGCTAAGCTGAGACCAAATCCATCTCCGGTGGCTTCGTCACGCGCCGTGATGGCCTGCGTTTGTTCCCATGGATTGCCACTGTTGCTGTTTTGGTTGAGCGTAAAGAAGTACACTGCGCCGGAGCCGGTCCCTTTTGCGCCAGAGTTTGGCGCGCCAATTATTACCTGGTCAGCAGTGAGGGCGACGCGAGCGCCAAACTCATCGCCTGTCACGCCGTTGCCGGCGGTCAATTTCTGCCACTCACCCCAGGAGACAAGCGTTCCAATTGGCGAGGGACTCTGGGCAAAGACGTAGGCGGCGCCGGTATGGTTCTCCGCGCCGTTGGCGAAGCGAGCGCCGACGACGCCAAGGGCGTCGCTGAGCGCGACACTGTAACCAAATTCATCGCCTTCACCTCCGTCGCTTGCCGTCAATTTCTGAAGCAGCTGCCATTGGCCCTGGCCGTTGGGCGTAAAAAGATAGGCCGCGCCAGCTCTGGCTCCACGCTCCCCATCGCCGCATGCGCCAATCAGAATGACAGCCCCGCTGACTGCAACGCTACAGCCGAATTCATCATTAGGCGCAGCGGCGGCAGCCGTCAGCTTTTGCGCTTGTTGCCATTGGCCCTGTTCGTTACGGGCGAAGATGTACGCGGCGCCTGCTGAACCGTTGTCTCCTGTCCCGCGTGCGCCAACCAGAGCAACGTCGTCTCCTAAGGCGAGACTAAACCCAAACAATCGTCCCGCACTGCCGTCGCTAGCGATCAGTTTCTGCGTTTGTTGCCAGATTCCTGCAGCATCGCGTGTAAACACATACACAGCGCCGGCGAAGTCGCCCTGACTCCGTTCCCCTCGTGCGCCGATCAGTGCTATATCACCGTGCAGCGCTATACTGCCGCCAAATAAATCGCCCGCCGCGCTATCACCAGCAACGAGCTTTTGTCCAGGTTGCCACTGTCCAGCGCTGTCGCGCATAAAGACATAGACTGCCCCTGATAACGCTCCCGCCGTATCGCCGCCCGGAGCGCCCACCATGGCGGTATCACCGCTTAACGCAACACTCGCGCCAAACTGATCTCCCGAAGTTTTATCGCCAGCGAGCAATTTCGCGGTCTGCACAAACGAGGAGTCTGCCGCGCGGCTTCGCCCCGCCGGCGCGACGAGAGCAATTGCGAACACAATAGAGAGCAGGGCTGCCTGGAGAATGTTCATCCGTTCCGCCTTTCGCGAGGCGCGATCCGCCATCGTCCACTGGCCATACAAAGTGGCTCTGGCGTGCAGACGAATGAGGGAGCGGATTGGTTGAAGCGCGCCGCTACTTCAATCCGCTGTTCAACCAATCCAGGAGTTCGTTCGTCTTTCGTAAGGGTGCTACTCTCTTTGCAGAGGTGGGGGCAGCATGCGACAACGAAGCCTACAAGGTTTTCTTTTGCTGTGCCTGTGGATGCTCGCGAGAGCAGCGCAGGCAGAGATTCTGTTGACGCTGGAAAATCCTGAGCCGTATCAGCGCATAAGCGGCGTGAGCGCGATAGCCGGCTGGGGATTTTCTTCTGTCCCCAACGCCCAGATCCGCCTGCGCGTCCGTATCGACGGAATTGACATAGGCGACATCCCGTGCTGTGGACAGCGCCTGGATGTAGCCCAAGCGCACCCTGATGCGCCGCAAGCGCGCAACAGCGGTTTTGGCTTGCTGTTTAATTTCAACCTGCTAGCTGAAGGCGCGCATACAGTTACCATTGAAGCGCAGGACGACGCCGGCAGCCCACCCCGACAAGAGGATCATATTATTACTGTCGTGCGGCCAGGAGGATTTAAATTCCTGAGCGCGCTCACTTTCTCATCTGCGGATGATCCGACATTGAGCAGCGATAAGCAGGAAATCATCGTCAATAAAGCCGAAGCTACGGATGACGTCACGGCTAAGAAACAAAGAGTGAACCTTCATATCGCCTGGCAAGCAAACAGGCAAACGCTTGGCATTGTCGGGGCGGAGAATGTAGGAGATCCCTCGGGCGGAGATCAGGATAGCGACAGAGACGGTTTTTATGCGAACCATGACTGTAATGATAGTGATCCCACGATCCACCCCGGCGCGCAAGAGATATGTGATGACAAAATTGATAACAACTGTGACGGGTTGATTGACAGCGCTGATCCTGTGTGCGGCAACGGGAGCAACCAACCAACCATTTCATTAACGCTTGAAAACCCTGGCAGCGGCTCGGTCAGCGGCATTGGTCTGATCTCCGGCTGGACCTTTACCCGGACGCCGGGCGCTGTGATTAACGCTCTGCGAGCACGGCTGGACGGAGCCCCCCTCAGCGACCTTCCCTGCTGCTCCGCGCGCAGTGATGTGCACACCGCATTCCCTGCCTATGCACAAGCCCTGCAAAGCGGCTTTGGGCTGCTGACGAATTTCAATATTCTCGCAAACGGCTCGCATACGCTCAGCATTGAAGCGCAGGACAGCGCCGGCATTACGCAGACCGCTACGGCCACGGTGAACAGTGTGAAATTGGCAAACTCGGCATTTCTCGATCTGTTCGATCTCTCGACCGCGACGGCGGCGTTGTCTGGGGAAACCCTAGAGATCAACAACGTAACCGTACGGGATAAAGCGACGCAACAAACAACCCAGATTACGGCGGAGTATGTCTGGGAGCCGCGTTGCCAGTGCTTTGTGGCGCAGGCTGGCTGTGGCAATGGCTCGATCGACGCCTCAGAAGAATGTGACGGCGCCGCCCTGGACGGCGCCAGCTGCGCGTCTTTGGGCTTCGGCGGCGGGTCGTTGACCTGCCGACCCCGTTGCGCCGCCGGAGATAAAAAATGTACGCTGCCCTGCATTTTTGATCTCACGACGTGCAGCAATGGCCCCTCATTATATGTGACTAATGTATCGAGTAATTCGGTGTCCATCATCGACCCCCTCACCGAAACCGTAACCGCCACTGTGCGAGTAGGACAGGAACCCCGGGGTATCGCCGTCACTCCAAATGGCGCCGCCGTCTATGTCGCCAACTTTATGGATAATACGCTCTCCGTGCTCGATACCGCTACACATACCGTGAAAGCTACCATCGGTGTCGGGAAGGGTCCTTCTAGCGTCGCGGTTTCCCCTGATGGAAAATTTGTCTACGTAGTGAATGGCTTTGACGCCACGGTTTCCGCTCTCGACACGGCCACGAACGCCATCGTCTCCACGATTCCCGTGGGACAAGAGCCGCAAGTAATCGCGCTCACGGCGGACGGAACGCGCGGATACGTCACGAACTTCGCGGACAACTCAGTCACCGTGCTGAATCTGACGACGGATCAACCCGCGGCCACATTTTTAGTGGGAAGAGGGCCCGATGGCGTTGCGGTGACCCCCGACGGCGCGAAAGTCTACGTCGTGAACTATAACAGCAACACTGTATCGATTGTAGATACAGCAACGAATCGCGTCACGAATACTGTCCAAGTCGGTCTGCGACCAACGAAAGTCATCTTTTCAGCTGACGGCGCCAAGGCGTATGTGGCGAATTCTATTGACAGCACCATCTCGGTGATTAATATCAGTGATCTGACGGTGGGAAGCCCGTTGGTTGTATCGTCCGGAAGCAATTTGGCCTCTCAGCCAGAGGGGATGCTCATGACGGCGGGCGGCAAACGCCTGTATGTGGCAGTGTTCGGCGGCGGCGTGGGCGCCGAAGTGGAGGTGTTTAGCACGGTGACGAATGCCTCGCTCAAGACCATTCGAGTCCAGACTGGTCCGTTTGCCATTGCTGAGGCTCCGGCGCGATAAGCGTGCATGCATCCGCATTCAACCAAAAACCGCAAGCATCGTCAGATCTCTATGAGAGGCGATGACGAAAGTGGCGTAATCCATGGCAGGAGGTCTGTACGCCGCGTCTCGTCTCTTAGCCGACGCGGCGTCAGCGAAAAGAAAAAATTTTTGGGGAGGTGTTGTGATGCGCAACTCGGAGTTTTTTGTACTCTGTGGTCTCCTCATTGGCCTGGTCAGCAGTCCAACGGCCTCAGGAGCCCACATGGGCATGGGGCATGGCGGCGGTTGGGGACGCGGAGGCAGTCTGAGTCTCCTGTCTCCCTGGATTCTGCAAAAATTGGCGCTGACCCCTGAACAACAGACCCAGGTGCAGGCAATTCACGCTCAGCGCAGGGCTACAGAGCAACCCCTTTTTACTCAGCTCCAAGCGATTCGGGATGAAATGCGCAAGACGTTCTATGCTCCTGGAGACCCTGACGCCGGAACTCTTTCCTCCTCCCTCCAGAACGCTGCCCAACTGCAAAACCGAATCATGAGCGATCGCTTAGCGGAAGCGCTTGAAGTGCGCGCCGTCTTGATGCCGGAGCAACTGGCGAATGCGGCACAGCTCATCGCGCGCATCCAGGCGATGCGTGCCCAGATGCAGGATCTCACGGCAGAACACTAGCGTCTGCTGCTTCTGGCAATGCCCCTCTCCTCCCGGCGTTGCCTCCACTGGCCGCAGAAGGCTCTCCACCTCCGTGCGGCCAGTCTCTTGCACGACACACAACAAGGAGCACAGCTCCTCCCTGCCCGTCGGCCTTGAGAGGTTAGTATGACAAAAAAGACAATAGTGGACAATTTTACCATCGCCAGTTCTTCACAGAACGTTGGGCTCTCTTCTTTTCAGTCCGCTCCCGCCGACTGTTGCTCAAACGCTCCCTGCTCGCTAACACTCTGGCGAGGAGCCTGGAAAAGCGAGCGCCTCGGGCGGCTTATGCTGTGTGCGATGACTGGTCTCGTTCTGGCCGCAGCTCAATCTTCACTCGCGGCGAGTATAGCGCTGACCTCCGGTTCGGGCTCGTTGCAACCTC
>DATLYA010000216.1:0-44454 GCA_035575235.1 Candidatus Methylomirabilota bacterium
CAGTTCGGCAAAGGATTGCAGATGACGAATATCCTGCGCGATCTTGCCCAGGACTTGCGTAGCGGTCGTTGCTATCTGCCCCGGGTCGAGCTGGCGCGGCTGGGCGTTCAACCGGAAGAACTGTTGCGGCCTGAAACCCTCACCCGCGTGCAGCCTCTACTGACTGCTCTGCTCAACGATACGCTGGCGTTCTACCGAGACGGATGGATATACACACTTGCGATCCCGCCGCGCGAATGGCGTTTGCGGTTGGCTTGCGCGTGGCCCTTGCTGATTGGCGTTTCCACCTTGGCAATGGTGAAACGTTCCTCTCAGTTGCTCGACCCCGCCGTGCGCATCAAAATTGCCCGGTCCCGTGTCTATAGCGTTATGCTCCGCTCGGGCGTCGTCGTCTGGTCAAATCCGGCGTTAGGGCGTTACTATAGGCGCGTGCTTGCGGAAGGCGGATTGACCTCGTCTCGCTAATCCGCCGCAGGTGCGGCGTGAAGGAATCACGGGACTCGCCTCATCTCTCGGCAAGACTCCTGCGCGAGTGCAGGCTGCCAGAACAGATGGTGATGCGCGAAAGGGTTTGATGCGGTAGAGAGCAGAGAGACGCAGGCCCTGCTTGCACAACGCAAGGAGTAAGGTAGGCTCAAAGAGTGAGAGATGCGCGCGAGACCGCGGAGGGCGCGACCTGTGAATGGAATGCCCGAGCGCCAGTTCTCTAGCCAAAGGAGGGGAGGATGAGGAGGAGAAGCAAGGGGCAAGCGAGCGGAACTGGGAAGACGCTGCCTGACTATCTCCGTCCGGGGTTGGATATCGTGTTCGTTGGACTCAATCCTGGACTCTACGCCGCACAGGTTGGCCATTACTTTGCGCACAAACAGAACCGCTTCTGGCCTGCATTGGCGGCGTCGGGCCTGGTGCCGGAAATTGTCGGTCCCGACGATGATGCGCGTTTGCCAGATTGGGGCATCGGCCTGACTGATATTGTGAAGCGTCCGACAAGCGGCATTCATGAGCTGACCCTGACTGAATTCCGTCGCGGCGCCAAAGCGCTGGAAGAGAAAATCGCTTATTATAAGCCGCGCATCGTTTGCTTTGTGGGATTTACCGGCTATCAAATTTGCTGCGGGAAAGAGGGCGGGAGCGGTCGCCAGGAAGCGCGCTTCGGCGGGGCGCATGTGTTTGTCATACCCTCGACCAGTCCACGCAATGCGCACTATTCGCTGGAAACGATCATCGCCACGCTGCGCGACCTCAAAGAGTATCGCGACCGGCTCGGGGAGGAGCATGCAGAAGCGGCGACAGAGGCGGAAATTGCAAAAGAGGAAGATGAATTGGAGCTGTAGCGGTGCTTGCGGGCGGCGCAAGAGAACGATTCATAACAACTTTGTCAAAAAGATCCATCTGGCCGCGCATGTCGCGACAAGCCGGACAACGGTATAGCCTAAATCAGACCACCTGACATTCGTCCACTGTCCGCTGTCGCCTCTCTGCCGTGTCAGGCCGAGCGCCGCGAAGCCTCTGGCGGTGAGACCCTTCGCTCCGCTCAGGGTGACACCCCAGTGCGCCAAGCGCGTGTAGTGCGATTTAGACAGAGGCATGGCTCTGTGCGGATCTCTGTCCGTGTCCAATCGAGGCGGAGCCGTTTGAGACGAGGTTTCGCAATTCTGGGAAGCCGGCTCTCTTTCCTTTGCAGAAATGAGAAGAGTAAGGGGCAATTGCTCATTATCCTGCATATTCACTTCGAGGGCGGGGTGGCATAAAGATTGCTTCGACGACAACAGGATGTCTCGCCTATGAACAGCCCCGGGAATCAACGGAAACATGCGCCCCGCTGCCTTATTTTGGGGAATCTGTGTTTTCTTGTTGCCTATCTGTTCAGCTTGTGCACCCTTAGTCCGCAGGTGCATGCAGAGACATTGCGCCATGCTGCCCATCCCCAACCTGCTGTGGCCGATCACTGTTCGCGCCCGGCGACGACTTCTGCGACGGCTCGGCATGCGCAGCCCCGGCCGCTTTGTTGCGAGGTGCGCGGGGGCAGCAATAAGGCGACACTAAAGTCTGCTCCTGCCCTGAACGCTCGCGTCCTCGCCGGCTTTTTATTTTTGCCGATGGAGGGAAATCTCCCTCAAGCATCCGACTGGGTGTATTGCGCCCGGCGCTGTCTCCGCCTGTTACATCCACCTCCCTTATATCTTCTTTATGAAACCTTCTTGATTTGAAGAGCGGTCTGTTCTCCGCGAGGTAGGTGACCAGGCGTGGGACGCCGCTCCTTTCACCTCTGTACGCGCATTGTTGAGAGAGACAGGAGAGCACCTGTTATCGATTTGCCCCTGGCAGGCGCTGTTATTGCATCGTAGGTGACGTTAGTCCGTACACTCACCCCGGGTAATGAAACACAGGGAAGAACGCCCTGCGGATCTTTTCGTCCAGGAACCGACGGGTTGAGGGGCGAGGCGCATTGTATGGATGAGGGAGAAAGGAGGTGCGCCGTGGAGCTATGACGACGGTGTTACAGGCGGCGGCCTGGTGTCCGAAGACAGCAACCCAACTCAGACAACAGAAAGGAGTCTCTCATGAAAATCTGGAAAACGATCAGTGTCGTCCTCTCCGTCTTTCTCCTTGGCGCGGTGGCGTATCTGCCGCTTGCCGCCGCCCAGGATGATAAACCGATCGAGCAACGGATCGCTGAAGCCAAAACGCCCGCCGATCATGAGGCCGTTGCGGCGTACTACGAGAAGCAAGCACAGGAGGCGCACCAGCAGCACGCCCTGCATCAACAGTTCAGCAAGTCCTATAGCGCAGTGCCGGTGTTGAAGACGAAAACTGGAGCGGTCGCACACTGCAACACTATTGCAAAGAAGTACGAGGACATCGCCAAAGAATATGAGGCCTTGGCCAAGATGCATCGAGAGATGGCGAAGGCTCCTAAATAAGACCGCCTTCAGCAGAAGCTGGAGCGGAGGCGTGGAGGGACGCTGCCGCTCCTTCCGATTGCCCGCTGGATGAGTCAAAGGCTAGCACTCGCTGAATCGTATGAACCAACAGCACACACCGCCACAGCAGCAGCCGGCGCCGCGACGCTGCAGCGCGCGGCCGCGATGGCATGAGACGCCGATTGAGGCGCTGGCGGCGCAGCTCGCGACGGACGTGCAACACGGGCTGTCCCCCCAGGACGCCAGTGAGCGCCTGGCCAAAATTGGCCCAAACGAACTGCGCAAGGAAGACGCCCTCTCACCGTGGGCTATTCTGCTGAGCCAATTTCGCAGTCTGGTGATCTGGGTGCTGATCGGCGCCGCACTGGTGTCCGTTTTCCTTGGTGAACTGACCGATGGGATTGCGATCACCGCGATTGTGGCGCTCAACGGCGTCATCGGGTTCTTCCAGGAATATCGGGCGGAACGAGCAGCCGCGGCTTTGGCGCGGCTGACTGCGCCGCGGGCGAAGGTGGTGCGCGGCGGCCATGCTACGGTGATTGCCGCCTCTGAAGTAGTGCCTGGCGACGTTCTGCTCCTCGACGCTGGTGATCTGGTCGCGGCGGATGCGCGGGTGCTGGACGCCGCGGCGCTGCGCGCAAATGAGGCTCCCCTTACTGGCGAGTCGCAACCGGTTGAGAAACGGACGGGCACCTGTGCGCCTGACACGCCTCTTGCTGACCGCACAAACATGATCTTTCTGGGGACGAGCATTGTCGGCGGTGCGGGCCGTGCTCTCGTGGTGGCGACAGGGATGGAGACGGAGGTAGGCCGGATCGCCGAGTTGTTGCGCACCGCCGCCAGTGATGAGACGCCGCTTCAGAAACGCATTGACTTCGTCGCCAGACGCCTGCTGTGGGCGTGCTTGGGGATTGTCCTGGTGGTCTTTGCGCTCGGGCTGCTGCGCGGTATCGACCTGTTTGAGCTGTTCCTGGGGGCGGTCAGCCTGGCGGTCGCTGCAATTCCCGAAGGGCTACCGGCTGTCGTCACTGTGGCGCTTGCGCTTGGCATGCAGCGCATGGCGCGACGTCACGCTCTGGTGCGTCGGCTGCCGGCTGTCGAGACCCTCGGCTGCGCGCAAGTAATTTGCAGCGACAAGACCGGCACGTTGACCGTGGGTGAGATGACCGCGCGCAAGGTGGTCACGAGTGAACATGTGGTGACGGTCGGTGGCGAAGGCTATACGCCGGACGGCGGCTTTTTTACGAACGGTGCGGAGTACGTCGCTCCCGAGGAAGGCGCGTTCATGGCCGTGCTGCGTGCAGCGGCCGCCTGTAACGATGCGGAACTTGTGCCGCGCGACGGCGTGTGGACCATCGTGGGCGATCCCACAGAAGGCGCGTTGCTGACGCTGGCGGCGAAAGGCGGCGTGCACCGTGGGCCTATGGAGATGCAGACGCCGCGCTGCCAGGTCATTCCTTTCGATGCTCATCGCAAACGCATGACGGTGCTCCGACGTCGCAAGGACCATGTTTGGGCTTGTATGAAGGGCGCGCCAGAGATAGTGCTTGACCGCTGTACGCATCTGCGGACGGACGACGGCTGCGTTCAACTCACAGAAAGTGACCGTGCGCGACTGCTGCAAGCGGGCGCTATCCTGGCGCGTGACGCCTTGCGCGTGCTCGCGCTGGCTGAACGGCGTCTGGACACTGCTCTTTTTGCTCCCGGAGCGACGCTGAGCGAGGAGGATATTGAGCAGGAACTGACGTTCCTGGGGCTGGTCGGGCTGCAAGACCCGCCGCGCGCGGAGGCGCGGGACGCGATCGTACGCTGTCAGCGCGCGGGTATCCGCACCGTTATGATCACGGGGGATCATCCTGACACGGCGCGCGCCATTGCGCGGGAACTCGGCATGCTGAACCGCGACGATGAGGTAGTCACCGGCGCCGAGCTGGAACGCTTGACCGATCAGGCGCTCGCAGACCGCGTCCACCGTATTTCTGTCTATGCGCGGGTCACCGCCGAACACAAACTGCGCATCGTCCGCGCCTGGAAGGCCCAAGGAGCCGTGGTAGCCATGACTGGCGATGGGGTCAATGACGCGCCAGCGCTGAAAGAGGCGTCTATCGGCGTCGCCATGGGCCGGACAGGAACCGAAGTCACCAAAGAAGCAGCGGACCTGATCATTACTGATGATAATTTTGCTTCCATCGTGGCGGCAGTCGAGGAGGGGCGCGGCATCTATGACAACATCGCCAAGACGCTCGGCTACTTGCTGGCGGGCAATGTGGGCGAACTGCTGGTGATGTTGCTTGCTGGGGTGGTGGGCTGGCCGCTGCCGTTGCTGCCGATTCAACTGCTCTGGATTAACCTTGTGACTGATGGATTGCCGGCGCTGGCGTTGGCGACTGATCCTATTGATCCAGACGTGCTGCGTCGCCCCCCCCGTCGGCCAGACGCGCAGTTGATGGATCGCGCCTTCCTGAGGCGCACGCTGCTGATCGGAGTGTTAACCGCCGGCGTGGCCCTCACTGCCTTCACGTATGAATGGGTGATTGACGGCAGCCTGGCCGATGCGCGCAACGCCGCGTTCTCTGCGCTCGTTATTGCTGAGCTGTTGCGTTCTTTTGGCGCACGCAGTGAGACGCAGACGATCTGGCAGATCGGCCTCTTCTCCAATCTGCGGCTGTTCCTGATTGTGGTTGTCAGCTTTGTTCTGCAACTCCTCATTCACCATGGGCCGGTCTTCGAGACACTCTTTGGGACGAAACCAATTTCCCTGGCGCAGTGCGCCGCGTGGATGGTGCTCGGCGCGCTCCCGCTCCTGGTTCTGGAAATGACTAAAGTGGCGCGCCAGCTCTATAGACAACGTCGCTAACTCGACTGAGGTTCCTATGGAACGACAGACAAGAGGGTATTTGACCTGTCTACTGTTTGCACTGTTTGTGTGGTGGAGTGGGAACAGCGACGCCCGGGCCGCGGAAAGCGCCGAAGCGCCGTCTCTTGAGCTGCAGACGCTCCTCCAGGAGGCGCTGGCGCACAACCCGGAAATCCAGGCGGCGCAACAACGATATCGAGCGGCGCAGGCGCGCCCCTCACAAGCAGGTTCTTTGCCCGATCCGATGCTTGAAGGCGGGTATCACAATGAGCGCATCACGCCCTTCACGTTGGGCGAATCGGAGTTCAGCTTTCTGCGCTTTGGCGTCAGTCAAGAAGCGCCCTTTCCTGGCAAATTATCCTTACGGCAGGAGATCGCTGCCCGAGAGGCCGAGCGCGAAGGGCAGATGCTGCGGGCGACGACGCTGAATGTGATCGCACGGCTCGAGACCGCCTACGATGACCTTACCTTTACCCATCGAGCGCTAGAGATTCTCCAGCGCAATAAGACCTTCCTACTCGACCTGCAGCAATCCGCCGCCGCGCGCTACCAGGTCGGTCAAGGCATCCAGCAAGACGTCATCAAAGCCCAGGTGGAAGTCTCCTTGCTGACCAGCCGCCTGCTGCAACTGGAAAGAAAGCGAGAGGGGTTACGCGCCACTCTCAACAGTCTGCTCAATCGCCCACCGCTGGCCCCATTGGGGACGCCACCGCCACTGCAGCAGTCACGGTTGAGCGCCACGGTCGAGCAACTCAGCGAACTCGCTTTGGCGCATTCTCCAGAACTCAAAGCAGCAGAGCTGATGATCGCACGCAACGAGTTGACCCTCGCGCTGGCTCAACGTGAGTACTACCCGGATCTCGTGTTCAAAGTGGAATACATGGACAAAGCCAGACTCTTACCGGAATGGGAGGTAGGGATCGGCGTCAAAGTTCCCCTCTATTTTTGGCGCAAGCAGCGCTACGGTGTGGTGGAAGCCGCCGAGAGCGTGGGAGAAGCGCGGAGCACGCGTCAAAATGTTATGCGAACCCTCCTGGCGCGCATCAAGGATCTCTACACCCAGGCGCGGACTGCCGAACAACTAATGAGACTATACCAGACCGCAATCATCCCCCAGTCACGTCTCTCGCTCGAGTCCGCCTCGGCTGGCTACACGGTGGGGAAAGTCGACTTTCTGACTTTACTCAATAACATTCTCGTTTTGCGCGAAGCCGAGCTCTCGTCCGAAGAACAACTGACGGAATTTGAAAAAAGTCTTGCGGAACTGGAGGAGAGTGTAGGCGCACCGGTGACCGGAAAATAAGGGTGAAACAGGAGCGAAACAGAGCATGTTCGCACGAATAGGCTTTCTCCTCACGGGTATCGTACTCGGGGTCGCGGTATCCATAACGGCGCTGGTGCTGCCGCACTCCTTTCTGCGTGCGTGGCTGCTCGCGCAATCCCAGGATACGGCTGCGCTCTCACCACCGCCGACTCCAGCGGCGCATGAGCATGGCGCACCGGCGACAGCCAGTACGCCCACGGCCACCGACCTGAGCCTGCACGCGGCGCAACCGGAGAATCGCCTGATCGTGAGTCCCGAACGATTACAATCTATTGGCGTCCGGTTCGCCCCTGTGGAGCGACGCGCCCTGGACAGAACGATTCGGACCGTGGGCCGGGTCGAGGTCGATGAGCGGCGGGTCGCGCATGTGCATCTGAAACTGGAAGGGTGGATTGATCGGCTCCTGGTGAACTACACCGGGGAACGGGTGCAGCACGGACAGATACTTTTTACGTTGTATAGCCCTGAGTTGGTCGCCACCCAGCAAGAGTATCTGCTCGCGCTCAAAGGGAAAACGCTGCTCGGAGCCAACGAATTCTCGGACGTGGCCACCGGCGCGCACTCGCTGCTTGAGGTCACCCGTCAGCGGTTACGCTTGTGGGATATCACCGAGGATCATATTCGGGATCTGGAGCGAACCGGCAAGGTGCTCAAAACCCTGCCGATTCATTCGCCGATCACCGGCACGGTGATCAACAAGACGGCGCTGGCCGGCATGCGTGTTGGTCCGGGCGATGATCTGTATACGATTGCTGACCTGTCCCACGTGTGGATCATTGCTGACATCTATGAGTACGAGTTGCCGCTCGTCAAGATCGGACAAACCGCAAACGTCACGCTTTCCTACGATCCACAGACGGTGTTGCAAGGCCATGTCGCGTTTCTCTACCCCACGCTCGATCCGCAGACGCGCACCGCGAAGGTGCGCTTTGAGCTGGACAATCCAGGGGAACGGCTCAAGCCGGAGATGTACGCCACTGTCGAGTTACACATTCCTTTGGGGACGCGGCTGGTGATCCCCACCGAGGCCGTGCTGGAATCTGGAGAGCGACAGCTGCTCTTCATTCACCACGGCGGCGGCGTGCTGGAGTGGCGGACGGTGAAGCTGGGCGTGCGCGCCGGGGAGTGGGTGGAAGTCGTGGACGGACTGGCGGAAGGCGAACATGTGGTGACTTCGTCCAATTTCCTGATCGACTCCGAAAGCCGCTTGAAGGCGGCGGTCGGCGGCATGCGGGGCATGCCGCACTAAATTAGACCATATGACATTCGTACACTGTTGCACTTGCTGTGAAATCCTCCCTGTCTCTCCTTTGGGAAAGGAGGGGACCCAAAGCCCCCTTTCGCAAAGGGGGCCGCGCGCAGCGCGGGGGGATTTTCAGGGACTGCGCCAATCTTCTGTGTTTTGATTTAGGAAAGACCATGGTGGAACGCATTATCGACTTCAGCGCTCGCAACCGCTTTCTCGTCTTTCTCTTCATCTTCGGCCTCGCCGCTGCAGGCTTGTGGGCGTTACGCCATACGCCGGTCGACGCCATCCCGGATCTCTCGGATACGCAGGTGATTATCTACACCACCTGGATGGGCCGCTCGCCGGACTTGGTCGAGGACCAGATCACCTATCCGATTGTGACGACGCTCCTGTCCGCCCCCAAAGTGACGGTCGTGCGCGGCTTCTCCGATTTTGGCTATTCGTACGTCTATGTCCTGTTCCAAGACGGAACAGATATCTATTGGGCGCGGTCGCGCGTGCTGGAGTACATGAACCAGATTCTCAGCCGCTTGCCGGCGGGTGTAACGCCCGAGTTAGGACCGGACGCGACGGCGGTCGGCTGGGTGTTCCAGTATGCGCTCATCGATGAAAGCGGCCAACAGGACCTTGCCTCCCTGCGCTCTTTTCAAGACTGGTATCTGCGCTACTGGCTGCGCAGCGTGGATGGCGTGGCGGAGGTGGCCAGTGTCGGCGGCTTTGTCCGGCAATACCAGGTCAATCTCGATCCCACCAAAGTGTTGGCGTACCGGCTCTCACTCCCGGACATCATCGAAAAAATTCGCATGAATAATAATGACGTGGGCGGTCGCGTCGTCGAGTTTGCCGGCGTCGAGTATATGATCCGCGGTCGCGGATATATCAAGTCAACCGCTGATATCGAAAAGATCGCCATCGGGGTGAACCAGAATGGCACGCCGATTCTGCTGCGAGATGTCGCAACGGTGCAGCTCGGGCCGGACATGCGGCGTGGACTCGTCGATCTGGATGGGCAGGGCGAAGTCGTTGGCGGCGTTGTGATCATGCGGTTTGGTGAAAATGCCCCAGTCGTCATTGAGCGGGTGAAAGCCAAACTCAAAGAGATCGAACCCGCCATGCCGAAAGGCGTCAAGCTGGTCGCCACCTATGACCGTAGCGACCTCATTCACGCATCGATAGCGACCGCGAACGAGAACCTCATCGAGGAGTTGCTGATTGTCAGCGTGTTGCTTGTCGGTTTTCTCCTGCATCTGCGGTCCGCGCTGATCCCTATCCTCTCGCTGCCGTTGGCCGTGCTGATTTCCTTTCTTCCCATCTACTTCATGGGCGTGGGCATGAACATTATGTCGATTGGCGGCATTATCGTGGCGATCGGCGACATGGTGGATGCGTCGATTGTCATGGTAGACAATGCCCATCGGCGGCTGGAAGAATGGGAACGCCAAGGGCGCCATGGCGAGCGCACCCAAGTGCTGATCGATTCAGCCAAGGAGGTAGGGCCGTCGATCTTTGCTTCGCTCCTGGTGATCGCCGTGGCGTTTACGCCGGTGTTTACCCTGGAGGCGCAGGAAGGGCGGCTGTTTAAGCCGCTGGCGTTGACCAAGAATCTGGCGATTGCAACGAGCGCGGTGGTGGCGATCATCGTGATTCCGGCGCTGCTGCCGCTCTTGATTCGCGGACGCATTCTCGCGGAACAGCGGCATCCGGTGACACGACTATTGCAGCTGCTGTACGCGCCCGTGTTGCGCGTCGCGCTGCGATATCGCATTGTTGTTGTGGGGGTGGCGATCGGACTGACGCTCAGCATCATTCCCGCGTTTCAACGTATGGGATCAGAATTTATGCCGCCGCTCTACGAAGGCACGATTCTCTATATGCCTACCACGTTTCCTGGGCTGTCGGTGACGGAGGCGGGCATGTTGCTGCAGCAAATGGATCGCCGCTTAAAAGCCTTTCCGGAAGTGGAGCGTGTCTTTGGCAAGGCGGGACGCGCTGAAACTTCCACGGATCCCGCGCCCTTCAGCATGATGGAAGTTGTGGTCACTCTGAAACCGCCGGTGCAGTGGCGTCCGGGCGTAACCTATGAATCGTTGGTGGACGAAATGGACAAAGCGCTCCAATTCCCCGGGGTGACGAACGCCTGGACGATGCCGATCAAGGCGCGCATCGACATGCTCACCACTGGAGTACGGACGCCGGTGGGCATCAAGATCTTTGGGCCTGATCTGCAACAAATCGAGGAGATTGGCAAACATATCGAGATGGCGGCAAAAGAGGTGTCCGGCACGCGTAGCGTATATGCGGAACGGGTATCCGGTGGATACTTTCTCGATTTCACGCTCAATCGCGACGAGATCGCGCGGTACGGACTGAATATCATGGACGTCGGCCAGATTATCGAGTCGGCCATCGGCGGGGAAAACATTCATACCACCATTGAAGGCCGCGAGCGCTATCCGATTAATGTGCGCTACCTGCGCGAATTGCGCGACAATCCCGAGAAACTGGCGCGCGTACTGGTCCCCACGCCAACCGGAGCACAGGCGCCGCTCGCGCAATTGGCGACGCTGCGTTTTGTGTCTGGACCGGCGATGATCCGCGACGAGGATGGCATGCTCTCTGGCTATGTGTACGTCGATATGGCCGGACGCGATGTGGGCGGGTACGTTGAGGATCTCAAACGCGCCGTCCGGGAGCAGGTGACGCTTCCTCCGGGCTACACGCTGACGTGGTCCGGCCAATACGAGTTCATGCAGCGGGTGCGCGAGCGGCTCACTATCTTCGTCCCACTGACGCTGGCGATCATTTTTGTGCTGTTCTACTTCACCTTTCGTTCCATCGTAGAGACCTTGATGGTGATGCTCGGGGTGCCCCTCTCGCTCGTGGGCGGCGTCTGGTATATGGCCCTGCTCGGCTATAACATGAGTATCGCCGTATGGGTGGGGATTATCGCTTTAGCGGGGGTTGCGGCCGAGACGAGTGCAGTGATGCTGGCATACCTGGATCAGGCGTATGAGCGTGGACGCGCTGCTGGCGCGTGGCGTTCGCTCTCCGATTTATTGGAAGTTGTCCAGCATGGCGCATTAGAGCGCATCCGTCCGGTTTCGATGACGGCGCTGGCGAACATCCTCGGACTCGCCCCGGTGATGTGGGCGACCGGAACCGGCGCAGACGTGATGAAGCGTCTCGCGGCGCCAATGGTGGGCGGGGTCCTTTCCGCCATGCTGCTGACCCTCATCGTGATTCCCGCTCTCTACGCCATGTGGAAGTGGCGTTGGGAAGTCAAACCGGCTCTCGCACATACAGGTCAAGAGAATCTTTCGTATACTGATTCGATTGAAACCATTTTCTGATAGGAGGCGTCTATGAAACACACGATATGTATCACAACGGTAGGGTCGGGCTTAGCGCTCGCCGGGATACTCTTTCTCTCCCCCCTCCCGCTCACTGCTCAAGAGTCCTCCCAGGGACAGATGGGGCAGATGGGCATGCAGGGCATGATGGGAAAAGAGAAATCGCAGGGCATGATGGCGGAGAGGCAGCAGCGGCATGAGCAAATGGAGAAAATGCATCAGGAGATGACGCAGGAACTGCAAAAGCAAATGACGGCGCTCCGGGATCATACGAAGACAATGGAAGGGATCAGCGACGAGAAACAACTGCTGAGCGAAATGAAAAAGCATCAGCAGATGACCGATCACCTGTTAGGAACCATGCTGGAACAGCATGAGAAGATGCATGCTCGGATGCACGCTCATCATGAGCGGATGCGCAGTCGAATGGGAAAAGAACAACCGGCAGAAGGAAGTGGAACCGAACAGTCTGGAGAGCGCGAGCAGCATCACGACAAGTGATTATCCCTATCCCACAAAAGAGTTCGCTGGGCTGATGATGGGACGCTCATATCTTGAGCACACGTGAGGAAGGAGGAGCGATGAAGATCTGGCATCTCACCCCTGAGACTCCGCGGTCTCCATCGCATCTCAACGCCGGTGAGCAAGCTACGGTGCGGATCGGGACCTACCCGATTGAGCCCGCGCAAACCGTCTGGGTCGACGTGCAGGTCTACTCGGCGGACGGGAAAGAACGGCACGATCGCATCGCAGCGCACTGGCGTCAGAACGAGAACCGCAACAGCTACTGGGACGCCGAGATTGGCCCCTTTGCCGATGCCGACCGTGTGCGCTACCGCGTCCATGCCCGTCACCTCACAGACGAAGTGCAAACTCCACCGGCGGAATTCACGGTGGGGCCCGCTATTCACTTAGCCGTGCTTTGGCATATGCACCAGCCTCTCTATCGCGACCTGAGCCGCACCGAGCCGAAGGGCGCGTATCCCGCGCCCTGGGTGCGCCTGCATGCGCTCCGCGATTACTACTCCATGGCGGCGTTGGTCAGCGAGTTTCCCGCTGTCCACCTGACGATCAATCTCGCGCCGTCTCTGCTGTGGCAAATCGACGACTACGTGGAGCGAGGTGCAACCGACACCGCTTTGGACTTGACCCTCACGCCGGCGGAAGCGCTCTCCGACGAGGAGCAAGAGGTGGTGCTGGCGACCTTCTTCGCGGCCGATTGGCATCACCAGATCTATCCGCATGCCCGGTATCGCGCGCTGTTTGAGCAACGGGTCCGTGGCGAGGCGTTCAGTGTCCAGGATCTGCGCGATCTGCAGATGTGGGCGAACTTGGCGTGGTTTGGGCTGGAGTTCCGCACGACCGCCGTGCGCTTGCCTGACGGAGAAGTGGCGTCGGTGCAACGCTTTGTCGAGCAGGGCGCAGGATTCACCGCTGCGGACATCTCCGCCATGGTGAGCGAGCAGTACAAGATTTTACGTAATATCGTGCCGCTCTACCGCCAGCTCCAGGACGGTGGGCAGATCGAGATCTCGACGACGCCCTTCTATCATCCGATTCTCCCCCTGCTGGTCGACACGGCTCAGGCCACGCTGGATAAAGAAGGCACGGCGCTGCCTGAGCGCTTTGCCTGGCCGGAAGACGCTGACGCGCAGGTGCGACTGGCGGTGGAGGACTACACCGCGCGGTTTGGCCGACCGCCCGCAGGCATGTGGCCAGCGGAAGGGGCCGTCAGCCAAGCCGTCGTCTCTCTGTTTGCTCGTCATGGCATCCAGTGGATTGCCAGTGATCAAGGCGTGCTCGCCCGGTCGGGGCGCTGGGGGTATCACGCCGAGAACCCGGACGTGCTCTGTCAAGCGTACCGCGCCGAAGACGAAGCGAGCGGGGATGCCGTGAGCATCTTCTTCCGCGCCGCTGATCCCTCCAATGCCATCGGGTTTCAGTATAGCGGCGCCACCAACGAGCAGGTGACCGCTCAGGAATTTGTCTCCCGGATCAAGACGCGGTTCGCGGCGCATGTGCAAGACCCCGCCAATCGCGTGCTCAGCGTGATCCTGGATGGAGAGAACGCCTGGGGCGCGTATCGGGACGACGGGCGGCCCTTCTTGCGCGCACTGTACGCGACCTTAGCGGCGGACCCGACGATTCGGACAGTCACCTTTCGTGAGTATCTGGAAGGGAATCCCGCGCGCCATGTCCGTCCCCATCCGCGCGCTGATCACCCTCGAGTGTATGACCTGTTTTGCGGGTCCTGGATTGATGAGGCGGGGTCTGCCCCTGGCGTGGATTTGGGCACCTGGATTGGCGAGCCCGAAGAAAACCGTGGCTGGCAGGTGCTGCAGCAGACACGGGAATTCCTCGCGAAAACTGGGGTCACTCCCACCAGTCTGCCGCAGGCGTTTGCCGCCCTCTATGCGGCGGAAGGCAGTGATTGGTTTTGGTGGTTCGGCAGTGATCAGGATTCTGGCGCAGACGCGGCGTTTGACGACTATTTCCGCACCCATCTCAAGAGCGTGTATCGCGCGCTGCAGCAGCCCTACCCCGCGGTGCTTGACCGCCACATTGTTCCCCGCACGGTGGTGTGGAGTTTTACCCGACCGGTGCGAGCGATTTCTGCAGGAGACTCGTTGACCATCCGGACGAATTGTCCAGGGCAGTTGCGGTGGTGGACTGATGCCGAACCAGCTCCGCAGAGCGCGCCGCTCAAACCGCGCGGGGGCGTCATGGCTGGGCAGTGCGCCTACAGCCTCACCCTGGGGCCGTTTGTGTCCGGCGTCACGGCGGTGCGGTTTACCTTTTCATGCGGCGGGACTCGCTGTGATCGCCCGGCGCTGTGCTGTCGGGGAGAGGAGCAGCGCGTAGTTATCCTCTGATCGGAGTGAGTGACGTGAGTGGCGCTTGTATCTTGAGAAATTAGTAGTGAAGAGAGCCGTAGCAAGTGAGAATCGGAATGGAGCCGCTCTACTTTCGTCTTGGTGATTATGCTGCTGGAGCACTGACCGGCGTCCTCACCGCGTTGGCCGTGCGGGGAGTGGTTGGCCCCCATTGGGATATGGTTCTCGCCATGCTGGTCGGGATGGCGCTCGGCATGATCGTTCACCTGCTGCTCGGCCTGCTGCTCATGCCGGTGTTGGGCGGCTTCGAGGTGATGATTCCTGGGGCGATGATTGGCATGTATGGAGGCATGCTGTTTGGCATGCGAGACTCAATGCAACACGCGGAGATTTCCTTGTGTGCGGCGCTCGCCGTGGGCGCCCTGTTCGGGTTTCTCGTTGTCTTTGGGGTGCGCTGGTGGGATCATCAGCTCAGAGGGAAGGCGTTCGTGGGACCAGAACCTAACTCTTCTAATCAGGGGTAAGTCTTATGCCGCTCACGACGAGAGAACAGTGGGATCGCACGAGCCGCACCTATGATTTCATCACCCGAGGTGAGGATTGGCGACAGGGAGAAGACAAGCGACGCCTGTTCGCGAAGATTCGTGGCAAGACGCTGCTCCTGGCGGTGGGAACCGGCAACGATTTCAAATATCTCCCGCCTCACAGTGATATCACCGCTATCGACATCAGTCCGCGGATGCTTGAGCGAGCACGGATGAAAGTCGCTCACTCTCCCGGCGCGATCAGACTGCTGTGCATGGACGCCCAGCAGCTGGCGTTTCCAGATCGTGCCTTTGATACGGTGTTGACCGTCTGTACGTTCTGCTCTGTGCCGAATCCAGTCCAAGGGCTGAGAGAACTGTACCGCGTGCTGAAACCTGACGGACAGTTATTGATGTTCGAGCACGTCCGCAGCAAGATCGGCCCGTTTGCGCTGTTCCTCGATTTTATGACCTTCCTCTCGCGCAAGTTCGCCGTTGGTCCGGACCTGAACCGGGATACCGTTGGCAATGTCCTTGCCGCCGGCTTTCATCTGCGCCGGGAAGAAAATGTATATTTAGATATTGTGAAGATAATTGAAGCGGTGAAATAGCGATGCTGTGCACAATGGACAAGGGGAGACACGCGTAGCCATTCTGTCTGTGACCGAGACAGAGGATGAAATTGTCGTTCATCTGGAAGCGCCCAAACTCGTGCGCTCCATCTTCCGCGCGAGTATGCTTACGCGCATTCCCCCTCTGTAAGAAAATAGCAACACATGGCGAGGGAAATCTTCTACCCTAGGATGTCTTCAGCAAGATCCTCTCTAATGAATTTTGACGAACAAAATCGGTAACCACACTCTGGCAGAACAGACCCTCCTCGCTGTAGGGGCACGGCGCGCCGTGCCTCTACGAAGGCTGATTACATCACCGAACTTGGCTGTCAAAATTCATAAGATCAGTTGGTTTTTCCTTTTCCCCCGCTCCCCCATCGCAGGTCGGCCTCGCCTCCTGGTATGGACCTGGCTTTGAAGGGCGGCGGACTGCCAGCGGCGAGCGGTTCCAGACCGCAGCCATGACCGCCGCGCATCGCCACCTGCCGTTGGGCAGCCAGGTCACGGTGACCAATCTGGCCAACGGCCGATCCGTGCGGGTGCGCACTAACGACCGTGGCCCCTAGGTGCGCGGTCGGACCATTGATCTCTCCCGGCAAGCAGCCCGGCGACTCGGCCTTGAGCGACGGGGAGTCGGGCACGTGCGGATCACCCTGGACTCCGCCAGGAGGGAGGGGAAACGCGCCTCTCGGCCAGAAAAACCCTCCACGGAGCGGCTGGCGCGCCGGCCAGCCGCGGCTGCACCCGCGCCGCCTCGACCCTGGGTGAAAAGTCTGCTGAGTACGGTTTGGCCGTTTTCACAGTGAGGGTCGAGACGCTCAGTATGCGACGGTGAAGGTTGGGCTTGCTTCCGGACGCCAGCGCGGCAGTGATCCACCAGAGATACCGGAGCGCCTCCTGACTGAGGTCCCGCTGACTCCACTCCTCAAAGTCACTTTTGAACCATCTCACTAACCGTGACACCGCCTCCTTGGATAAGGGCCCGCCGCGCAATAACGGCGCGAGCGCGCCCTTGAGCCGCTGACTGTTCGTCCCGCCCAGGTACACGCCCAGGATCGCTTCATCCACCCGCGCCGTACGCCGTTGATAGCGCGGCAGCACCTGGCTGCGTCATTCTGTCGTCCCTCCGCTTGGCTGCTCCAGCCGCGCCCGCGGCGCCCGCAGCACCGTCGCGCCTAAACTCGTCGTTAATTGTCGCTCCCGACTCCCATGGCGGTAGCCCTGCCGCTGCTCGCCCACCCGCGCACTGCGCCTCGCCCTGAGCGCGGCTTCTCGCTCTTCCTCATGCAATGTAGGCTCCAGCGACGAACAGTAAATAGAAGCCCACCAGTACGGCTCCTGCCCAACGAGGCATCTGCTTGCGCAGCATGAACAGCGACACGACGATGATGGTGAGCAAACACAGCGGAAGATAGAACTTCAGGACGTGATCACTGACCGGAACGGGCTGCACCATAGCAATGATCCCTGCATTGCATAAAAAGAACGCCAAAATAGACCCGACCACATTGCCAAAACTGATCTCTGGCCGGCCCTGCAGCGCCGCTGGCAATTCCCTGGCTAACTCTTCAATACTCACCAGTAACGCCAGAATGGTCATGCCAAAGACCGTATCGGAGAGCCCCAGATTGGCAATGATAGTCTTGGCGCTGGCCACCAGCATTTCACTCCCAACGACGATCGCGACAAGTGAGAGGGCGAGCTGAGCCAATGACCTCCACTTGTCTCTCGCTTCCCGCTCTTCGAGGGTTTCAGCGACTTCTCCTGTAGGACGGATATCGAGTCCTCGTTTACTCAGTCGCACCAGATACACAACGGCGAGTACGAAGCCCAAGAGCAGTATGGCTCCATCTCCGCGCGAGAGCTGACCATCCAAGCACAACGCACCCAAAAGAAACCCGGCTAAGATCGGCACGGCGAGGACCTGCTTTGGCGCTTGCGCAAATACCATTGGCGCACATAGCGCCGTAATGCCAAAAGCGAGGGCCACGGCAACCATGGCCGCGCCAATAATGGAACCGAGCGCAATGCCCGCGACCTCTTCCACCGCCCCCACCGCTCCCACCGCAAGATTTTCCGGGTCGAAACCAATGAAGATGACACTAACCAAGAAGGGGGAAATGCCAAAGCCTAAGGACGCGCCAATCGCTCCTTTGACAAGCTGCTCAGCAAAGGAGATGACCAATCCCAGTCCAATCACAAAGAGCACTAGAGAGAGAATCATAGAGCCGTTCCTGCGGCAGGCTCCCGTACCCAAAGGCGCGCCTGCTCAGAGCTGTGGCGTGAACTGTGCGAGGTCGTAGATGCCTAGCGTCTTCTCCAACTGCGCGACTTCGTCCACGATCTTGGCAAATCCTTCCTCGCCAAAGAGCGCGTGCTCCTTGTCTTCGAATTCTTCTCCCAAGACGTCGTATTCGTGCGGAGAAACGAGCAAGCGGAAGGCGGGAAACAGCACGGTGTCTTCGCGCGCCGCGTGCGGGCGATACATGCGGATGAATCCGTGCAGGGAGTCGACCAGTGCCTTTGTCTCCTCCGCGTTCTTCAACGCCGCCGCTGTCGCTCGATTTTTAATCGTCTCGGTCAAGCGGCGGCCCGCCTGATGCTGCCGCCGCAGCACCTGCACTAATTCCACAAGCTTCCCCGCTTTCTCGAAGCGAGGGAACAGATAGTCTTCCTCTAATTTCTCGTGGTAGTCCTCGATAAAGCGACGCACGAGATCTGCTCCACCGGCGAGCACCCCAGGGGAGAAGTCTTTTCCATCGCGCAACCGCACGAGCACCTCGCCGTAAATGAGAAGAACCCGGTCGAGAACGCCGTGCTCGCGCATCAAATCTTCAGCCGGGGACACTTCTTCGGCTTTGTTTTCCGCTGATTTCTCCTCTTTGTCTGATTGTGACTTTTCCTGTGCGAGCAAGCTGAGTGGTCTGCTCACCGCGGTCGCCGCAAGCAGGACGCTACTCCCTGTGAGAAACCGTCTGCGTGTGGTGATCCTTTGCATAAGAATCCTCCTCAGAGATATTCCTGAACCGTTGACATCCAACCTTGAAGCCGCAACACTGAGGCCGCATTTTAGAAATCGAGATAGAGGCTGAACCAAGCTCGGCCATCCAGCGCGTCAGTATTCGTCACTGGAAACTCATACCCCGCCGCTACCCACACATCCTTGAACACCAACCAGCGTGTGCCGGGCAGCAGGGTTACGGTGGTTCGGTCATGCGTGCCGCCAAATTCCGTTTCCCCGTTGGTCTCCAGGAAAAAAGTCAGGTTCCCGAAGTATGGGGTCTGCTTGGGAGTCATCGTAATGGCCGGAGCGATCCCGTACCGTAGCACGGCGTCAGGGGCGCCGAGGCCAAAGCCATCCAGCGGAAACTCAGCGCCCAGGTAGGTATGCAGGCCGATGCGATGCCCTAGATCTCGCCAGAGCGCGAGGTAGGGCATGAGACTGGTGCGGTCTTCTCTGACCCTTGTGCTTCCAGTAGGCGTACGAACGGTAAGACCTGAGGAGAAGGACAGGCGGTGTGTTTCCACCAGCATCACTTCCGGAATGATTTTCAAGTCACTGATCCGACGTGTCCATGACCTTCCGTCTGGTTGCAGGCCGACGAACCCGCCTTCAAACTCGATCAGGAGCCGGCGACTGATGGGCAATTCCAGTTCAACCTCTCCTTCCTGTTCTTCCACTTCGCCGTCATCTGCTCCGAAGGTGTGATTGTAGGTGAGTCGGACTTCCCGCTCCCAAAACGCCCGCTGCAGGCGCAGCAGCCGAAACCGGGGGGCATCGTCAGGGCCTTCCTCCGGCTCCGCCCAACCTGCGGTCCATCCTGCGGTGAAGAAATTCGTCAGCCCCAAGTCTTGCCGACGCTCCTCCGGCGGATAACGGTCGATGATCGGCGTGAAGACGAAGCGCAACAACCGTTGGTGGCCCCACAGATCTTCCTGTGGTGGTGCGCCCCATGCGATTCCTGACAGCCCGGTGCACAGGATGACGAGCAGGCTGAGACCTCTTCTTACCTCGCACTTCACAAGACTCTCTCCTCTCTCCTCGTCAGTGCATGAAGCTGAGTCCAACGAGCCCCAGGATGAGCTGTGGCGGATCTTCAAACAGTTCGCCAAACAGTTCCCGGACCTTCTCCTTCGCCGCCTCCAACGCTTTGCGCCCCAGCGGCGTGGCGCGATAGACTTTCCTTGACCACCGCCCGTTCCGTTCTGCGGAGGACTGGAGATCCCCCTTCTGCCCAAGGCCGTGGAGCAGGGGATAGAGCGCGCCAGCACTAAGCTTATAGCCAGAAAACGCTTGGAAGCGAAGAGAAATCCGCCCTCACATCCATCCACGAGTGGATACGGGTATAAACACAGAGACGCTTCTTTCAGAGAAGACAGACGCTTGTTGCGACTCTGCAAGTAAGCCCCACGGATGAGCTTTTTGCCTAACGGCGCGCCGCGCGACCGTCCGAGCGCGGTGTAGCAGGGATTGCCGGAGCGTGTAAATCATATACCCTATGCTGGTATACAGTATGATGGAATCAGGAGATGAATCCGTGCTTGGCGAGGCAATGAAAAAGGACCTGGACTCCCGGCTCAACCGTATCAAGGGCCAAATTGAGGGGGTGCAGACCATGGTCGCGGAAGACCGATACTGCATTGACATCCTCAATCAGATCACCGCTGTCCGTCGCGCCTTGGAGAAGGTGGCGCTTAAGGTCATGGGTAGTCACATGGAATCGTGCGTGAGTGAGGCCATGCGTTCGAACAGCGGGCAGAAGAAAATCAAAGAACTGATGGATACGATTGATCAATTCGTGAGGTGAGGTATGGACACGGTTAACGAGCAGCCCGGTACAGTGCAAGATCCCGTTTGCGGCATGCGCGTGGTTCCGGCAAAAGCAGCGGGTTCCTATGACTATGAGGGGCACACCTACTTTTTTTGCGGTCAGCGGTGCCTCGTGCGCTTTCAGGCTGAACCGAAAAAATACGTGGTATCTGCTGTTGAGAGGCATGCTGCTGGGGCGGCGCACCCGCACGCCGCGCATGCGCATCCGCGCAGCGCCCAAGCGCACGCGCCTGACAGCGGCGCGCTCTACACATGTCCCATGCATCCCGAGGTGCAGCAGTCTGGGCCGGGCGCATGCCCCCAGTGTGGCATGGCGTTGGAGCCGCTGGTGAGCGCGGCTCCCGCTCGTCGCACTGAGTACATCTGTCCCATGCATCCGGAGATCGTACGCGAGGAGCCGGGACCATGCCCCATCTGTGGCATGGCGCTGGAGCCCCGCACCGTCACGGTTGAAGAAGAAGCCAATCCGGAATTGGTGGATATGACACGCCGGTTCTGGATCAGTCTTCTCTTTACGGTTCCCCTCGTGTTCCTGGCCATGTCAGAGATGCTGCCGGGGCAACCGGTGCAACATGCCTTCTCTTCCAGCCTGCTCGCCTGGATACAACTTATACTGGCTACCCCGGTCGTGTTGTGGGGCGGGTGGCCTTTCTTTGCGCGTGGGTGGCGGTCGATTGTCAATCGCAGCCTGAATATGTTTACCTTGATCGCGATTGGGACGGGGACCGCCTATATCTACAGTGTCATCGCCACGCTCTTCCCAGATCTTTTTCCGCCATCGTTCCGTACGCCTAGTGGCGCGGTCGCGGTGTATTTTGAAGCCGCGGCGGTCATTACGACGCTGGTGCTGCTCGGGCAAGTCTTGGAGCTCCAGGCGCGCAGTCAAACCAGCAGCGCCATTAAAGCACTCTTGGGCCTTGCCCCGAAAACAGCGCGCGTGCTGCGCAACGACGGTAGCGAAGAAGATGTGCCTCTTGAGCACCTCCAACCTGGCGATCGCCTCCGCGTCCGTCCAGGTGAAAGGATTCCAGTGGATGGTGTGGTGTTGGAAGGCAGCAGCTCAGTGGATGAGTCCATGATTACCGGGGAACCCATCCCGGTGGAAAAGACGGCAGGCAGCCGCGTCACGGGAGGGACGGTGAACGGCGCCGGCGGTCTGGTAATGCGGGCCGAGCGCGTCGGTAGCGAGACGCTGCTGGCGCAGATCGTGCGTATGGTGGGGGAAGCGCAGCGTAGTCGCGCCCCGATTCAGCGGCTGGCGGATATCGTCTCCGCGTACTTCGTGCCCCTTGTCGTGCTTGTAGCTATTGTTACTTTTATCTGCTGGAGCACCCTGGGGCCAGAACCGCGTCTCGCGCATGCACTGGTGAATGCCGTCGCTGTGCTGATCATTGCCTGTCCATGTGCGCTCGGCCTAGCGACGCCGATGTCGATTATGGTGGGCGTCGGGCGTGGGGCTACGGCGGGCGTGCTCATTAAAAACGCCGAAGCGCTCGAAGTGATGGAAAAAGTTGACACCCTGGTCGTCGATAAGACTGGCACACTCACTGAGGGCAAGCCCCGCCTTGTGACAGTACAGGCGGCGCCCGGGCGCCAGGAGGCGGAAGTCCTGCGTTTAGCGGCGAGTCTGGAGCGCGGCAGTGAACATCCCTTGGCCGCGGCGATTGTGACAGGGGCACAGGCGCGAGGTATAACGCTCGGCGATGTGACCGGGTTTCAATCAGTCGCCGGAAAGGGGGTGACGGGAACGGTGGACGGCCATCACGTAGCGCTGGGCAATCAAACGCTGTTCGCGGATCTCGCCATAGACGTGCAGGCGCTCACGGCGCAGGTGGAGCAACTGCGACAAGAAGGACAGACAGTGATGTATGTGGCGATCGACCAACGCCCCGCAGGGTTGCTCGGCGCGGCTGATCCGATTAAAGCATCGACTCCCGAAGCCGTCCGACAGCTTCGGGCGGAAGGCGTGCGTCTTGTAATGCTGACGGGCGACAATCGCACCACGGCGGAAGCAGTCGCTCGGATGTTAGGCATTGATGCGGTGGAGGCGGGGGTGTTGCCAGAACGGAAGGGAGAGATTGTCAAACGGCTCCAGGCGGAGGGCCATGTAGTGGCTATGGCAGGCGATGGCGTTAATGATGCGCCAGCTTTAGCTCAAGCACAGGTGGGCATTGCGATGGGGACCGGGACCGACGTCGCTATTGAAAGCGCAGGGATAACGCTTGTCAAAGGCGATTTACGCGGCATTGTCCGCGCGCGACGACTCAGCCGGGGGACGATGCGCAACATTCGCCAAAATCTCTTCTTCGCATTTATTTACAATGTAATTGGCGTGCCAGTTGCGGCTGGCGTGCTATATCCGGTGTTTGGCGTCCTGCTCAGCCCGATGCTGGCGGCAGCGGCTATGACGTTTAGCTCTGTCTCAGTTATCGTCAATGCCTTACGTTTACGGACTCTAGAGTTGTAGGTTTTACGGTAAACAGTTTCAGCTTTACTATCGTTTACATGACTGAGCGAGTAAACCCGAACGCCAAGATGTTCTCCTCCTTCCGGTACAGAGATTACTCACTTGTAGTGCTCATGGGCCTCGGGCGAAGTCCCGGAAGGAGACGCATCCTGGGCGAGGTGAGAGCTATCGCCTTGCTCTTCTTCTGTGAGGCCATTCACTTCAGTCATTAACGCCAGTTCCTGTGGCGTCAATTGGGGAAGATGCCGGATAAATAACACCAGCTTCCAGTTTTCCTCATCCCCCCCACCCCAGCCTGGCATTCCGGTGAAGCGGATTCCATTTTTGATAATGTACATCAGTTCACCATCGCTCAGTTGCTGCGTTCTTTCCTGGCGCAGATCCGGAGCGGGCGGGTAGAGCCCGGAGTTAATCACGGTCTTCCCGCTCCCGCTATTGGCATGACATATGGCGCAGTGATCGGCAAAGTGGTCCCGCCCTTCAGCAATGGCCAGCGGTGTAGGAGATAAAGGATTTTTGAGGTTTTTTGCTTCCGCCGGCGTCGCAAGCCCTCGCACCTTGCGCGCGAGAAACGCCTCTATGGCGCCGGGCTTTTCCCGCGCGCTAAACCCATGGGTCGTGAGGAACCAGTAAAACCATAGCCCCACGATCAGGAGAAGAAGGATGCTACACACGAGGACCACTTTGCCGGCGCGCATGAGACACGCTCCTTACTGATGCCTACCTCATGAGATGGAACAGTGGGCGAGTACAAGAATTCCTTATTTTCCTTCCGCATGATGAGCAGGAGAGTGAGTGTGGGTCTCTCCTTTGGCGTTCGTCGTCGGCAGCAACACCTCTCGCGCCACAAGTTCTCCGCTTGGCAATTTCGTGCCAAAGACCGTCACCTGGTCCCCTGGATGAATCTCCTGCGCTGAAGCTTGGGCGTCACCGCGTTCAAATTTGGTTTTCTCCTGAAAAGTGACAGGGGTGTTGCCTTTCGCCGTCTTAAGGGTCAGACCATTATCGGAAAGCGATTCTACAGTGCCGACAGTCGGCTTGCCCTTATGCAGCCTCACATCGTGCGCATACGCAGTTGATACACTCAGCACGCCTATGAGGGCAAGAGCGAGAAATATTTTATATGACATTGCCTTTCTCCTTCATTTTTATGGATAACACTAGTCGCGAGATTGTTCTGAGGAATCTGTCCTCAGTAATGATGAAATTAAGGGACAACTTGCCTTACTCCTCATCTTCACCAACGTCTATACCAGTCATCGGAATAGCCTCGCTCGTGGGCGTCCTCATGCAGGGCGCGCAAATCCTCATGGAACCGCTCGTGTTCGGCTCGGGTATGTGGGCGCTCGTGGAACTCTTCATGTAATCCAGCCAAATGATGATGCAGCCGCTCATGCGCGGTGCACCCACTCAGCGGCAGGCTGAGCACGGGAAGCGCGAACAGCGCCAGCATTGGAAGTAGCATCCGCATGGCCGTCTCCTTTCTCGAACTCCTTATAACTACTATCGCCAGTCATCCCAGCGCCAATCACGATCATAGCCGCGATCATAATAACCGTAGTAGTCTGGGTCATAATAATCTTGGTCGTGATACTCCTCATGCTGCCGCCGTAGGTCTCGATGCTCTGCACGGTGTTCGTGGTTCAGGGCTCGGTGCAACGCCCGGTGTTGCCTTGCAGTCATGGGGCATTGATGGGCTGCCTCATGTTGGGCTTCGAGCGACTCGTGTGCGGCCTCATGCTCTTCGCCAAGATATTCATGCATCCGGGCATGTGGACTCTCATAGTCGTTATAATCTTCATGGGCAAAAGCTGCAGACGCAAGCGTAAGCAGTCCGGCTACTGGTACAGCAAGCAGCGTAGTTTTGAATAAATGCAGCCGCATAACTCATATCCTTTCTCTTCCATACAAAGGGAAGCCTTAGCGGGGGAAATAGTGATAATTTTGATGCTCGGCATCGAGCTCTTCATGGGCGGCCCGGTGCTCTGCATTGAGGGTCCGATGCTCCGCACGGTGCGCTCGCCGTAACTGACGGTGGAGGCGGCGGTGTTGCCACGCGGTCATCGGACGACGATGCGCTTTGCGGTGAATCGCCTCCAGATCCTCATGCGTAGCGGCGTGCTCATTGTTGAGCCCTTGATGCAACGCACGATGTTCGTCATGCACTACACGTCGCTCAGCATGCCAAGGCTCAGGCCGGTGTTCAGCAGCATCATCATGGGCAAACCCAGGAGAAGCAATTCCGAGGAGCCCTGCTATTGGAAGGATAAGCAGTGTTTTCTTTAGTGATGTTTTCATATTTGCCTCCTCTCCTGTTGAACTCTTGAGAGAGAGAAAGGTCTCACTTCATACAGACCGTTCATCTCTCGTAAAGAGATTGACAAAGTAAGACTCTCTGCGTCTCCTGCTGCAAATTTGTCTCTGCAATGCTTATGCCGAGTACGTCTCACCGAATCAGGAGGTTGCGGTAAAGGAAGGAACTGAGCAACAAAAACGCCTGTGAAGCAAGCTCAACAAGAGAAGCGAAGTGTTTGGCCGCTCTGCGGTTGCTGAGTGGAACAAAAAATCCTGCCTCTACCATGAGTACGGACGAGAGGGCCCCGTTCCTCGCTGTTATTTCGTCCAACAACGCCGTCTTGTTTTGCTGCTGTCCTTCCCATTTCCCCGTCTAATATGCAATATTCCGGCAAGCGCTCTTCTCTTATAAGACTGAAGGCGCGGAGGCTACGAATGGATGCGCGAATACAAGCCGTCATTGATGAATTACATGCCCGCATCAAGCGTGAGATGGACCAGATTGGCAAAGGTCAAGGATTTGATATCAACCAGCTGGCGCTTGCTGCTGGACCGGACACTGCTGGTTTCTTGAATTTGTTAATTCGCACCATGGGGGCGCGGCGAATTGTCGAAGTGGGGACTTCGATTGGCTACACGGCGTTGTGGCTCGGTGAAGCTGCGCGCGCGACTGGCGGTCGGGTCATCGGCATGGAGGCCGTGGAAGCGAAATATCAACAAGCGCTTGTGCATATTGCGCGTGCGGGATTAACCGATGTCATTGAAGTCCGCTTGGGGGATGCGAAGCAAATCGTCAAAGACATTTCTGGACCAATTGATCTGGTCTTCCTTGACGCCTGGAAAGATGACTATGTGACGTATTTTGATGTTTTATTGTCAAAGCTCCGCCTAGGCGGTTGCATCATTGCTGATAACATCACCTATCCCGAGAGTTTCCGGGAGACCATGCGACGCTATCAAGCGCATGTGCGATCATATCCCAATGTTCGGAGTCACTTACTCACGATTGGCAATGGAGAAGAGATGAGCGTGCGGATTGCGTAAGGATGCACTATCGCAAGGATCATGGAAGTGAAAAAACTGCCCTACACCCTATCCCTACTCCTATGCAAGCGGGAGCGGGGACCGCAAAAGGAGAGCAGAGGATGGACGAGTCCTACACAACAAAAGCGATGCAATCTCTGGAGGAAAAACTGCTCCGTTTCCTTCGGTGCTTTGAAAAACTGCAAGAAGAGCTCCACTTTGCTCAAATCACCGAGGCGCAGCAGCGCTTGCAAGAAGCCGCTGTGGACATATTCCCTCAGGTTCTCTCAGACCTGGCGGCGCTCACGCCGCCAGAATCACGGAAAACATTTCACGCCAAGCTGTCTGAAGCCGTGACTCACTTGGCGGAGTCCTATCAGGTCTTCTTGAGCGGCAAAGGACGTCAGTTCGCTGAAGCCTTTCTACAGAGTCGCAACCTGCTCTGCCGTGGTCTCTATCTTCTGTATGACCTGAGAGGGGAATTGCCCGGACTCCAGGAGTATTGGGTGCTGCCAGAAGCTGCGGCTTCACTTTCAAAGAAGGAAGCGCAAGCAGCACAGAGCGATGTCCCCGTAGGATTTCGCCAGAACCCTCGCACGCAGAGTCGGGGAGAATACTCATTGTATGTTCCTGAATATTACTCCGCTACGCAGTCGTGGCCGCTTATCGTCTGTCTACATGGAGGCTATGGCCGAGACGATGAGTATATCTGGACATGGCTGCGTCCAGCCAAGAGTAAGGGCTACTTGTTGCTGGCGCCGAAATCCATTGGGCCGACATGGTCGGTGCTGAACCCGCCGCTCGATACGAACTCCATTCGTGCTATGCTGGAGGAGGTGAGCGCCGCCTACAATGTTGATCGGCGGCGCGTCTACCTGTCCGGCTTATCCGATGGCGGCATGTTTGCGTACTTGCTTGGATTATCCTGTCCAGAGTGGTTTGCCGGAATCGCGCCAATCGCAGGCGAGTTGAATCCGATGACAGACCCACTGTTGCGGCGAAAACAGGGCGTAGAAGTGCCGTTGTTCGTCGTGCACGGCGCAAAGGATTTTATCTTTGATGTGCGTTCTGTACGGGCTTCGTGCGAGCTGTTGAAGAAAATTGGCTACAACATTACCTACACAGAATTGCCCGACTGGGGGCACGCCTATACGTACTCGATCAATGAGCAATTGGTGCTGCCCTGGTTTGAGGGGCTGCAACGCGGCGTCTAAGGCGTGGTGCGTCGCCCCTCTTACATCTGCACACGCGCTCAGGTATGTAGAAACGAATTCCGACTCAGGCGAGCGGGAATTTTTTTATGGACAAAGGAGACTTTTACGATGCAACTTGCGGCTCCTCTCCAAGTAGGATTTGCGGCGATCTGTCAAAACCCCGAACGGCGGATTTCCGACTATGAGGTATACAAGAATGAGCTGCGCTTAGCTGATTTGGCCGAACCGCTCGGGTTTGACTCTTTGTGGAGCGTTGAGCATCATTTTACTGACTACACCATGGTGCCTGATGTCCTGCAATTTTTGACCTACATGGCCGGGCGCACCAGGCGCATCAAGCTGGGGTCCATGGTGGTCGTGTTGCCGTGGCATGATCCGATGCGTGTGGCGGAAGAAGTGTCGATGCTAGATGCTATGAGCGATGGCCGCCTTATTCTTGGCTTGGGGCGCGGCGCGGGGATTGTCGAGTTTGAAGGGTTCCGCGTGCCCATGGGCGAGTCCCGTGATCGTTTTGTCGAAGCGGCGGAGATGGTGTTGACCGGCTTGGAGCAGGGCTACTGCGAGTACAACGGCAAATACTACCAGCAGCCGCGCAAAGACATCCGTCCAGCCCCACACAAATCGTTTAAGGGTCGGACCTACGCCGCCGCCGTATCTCCTGAATCTGCGGAGATCATGGCGCGTCTCGGCCTCGGCATCCTCATCATTCCGCAGAAACCATGGGAAGCCGTGGCGTCTGAGCTGCAGATGTACCAGGAGGTGTACAAAAAAACCCAGGGAGTTGAGGCGCCCCCAACCATCGCCGCCGGCTGGGTGTTCTGTGATAAAGACGCCAAACGTGCGGAAGCAATGGCGCGCAAATACATTGGCGGCTACTGGCAATCCGCTATGAAGCACTACAACTTCGGCGGCGAGCACTTTGGCAAGACCAAGGGCTATGAGTATTACGGCAAGATGTCCGAACAGCTCTCCAAAGCGGGCTTTGAGGCGACGACTGATTTCTTCCTCAATCTCCAAGTGTGGGGAACGCCGGAGCAGTGTTTTGACAAAATTATGGACATCCGTTCAAAAGTTGGATGTAGCGATTTCACCGGTGTGTTCTGCTACGGCGGCATGCCGTTTGACGAAGCGGAACGGAACATCCGTCTCTTCGCGAGCGAAGTAATGCCAAGGTTGCAAAGCTTGAGAAATTAGCGTGGATTGAATCATTGAGCGATTGAGTCATTGAGTCATTGAAGCATTGCCCCAGCTAGAGATCCGGGGATTGAGTTCCTCAATGACCCGATGACCCGATGATTCAATGGCTCAATACGTTAGAAAAATTTCACCACACTCCTTGCCACCTCGCCTTGTTTTAACAGATCATACGCTTCATTCACCTTTTCTAGTGGAAACGTACGCGACACCAGTTCATCAATCTTGATCTTCTTTTCCAGGTAGAGATCAACCAGCCGCGGCATATCGATGCGTGGGCGCGTAGAGCCGTAAAATGAGCCGATAAGCCGTTTCTCCATCATCGTGAAAATGTTGGGGTTCAGCGTAATGCGCGCGCTTTCCGGAGACACGCCGACGATCGTGCACGTGCCGCGCCGCGCAGTCATTTTGAACGCGAGTTCGATGGTCTTGGCGGTGCTGATCACTTCAAAGGCATAGTCCACGCCGCGGCCGCCCGTGAGATCCATAACCGCTTTGAACGGATCGTCTTGGGAGGGGTTCACAAAATGCGTGGCGCCGAATGTTTGAGCGAAGTCGAGTTTCTTCTGCAAGAGATCGATAGCGATAATCTGCCGCGCTCCGGCAATCGCCGCACCCTGGATCACATTGAGTCCCACGCCGCCGCAGCCGATCACGGCCACCGTGCTGCCAGGTTGGACTTTGGCGGTATTGACAACGGCGCCGATGCCGGTCATGGTGCCGCAGCCAACAAAGCAGGCGCGATCCAGCGGCATATCATCACGAATCTTGATGGCGCAGCTTTCAGGCACGACCGTTTCTTCGGCAAAGGACGCCGTGAAGGCAAAGTGGAAAATCTCCGCACCATTTTTGCGTAGTCGTGTCGTGCCGTCCAGTAGCGTGCCGAGCTTTTGAGGACGGGTCTCGCACAGATGCGGATTGCCTTCGGTGCAGTAATAACAATAACCGCACACTGGCGAGAACGAAAGCACAACGTGATCGCCTTCTTTCACGGAGGCGACTCCCGGTCCGACTTCCGTGACAATCCCGGCCCCTTCATGACCGAGCACGATCGGCAACGGCATGCGCATATCGCCAGTCATGACATGCAGATCGCTATGGCAGCAGCCATTGGCGGCGACTTTCACGCGCACCTCTCCAGCCTTTGGCGGCGCGAGGGTAATATCTTCGATGGCTAAGGGTTTGCCTGGTTCATACAATACTGCGGCTTTCATGTGTCTGTTTTCTCCTTCCTTTCTCGACCCGATAGTGCGGCGCCTAAAGATGCAGCACGCGCCACGCAACACGTACTACGTAATACGTGTTGCGCATTCTAGCTAGTCCCTGGCTCGTGCAAGGTTGACACCGACGTTGCTGAAATGCCACACTAAGCTGCAAAAGTAAGGAGGGACCACATGGCTGCCGTGACGACGTTGCATTCCCGGCGGATTCACGCCGCTGCCGACGATGATCCATTTGAATTCTTCTTTGCGCAAGGATTGACTGACGGACTTCCCGTCGTGCCGCCCACGGAAGAGCGCGTGCAGCGGATGCTGGCGGGAGCGAATCGTGATCCGCAGGAGCTGCTGGGAACGATTGGCCCCAACTACGGCCGCGCGACAGTCGAGAAGGTGGCGATCAATGCGGTCATGGCGGGCTGTCATCCGTCGTACTTTCCTACGGTGCTGGCGGCAGTGGAGGCGCTGAGCGATGAGAAGTTCAATGCCCATGCTCTTAACGTGACGACGTTCTCGGCGACGCCACTGACGATTATCAATGGCCCGGTGCGCAAGGAGATTGGCGTCAACTGCGGACACAACGCTCTTGGCCATGGCTTTCGCGCCAACGCCACGATTGGCCGCACGCTGCGTCTCTGCATTCTCAATATCGGCGGGGCCAAGCCGCATTTCATTACCAAGGCCACTATGGGGCACCCCGCGCAATTCACCTTCTGTGTTGGCGAGAATGAAGAAGAAAGTCCCTGGGAGCCGCTGCACGTGGAGAAGGGCTTTCGTCCCCAGCAAAGCACGGTGACGCTGTTCGGCGGGCATTCGCCGCTACAGATTAACGATCACGCCAGCCGCACGGCGGAGCAATTGGCGCTCTCGATCGGCTGGACGATGGCGAACATTTGGAATCATAAGAACTTCCCGGTTTTTTCGGATACGGTTCTGATTGTGTGCCCCGAACACGCGAAAACGTTTGCTCAGGACGGCTGGTCGAAAAACGACCTGCGGCAATTTTTATTTGAGAAAATTCGCAAGCCGTATCGCGAATTGAAACCCGGCGTCAACGGCGGCGAAGGGGCGGGCGTCAGCATGATTCCCCTGCCGAATCGATCGAAGGAGCCGCCGACTGATGAGACGCTGTATCCAAAGTTTCCTGCGCTTGATAGCATTGTCATCATTGTTGCTGGCGGCACAGCTGGACGTTTTTCCGCCGTTGTGCCTGGGCTGGCGCGTGGCGACTTCGGCAGTCGGGTTACGACGAGAGAAATTAGGAAGTAAAAAGTGGGAAGTAGAAAGTGAAAAGTCAAAAGTAAAGAGGGAGGTGTTTTTATGGAGCAAGTCTTTCTTGACCCCACGGATGTAGTGGAGCGCGGGCAGAAGTCCTTCGCTCCGCGTCTGGACACATTGGTCGGGAAAACAATTGGCCTGTTGGACATCAACAAAGCCAAAGGCGCATACTTTCTCGATCGCATTGAAGAAATCTTGCGCGAGCGCTACGGCGTAAAAGAAGTCCTGCGGCGCAAGAAAGTGTCTGCCGGGAAGATGGCGTCGCCGGAACTCAAACAGGAACTACGGGAGAAGTGTGACGCTGTCATTGAAGCCCTCAGTGATTGAGGGGGCTGCATTTCGTGCAGTTCGCACGATGTGGTCTACTTTGAAGAACAAGGCATTCCGACCGCTAACGTTTCCACGATAGAATTTAAGGGCGCAGCCCATGCGCAATGCGCGGCATTGGGGCTGCCGCAGTACGAGCCCATCTGGGTGCCGCATCCGATCCAACCCAAATTACCGGAAGAAGTGCGTGCGTTGGCCGATCAAGTCGTCGAACAAGTTGTCGCCAAGCTGCTGGATCATCGCATTCAGAAGGCGGCGTAAGCACGTGGTACGTGTTGCGTGTTGCGTGCAGACGAAACTGTAAACAAGGCTATCACGCGCCACGCAGCACGCATTACGCACCACTCGCCGCCTTTATTAATACTCATGAAGCAACTTTGCGGTAACCTCCGTAAAATGCTCACAGCGGCGAACGCGCCGGTATCGTATCGCCTTCCCATCGGGAATGCCGAACTGCCGCTGAATGATCTGCTCGGTCACACAATGCGCCTTGAGTACACGGGCGAAATTACCTGCCTTGCCTGTGCTCAGCACACGAAGAAGAGCTTCAATCAGGGCTATTGCTTTCGTTGCTTCAGCACCCTGGCGCAGTGCGATATCTGTATCGTGAAGCCAGAGTTGTGCCATTTTGCGAAAGGCTCCTGTAGGGAACCGGAATGGGCGCTCACGCACTGTATGCAGCCGCATTATGTCTACCTGGCGAACTCGTCTGGACTGAAAGTCGGCATTACCCGCGCCAGCCAAATTCCCACGCGCTGGTTAGACCAGGGGGCGTCTCAGGCATTGCTGTGCCTGCGTACGCCGAGCCGCTATGACGCCGGTCTGTTGGAAGTCGCGTTAAAGCGGTTTGTGGCGGATCGTACGGACTGGCGCAAGATGCTCTCCGGGGAACCACCTCAGCTGGATCTCCAGTCACAACGCGAGGAATTACTCGGCCGCTGTGAGGATATACTGGCGCAATTGAACACCTCCGCCGATGAACCAACGATCACGCCTCTGGCCGAGGAGGAACCGAGAATATTCTCCTATCCTGTCCTGGCTTATCCCCGACAAGTGATCTCCCTCAATCTTGACAAAACTCCGCGGATCGAAGGAACGCTGCTTGGCGTCAAAGGACAGTATCTCCTCTTCGATACCGGGGTGCTGAATGTCCGCAAGTTTGCGGGTTACTCTGTAACGGTCAGTTAGACCGAAAATCAAAAGGCAAAAAGATAAGACAAGCGGAGGACGGGAGACGGAAGATGTGATGCAATACGTCACACACATCACGCACCACGTATGAAGAGACTCCTCGCACTGGCATGCTCGTTCCTTGCAGGGCCGGTGGACGCCGCCCCATCCTTGCCTTGCTCAGCGTTGCGGCATCTGCGGAAACTTGGGAAGCGCGGGGTCCATATGGTCCCACGGCTGGGCGCTTGCCGTATAAATGTCCCGCGCTGGCCGCACCCAACTGGGATCATCAAGACTGGCTGCATACAGCACTACCAAATTCGGGCGCGCTGAATTGGTCAAGAACACCGGCGAACCACAATAGGAACAAAACGCCCGGCGCATCGTGTTGCCGCTGTCAGCCTGCTTCTCATACCACGCGGGATTGCCTGCTGTTTGACGGAACGCGGTCGTCGAGACGCCGACTGCCGGGAAGTAGGCGCTGCCCGTGGCGCGCTGGCAATCGCGACAGTGACAGTTGCCCATATACAAGGGGTCGGCCGTACACTCATAGCGGATCGCGCCACAGGCGCAGCCGCCAGTAAAAGGAGCCGCCATGCAAAACCTCCCGGATAGTGTAAAGCTAGAAGTAGCCGATTCCATGGGGTAGGAGAAGGGGTGACCGTGACGGAGGCGTAGAGAATTGAGGACGGCGCGAGCGCAGGGCTGAGTGAGGAGCAGAAAATATTCAATAATATCCTCTGTCTGTGTATGATAGAGAAAAACACCCGGACGGAGAGAAACTCGCCAAAAAATACACTCCGAGCGTCCACCAGATGCGTAGCGGCTGCTTTTATGGTAACGAGTGCACTGGTCAGTGGGAGACGAACCATCTGCTGAGGCAGTACGCCCCTACATGACCACGGCTGGAGTACAGCAATTCAACGACAGGGAGAGAGAAAGGAGAAGGGCATGGAGCAATCGCCAGGTGTCCCAGAACCCCAAACCGTTGGCATGTTTAGCCCGCTGCGGAAACCTACAAAGCCGCAGGAATACTACGAGCGCATCAAGCAGAAGTTTGCTGAGGAGCGCGACCTGCGGCTGAAATATCGACCGGAAGGCACAGCCCAGTACACGTCCGACCTTACTGGTCCGCTGGCGAAGTACGAGATCGACCCCTATGCGCCCGAGATCACGCCGCGCGCGCCTGTCAACGATACCGTCGAATGTTTGTTCATTGGCGGCGGGTTTTCGGCGCTCCTCACCGCTGCACGGCTGCGGGAGTATGGCGTCGAGAGTATCCGCATCGTCGAGCGGGGAGCGGACGTGGGCGGGACGTGGTACTGGAATCGCTACCCGGGAGCGGCGTGCGACGTGCCGTCATATGATTACTTGCCGCTGCTTGATGAGATGAACTACGTCCCCAAGAACCGCTACGCCAAGGGTCCGGAGATTTACGCCCACTGCCAGGCCATCGCCCGGAAATACAATTTGTATGAGCTGGCGATCTTCCAAACGACGGTCACCTCTACGGTGTGGGATGAAACGGAAAAGATGTGGCGGCTCACCACGGACCGCGGCGACCGCCTGAAAGCGCGGTTCGTCATCTGCGCCAACGGCACGCTCGCTAAGCCCAAGCTCTCGAAGATCAAGGGAATGGAGCTGTTCAAGGGGCGCTCGTTTCACTCCTCGCGCTGGGACTATGCCTACACAAAGGAGGACCTGTCGGGACTGGCTGACAAAGTAGTAGGCATCATCGGCACGGGAGCTTCGGCGGTGCAGATCATTCCCCGTCTAGGTGCGGCAGCGAAAGAGCTCTATGTATTCCAGCGCACCCCCTCCTCCATTGACATCCGCAACGACTGGGTGACTGATCCTGAATGGGCGCGAAACCTGAAACCAGGGTGGCAAGCCAAAAGGCGTCTGCGCGCGCTGATGGGACCCCAGTTAACTGATGAACAAAAGGCGGAGCTCGCCTCCCTGTCTCGCGAAGAGAAGATTCGGAGACAAGAGAACGCCAACATTGAATACATGATGCGCATCCATCGGCGCATTGAAGAGATCGTGAAGGATAAGGCGACAGCCGAAGCGCTCAAGCCGTGGTACATGTTCATGTGCAAACGCCCCTGCTTTGACGACGAATACCTGCCGACGTTCAACCGACCTAATGTCCATTTGGTTGACACCAAGGGCAAGGGCGTCACTGAAATCACTGAGAAGGGGCCGCTATTTGAAGGCAAACAGTACGAGCTCGACGTCCTCATCTACGCCACGGGCTTTGAGGTGCAGAAGACGGGCATCTACAACCAGATTAAAGGAGAACAGGGCCTCGACCTGAACGAGAAATACCGCGATGGCATTCGCACCCTCTTTGGCATCCATTCGCAGGGCTATCCCAATCTCTTCATCATGGGCGGCTATCAGGCGTCCTTCCAATTCAACCTGACCGATATGTTACAAACCCAGGGTGATCATATCGCTGCGTGCATCGATTACGTGCGTCGCCACGGCTACCAGACCATCGATGTCACTCCAGAGGCCGAAGAGTGGTGGGTGCAAGAAGTGATTAAGCATCGCGGCAAAACCACTCGCAACCAGGACTGCACGCCGGGGTACTATAACTTCGAGGGCGAGTTCAATCGGCGGCAGGACGGCAACTATAACGGCGGCTTCCTGCAGTACTATACTCACATGCGTGAGGCGCGAGAGCGAATGGATAAGCTTTTCGTCTTCACGAAAGAGTAGACCGGGCGCGGATGATAATGGTCAGTGGGGTGGGCTGCGAAGATGAGAGTGAAGGGGGCTTACACGCCGCCGCGGGTCTCCTCCGCGCCAAAGGCGCTCGGCGGCTCGCCGCCGGGACTAGATACGGCTGGTGATGGAGGGCAGGGTGACAGCGCGTCCGCGGAAGCGCCGAGGACGCGCGCCTCCGGAAGATCCGTGCAGAAGAAATCTCTCAACCAGAGAAGGGGTATTCTCGCGCCTCACCCAGACTTCAGGTCTAGATAGTGAAAAATTTTTATCGTGCGATAGCTCTGTGCCTGTAAGTGAGTAGGGAAGAACATGACCTCTTGGCAGGCCTTGGGGGTAGGCGTCGGACTTGGTGTTGGCGCGGGCGTGACGCCAGGGCCGCTCCTCGGATTGATCATTGCGGAAACGCTCCGCGGCGGGTGGCGTTCCGGCATGCTGGTGGCTTGCGCTCCCCTACTTGGCGACGTTGTCGTTGTCACATTGTGTTTTCTCGTGCTCGTGCGTGCGCCTGACCGCGCCTTGTCCCTACTCGGGATCGGCGGTGGGGTGTATATCCTTTTCCTCGCCTGGGAAACGTGCCGGACCGTGACGCCGCCTGGAGCTGAAGCAGCGACGGCGGGAGTGAAGCTGTGGCGCAGTTTCGAGAGAGGGCTTGTCGTCAATCTCCTGAACCCTCATCCATACATTTTTTGGTTGACAGTGGCAGGGCCGCTCGTAACGCAGAGTTATCGCCAGTCAGCTTTTCGGGAAATCGGAGCGTTTGTTGGCGGATTCTATGGCTGCCTCGTCGGCTCAAAGCTCCTGCTTGCGCTCCTTGTCCATAGCGGACGAGCGCGCCTCCAAGGAAAGGGCTATCAATTGGCTCTGCGCGTGAGCGGTGGATTGTTGCTGGTGTTCGGACTTCTCTTGATACGGGAAGGAGTGAAGCAGTTCGTGGAAGAAGCGACCGGCGCCTGAGCTGTCTGACGTTTGCTCTTTGCTCATCGCCCCATCACCCGATCCCCCTTCGTTCTTCTCTCTTTTTCCTTTCTCTGTCTCCCTCTCCTGGACAAATCATCCGCTATCCTCTACATCGAAACGCTATGGAACCGCAGAGCCATTTTATTGATGTTGACGGAGTGAAGATCTATGTAGCCGATTGGGGCGGTTGTGGCCCGGATCTGTTTCTCATTCACGCCAATGGATTCCTTGGTCGTCTCTATCGCGCGATGATCACGCACTGGGTCAACCAGTATCATGTCCGCAGCATGGACTGGCGCGGACAGGGCGATAGCGATAAACCGCCGCTTGACCAGTGCCACTGGGCAAATCTCCATCGCGATGTGGAACAGGTGCTCGACAAATTAGGGCTCACGAGCTTTTACGGAGTAGGCCACTCGGGCGGCGGCGCCATGTTGGCCTACTATGCGGCGACGCATCCTGGACGAGTTAAAAGTTTGGCGTTGATGGAGCCGGTGGTGATTCCCCACGAACCGCCATTTCTTGAACGGATGCCATCGGGCAACGGTCCGCTGGTCGAGCGGACACTCCGGCGCCGTGTCGTGTGGGACAGTCGTCAACAGCTCTTTGACGCCTATCAAGGCAAAGACGCCTTTGCGCAATGGCAGGAGGAGGTGTTGTGGGACTACGTGAACCACGGCGCCTATGAGTTGCCGGATGGCCGTATCGCGCTCAAATGTGCGGCCGAGGTTGAGGCGCAAATCTTCGCTACGACGAGACAACAAGATATGTTCTCCGTCATGCACCAGATCGATTGTCCCGTGCTGGTGTTGCGCGGCGAGCGGACAGACCCGTTGCTGGCGCTTGCCGCTGAGCGTCTCGCACAACGGATTCCCCAAGGGACATTAGCCACCGTGCCGGCAACGACTCATTTCCTGGCCATGGAGAAGCCAAAGGAAGTGGCGATGCTGATTGCGCGGTATTTCGAGACTGGCAGGAAAGCATAAGGAGGGATACACATAAGGTCCAACGTGATGGTGAAAGCTGTTCACCAGAGGCGGTGGAGCATGGGTCAAGTATTGGGACTGGTTCTGTTGCTATTTTTCGCTGGGCAGGCAGCCCCGGGATGGGCAGTCGGCCCGCTGAGTGGCGCTGCACTGAATGGTGAAAAACTCTATACACAGCACTGCGTGCAATGCCATACCAGCAACAAGCCCACGCGCGCGCCGCAATTGAGCGCCTTAAAACTGATGGGACCGCAAGATATCGTGGATGCACTCGAGATCGGCAATATGAAGTTCAGCGGCTCACTCGACGGGTCCGGTCCGACGGTAGTCGGGCATGGTGTATATCAATTCCGGCTATGGATTCTGGGGCGGCATGCCCGGGAATGTACTGCTGACGTTCTCGGTGGATGGCAAGGAAGGCAGTCGTTTGAGAAAGACAACTTACTGAGAGAGTAGCCGAGTCATGAGCGAGCATGGGTTTCGAGAACCTCGCTACTCTCATAGAGTTTTTCTCTCATGATCCTTGGTGATCGCTGAATCGTAACAGCGGCACAAGCAGCCAGCACAGCGCCGTGAACCCGGCGCTGACAACAATAAGCGGCGTGAGTCCGGCGTGATCGTACAGCCATCCTCCCAAGACCGTTGAGCCGGTTCTGCCGACATTCAGGCATGACATCAACAGCGCGAACACCGTGCCCTCTGCGCGCACTGGACACGAGCGCGCGGCGAGGTCCAGCACCGCCAGATGCGTCATCTGCGAGAGCATGCCGAAGACAAAGATGATCAGCACGGCGGAAACGGGACCCACCAATCCAACAAAGCTTACTGTGGAGACGACGCCGAGCGCGATGGCGATCACGAGCAGTTTCTGAACAGGCATTGTGCGGCAAGAGACAAAGAAAATCAACGCGCCGAGCGCGCCTGCAATGTTGCCGAGCGCGCCTAATGCGCCAATAAATATTTTCGAGAAGCCCAAAACGTCCGTCTCGTAGTACAACAACGGCGCGCCAAGTGAAGGGCTGAAGTTCCAGAAGAACAAAAACCCCGCCACTATCCACAACGAACGCGACTGGGCCGCCTGCCAGAGCGCCTGCTGCGTGTCGTGTAGGCTTCCTTGACGCATTCTGCTGCTGGGTTCTCGCACGAGGCTGAGGGATGCAAGGAACGTGACCATGGGGAACAGGGCGGACAGCAGGAAGACGGTCTGCGGTGTCGCATGAGTAGACAAATATCCGCCGGCGAATTGCGCAAGAGTAAAAGCAACGCTGATCGACGCCCACTGCAACGCTTGCAAACTGCCAGTGAGTTGGAGTGGGCGTCCCACTTCCACCATCAGGGCGTCTGTCATGACGTCACAAAAGGCGAGCGTCGTTGCACAGAGCGTGAGGAAAACGAGGAGAGATGCATACTGTAATGGAAGTACGGCCAGTGTCAGCCAACTCACCGCTCCAATCGCGCTCATGAGCAAGAGATAGCCTTTGCGTTGATAGCCAAAAAGCGGAAAGAAATCAGACAGGAGGCCGTAGAACGGTTTGATGGTCCAGCCCAAACCAACCACGCCGAAGAAAAAGCTGGTCTGCGCGGCGGGAAGCGCTAGCTGCTCTTTGAGAAGAAACTGAATCGGCTGGTTGGCGAATCCTGAGGCGAGATCGGTGAGTCCTTGAATAAAATAGGTAAGCGCAAAGAAAATGGCATAGGGACGAATCTGCCGATGGCGGATGGCAAGGAAGGACTGCTTCACAGAGGTTGTTTGTATAAAATGTACCGTGTGACTTTGTTGCTTTCGCAGCGAAGAGGCTTCTGCTCGTCCTTCGACTTTGCGGCTTCGCCGTTACGCTGACGGTGAGCGGAGGCGAAAAGCTCAGGGCGAGCTGAGCGCTCTTTGGGGTCGTTATGGCTCCCTTCAGGCTGAGCGGAACTGTAACGGAGTTAAGGACCGAGAACTTTATGCCTGGGTGCTTGGCCGCGCCTTCATGGCGGCGTACCAGCGGCTGATATTGGTCCAGGCTGGATCAAGAGCAAACTGTCCGTGATGCGCGGTCTCCAGGCCAATAAAGAGCATAATATCAGCGATTGAGAACTGCCCGGCCAGCCACTCACGCCCTGCTAAGCCGTCATTGATTAAGGCAAGTCTGGCGACCAGCGTTTTGCGCGCGTGGTCGGACACCTCTCCTTTGTTCAGCACCATGCGAGAAGCGGCCAGGTAGACGCCAATTTCGCAGCGCCGCTCCCACATGCGCACGAGCGCGCGCGCGACTGGAGTAGCGCCAATTAACGGCGGGTTCGGATACAACTCTTCTAAATATTCCATGATGGCGAGCGACTCAGCGATCACCGTCCCGTCGTCGAGTTCAAGAATCGGTACGCCGGCAAATGGATTCTTCTGCAGAAACTCTGGCGTGCGTTGTTCGCCCGCGCGGAGATTGAGTTCTTTCGTTGGAATCGTGAGTCCCTTCTCTGCCAGATAGATACGGACCTTTCTGGGATTGGGAGCGCGACTGGTATCGAGATAAAGTAACATCATCTCCCTCCTGAGCGACTGCCAGATATCTTTCCGTATAGCGTGCCCCGACAGAGAAAGCAAAAGGCAAAAGCGCGATCAGCGGTCAGCAAAGCAGCTGAAGCTGGCTCGGGCGCTCCTGGTCTGGCTGAAAACTGATGGCTGACGGCTGAAAGCGAACAATGGTTGACATAACAATGCGACTGACTAGAATGCCCGGGCGTGCGGCCTTGGAGGAGACTATGATGGAGGTGTTGATTACCTGCCCTTCACAACGAGATCGCAAGGCAATCGCCAGTCTCTCTGGTTACCATTTTCATCTCCTTGACGCTCCGCTCAATCCGCGTACTCCGTCTCCTGAACTGGATCTGCTAGAGTACATTGATCGTTGTCGGGCCTACATCCGCACGCATCATATTGATGCGGTGTATTACTCCCGTGACGTTGCCGATCTGGCGGCGGCGGCATTGTGTGAGGAGTTCGGGTTTCCTGGCCCAAGCATCGAGTCGGTCTTTCTCTGCATTCATAAATACTATTCACGGCGCCGCGAACCGTCGCCGATTCGCTGCACGTACATAGATCTGCATGACGAGCAGCCGGCGGTTCCAGCCTATCCCTGTTACATCAAACCGCCGTGGCTCAACCTGGGCATTCTTGGCTTTAAGCTTGAGTCGCCTGAGGATCTGCAACGGGCGCTGGCGGTAGCGCGACGCGATTATGGCGCATGGTCGCCGCTCTATTATCCGTTCTTTCGCCGGTACGTGGACCTTAATACGTATCCGCTGGCGACGCGCGATATTATGCTGGTTGAGGAGTTTGTCGATGGGCCGCAAGTCACCGTCGAAGGGTGGGTGTATCGGAACGAGCCGCATATCTGGGCGATTACAGACACCAACACCTATCCAGGCTCGCGCGTGATCGATAATTTCTCGTTGCCGTCGCGGCATCCCAGCCATATCCAACGTTTACTGGCGCAGCGGGCAAAGGAAGCGATCCGCAGCGTCGGGTTGGATAACGGCTTTTTCAATATTGAATTCTGGTGCCATGAGGATGACGTGACGCTGACGGAAATGAACGGACGCGCGGCGACGTGCTTCTATCAACTTTATCGTCGCTGCCTTGGCGCATGTGTCTATGAGGCGGGATTGCAGTTAGCCTGCGGGTGTAATCCCGCCTCTGACACACGCGCGGCAAAACAGGTGGGCGGGCAGTTTAACTTTATTACCTTTGCTGAAGGTCGCGCCGATCGGTTGCTCGACTTTGCGCGCGCACGCACAATTCCTGGCGTCACCCTCTATTTTTCCGAGGCTGATTCTGTCAGGCAAATGAGCGAGTTTGGCGTCGTGCTCGCGCAGGTGGATCTCTTTGGCGCTAGTTATGAAGAGATCCACGCCGAAGCCGAACGCCTGCGGCGGATGGTGTTAAAGCAACCCGAGCAGTCGCCATGGGCGGAGCAGGACTGAGCAACGAGGACTGAGCGCTGAGCGGGGAAGGGCTGGTGTCAGTCCTCAGCACTCATTACTAGCTATGTGCAGATTTGTTGCATATCTCGGCCAACCGACTACTCTAGAACAGGTGATCAGTAAACCCACGCACTCACTGATTGTGCAGAGTTATCAGCCGCTGGAGATGACTGCCGGAACGGTGAACGCCGATGGGTTTGGCGTGGGGTGGTACAATCGTATGGTTGATCCGACGCCGTGCGTATACACGAACGTCTGTCCCATATGGAGCGATAGAAACCTGCCGAGCCTCAGCCGCCATATTACTTCAGAGTGCATCTTCGCGAATGTCCGCAGCGCCACGCCAGGGATTTCTGTCGATCAGAGCAACTGTCAACCGTTCGCCTACAAACAGTTCATGTGCATGCACAACGGCTACATCGAAAATTTTCGTTTCACGCTCATGCGCCGGATTCGCGACGCGCTGCAGGATGAGTACTACACAGCCATTCACGGCTCAACGGATTCGGAACACCTCTTCGCCCTGTTTCTGAATTTTCTCCATGGTCAAATGATTTCGCTCGAAGCGATGGTTGCCGCGCTGTCCGACACGATTAGCCAGATTGACGCCTGGGCGGAAGACGTGGGGGTGCGCGTGGCGCTCAACCTCGCGCTCACTGACGGCGAGATAATCGTTGCGTCGCGCTTCGCCAATATCGGGGCGGCGCCGTCTTTGTACTGCGTCAGGGATGCCGGCATTTTTCCGCACGCCGCCGTGATCGCCTCGGAGCGACTGTGGGCTGGAGACGACTGGAGCATCATACCGGAGGATTGCATTGTCGGGTACGATGCCTCCCTTGCACTGCAACGGTATTCCTTGGAACGGAGAGTCTGCGCGTGAATCGTGCCGCCAATATCCGCACTGCAATGGAAGAGGCGCGGGCGTATACGCTGCAGTTGCTTGCGGATGTAGACGAGACTGATTTTCGTTGTCAGGCGCATACGGATTTCAGTCCACTGGGCTGGCACCTTGGGCACATTGGCGTAACCGAGGCGTTCTGGATTCTCCAACAATGTCAAAACGAGCCTCCACTCTCCGTGACGTATGAGCGCTTCTTTACCCCAACAGATAATCCGAAGCCGAACCGTATCTATCTTCCTGCCCGCGCTGAGATCCTGGCGTATCTCGACGCCGTACGTGAGCGGGTGTTCGCTTTTCTCAACGTGGCGGACTTGGCGGCGAAACACCCCTTGTTGGAAAACGGCAATATTTTCAACATGCTCCTGCAACATGAAGAGCAGCACACTGAGACTATGCTCCTTATCAAGCGGCTCTTGGCGGCGGGTCGTCGGCAAGGTTTTTCTCCGTGTCCCGCAAAAGCGGGGGAGGGGTGGAGTGAGAGTTTTGCCGCAGCAGGAGCTTGGTCTGGGATGACGTTCGTTCCCGCCGGTCCTTTCCTGATGGGCAGCAACGATATGGCAACGACGCTCGACAATGAGCGACCGCAACATGAGGTGTTCGTTAAGTCATTCGTTATTGATCGTGCGCCTGTGACGAACGCCGAGTTTGTCCGCTTCATTGACGCCGGCGGATATCACAACTCAGGGCTGTGGAGTGGCGCAGGCTGGCGCTGGCGCGAAGAGCATGCTGTTGAACATCCGCTCTACTGGCGTTGGGATGCTGGACAATGGCTGGAGATTGGAGTGCAAGGGATAGCTGCGCTGAGAATGAAGTCTCCGGTCATGTGTGTCAGTTGGTATGAAGCTGACGCCTACGCCCGTTTTGTTGGCAAACGGTTGCCCACCGAAGTGGAGTGGGAAAAAGCCGCATCGTTGGGGGTAGTGGAGGGAAGCGGAGAGGTGTGGGAGTGGACTGCCTCGTGGTTCGCGCCGTATCCGGGCTTCGTGGCGTATCCCTACGAGGGGTATTCGACGCCGTATTTTGACGGACAACATCGGGTGCTCCGCGGCGGTTCCTGGGCGACGCGCCGCCATGTGCGGCGCACAACGTTCAGAAATTGGTATCACCCCTGGGTACGGGAGATCTTTGCGGGTTTCCGTTGCGCTCAGGATGCCTGACGCTCGTCATCGTGGCACATATTTATGGATGCTTACTCTTCTTCTCCTGACCGTCTGCGCATTACCGTACCGGCCGAGATTCGCTCCCGGTTCCGTGAGGATGTAGCGCTGGGACTGCGCCGGCAACAGAAAACCATCCCGCCCAAATATTTTTACGACCACCAAGGGTCGTTGTTGTTTGAGGCGATCTGTCAGCAACCCGAGTATTACCTGACGCGCACGGAAGCGGCTATCCTTGCCCGCTATGCGCCGGAGATTATCGACGCTGTAGGAGATTGCACGATCGTTGAATTAGGCAGCGGCAGCTCAGCGAAAACTCGGCTATTGCTTAATGAATGTCAACGGCGTCGATACCAGACGCACTACGTTCCAATCGACATTAGCACAGCGATGTTAGAAGCGACGGCGCGGAAGTTGACCGTTGAATATCCGTATCTTCGGGTGCATGCGTTGGCGGCGGAGTATCTGACTGGCTTGACCGCCCTGCCGCCGTCGCCGCGCCGTCTCGTGTTGTTCTTGGGCAGCAATCTCGGCAATTTTTCTCTTGCCGAACAGGAGCAGTTGTTTACGCAGTTTACACAAACGCTGGAGGTTGGCGATTTTCTCCTGATCGGCCTGGACCTCCGTAAGCCAATCGAAATCGTTGAGTCAGCGTACAATGACGCCGCCGGGGTGACCGCGGCGTTTAATTTGAATTTACTCCGGCGCATGAACCGTGAACTCCAGGCTCGGTTTGATGCATCAGCATTCTCGCACGTCGCGTTTTACAATAGAGAGCAGCATCAGATTGAAATGCACCTCCGTAGCGGACGTGAGCAGCGCGTGCCGATTCATGCTCTTGATTTGCAAGTGACGTTTTACCCTGGAGAGACTATCCATACCGAAATCTCACGGAAGTTTGCTCTTGAGGAGATTGTCGCCCAGCTGGCCCGTCATGCCTTTCAGCTGCGCGCGTGGTGGACCGACGAGCGCTCATGGTTCGCCGTCTGCTTGTTCCAGTGGTCGAGCCCAGGGGGAAACGGGCGGTGAAGGCATGCCAGACGTTCGTCAAACAAGAACCCTCCT
>DATLYA010000217.1:0-10601 GCA_035575235.1 Candidatus Methylomirabilota bacterium
CAACCTGGCGGTTAGCGGCGCTCGTCCAGTGGCGTTGTCTGACTGCCTGAATTTCGGCAACCCTGAGAGACCTGAAGTTATGTGGCAGTTCCAGCAAGCGATTGCCGGCATCCGCGACGCGTGTCTGGCGCTCGGCCTCGCCGTGGTCAGCGGCAATGTCAGTTTCTATAACGAGACGGAAGGGCGAGCGATTCCACCAACCCCGACCATCGCGACTGTTGGCGTTTTGGCTGAGCTCAGGCACCATGTCACGCAATGGTTCAAAAACTCAGGCGATGTCATCGTGCTCTTAGGAGACACCCAGGAAGAACTCGGCGCGAGTGAATATCTGGCGGTCATACATGGACGTACGGCGGGTGCGCCGCCCATGCTTGATCTGGCAAAGGAAAAGCGCGTGCAAGCCCTTTGCCTGGCCGCCGCGCGCGAAGGGCTGTTTTCTTCGGCCCACGACGTGGCGGAAGGCGGTCTAGCGGTCGCCTTAGCGGAAGCCTGCATCTCCCAGCCAGAAAGAGTTATCGGCGCTCGCGTCGCCCTTAAGGGCAATATGCGTCCAGACGCCTTGCTCTTCGGTGAAAGCCAGTCCCGCGTTTTGGCGTCCTTGCCGCGAACTGCGTTGCCGCGCCTGCAAGAACTGGCGCGAGCCGCCGATGTTTCGTTAACGGAACTCGGTGAGGTCGGTGGGGCGGAGCTCGAGGTGCAGGGGTATCTACGTACGCCTGTGGATATGCTACAAAATGAATGGCGCACCGCTCTCTCACGGAAACTAAGCAGATAAGGCCAATCAGCGGTCACCAAGTAAAGGACAAGAGCAGAATCGGGGAACCGGGGCAGCGGAAGGAGAGTCAAAGAAAAGGCCATGTTCTTTTTTCATCTCCGATGCGTCCTATCGCCGGTTCTCCGGTTTCCGGTGTTTCAGGTTGCCTGACGAGAGTCAAATAGGAGGCATCGTGTCACACGAAGATGAGGTGTTTGATCGCTTCCGTGAAGAATGCGGAGTGGTTGGCATTTACGGACATCCCGAAGCGGCGAATCTGGCCTATCTGGCGTTATACGCTTTACAACATCGTGGACAGGAATCCGCCGGCATCGCTTCCTCAAACGGCCAAACCTTGCTCGTGCATCGCGGCATGGGGCTCGTGGCGGACATTTTCGATGAGAAAATCATCCGTCGCCTCGAAGGTCCGAGCGCGATTGGGCATAATCGCTACTCCACCACAGGCTCAACGCTGCTCAAGAACAGCCAGCCGTTGGTGGTCAAATACACGCATGGCTCCCTGGCGGTCGCACACAATGGCAACCTGGTGAACGCCGACGACTTGCGCATGCGCCTTGAGGCGCGCGGCTCCATTTTTCAGTCCACGGTCGACACCGAAGTGATTCTGCACCTCATCGCCGCCTCGCGCGCCCCGGAGTTGGTGGAGCGCATTATCGAAGCCTTGTGGCAAGTGCGCGGCGCCTATTCGCTCGTATTCCTGAGCGAGCAGGAAATGATCGCTGTGCGCGATCCGTACGGCTTCCGACCGTTGGCGTTAGGTCGAATCCGTGACAGCGGAAAAGAAACCTTCGTGGTGGCGTCGGAAACGTGCGCGTTCGATCTCATCGGCGCCGCCTACGAGCGGGAAATCGAACCTGGCGAAGTGTTGCGTTTTGCTCCGGAAGGCATGACGTCGTATTCGCCCTTCCCGCATGAGCCGCTCTCCCGCTGTGTGTTCGAGCATATCTATTTCTCCCGGCCAGATAGCCTCGTCTATGGCCGCAGCGTCTATCAAACGCGCAAGGAGTTTGGACGGCAACTGGCGCGGCAAGCGCCGGTCGCCGCGGACATTGTGATTCCCGTGCCGGACTCCGGCGTGCCGGCGGCGCTGGGCTATGCTGAAGCGGCGCGCTTGCCCTTTGAAATGGGACTCATTCGCAATCACTATGTCGGCCGCACGTTCATTGAACCGCACGAGTCGATCCGCCATTTTGGCGTCAAAGTAAAGCTCAATGCGCAGCCGGAAGTCCTGCGCGGCAAACGGGTGGTCGTTGTGGACGATTCCATCGTGCGCGGCACGACCAGCCGAAAAATCGTTAAAATGATTCGCGACGCCGGCGCGCGCGCTGTGCATGTGCGCATCAGCTCTCCCCCAACCATAAACCCCTGCTTCTACGGTGTCGATACGCCGACCCGCCGCGAGTTAATCGCGTCGTCACATACGGTTGAGGAAATCTGTCAATTCATCACGGCGGACAGCCTTGCCTATCTCAGCGAAGAGGCGATGTATGCCGCCCTCAAGGAAGAGCGGTTTGGCGGCTTCTGCGACGCCTGCTTCACCGGACGTTACCCCGTCCCGGTAGGCGAACGCCCTAAAGGCAGTCAGTTGCCGCTGTTTGCGGAGATTGAACGGTAGCGGTTACAGTTGCTGTAGGGCGTGCGAGAGGCGCATGACCGCCGTCAGCGCCGCGCACCGGAAAAGCTCTGCATGAGGAGGGCGCTGCGTGAGCTTCATGAGATGATTCTGCGCCTGCCCAGCCCATGCTTCCAACCGTCAGCGCCGCGCGCCGCTGGAACTCCAGCGGCGCCGCAGTCCTTACCCATCGGTCCATCCATCCTATTGCTAATTGCAGTCCGTAAAGGCATGTAAATAAAAAAGAATAGCAAGATGATGGGTGTACGAAGGCGATATGGATCGGGGCTCTCAGCAGAGCAGCGAACACGCGCATGAACCGGGTGTACTCCAACAAATATGAAGAGCTGGAACAGCTAGGCCAGGGGGGGCAGGGCGTGGTGTACAAAGTTCGCCACGTCGAGCACAAGACAATCTTGGCCTTGAAAGTGATTCCATCGCAGTTGTTGGAAAATCCGGAGCTGGCGGCGCGCTTCGAGCGGGAGGTGCAAATCATGACTCGCTTGCGCCACCGCAATATCGTGGAAGTGCTGGGCAGTGGCAGGGACGCTTCCTTGAATCTTTCTTACATTGTCATGGAGTTTATTCAAGGCAAGACGCGCGCGAGAGGGCGGAACGCGCCGACGCGCCGCAATGGGCGGCGGCTTTTTTTACGCAAGGGCTGGCGCATGAACAAGATGGGGAAGCGTTCTTCCGCGACGCACAATACGGGCTTGCGCGGAAAGCGTACGACGCCGCGCTCACGTGCTTTACCCAGGCATATGAGACGGCGGCCGCCGCCGTACTCTTGCACAAGGCCGAGCAGGCGCGGCAAGCGATGCTGAGCGTGAAAGCGGACGCGGATCGCTACAACGCGCGTGAGCGAGCGCGCACCTTCTACAGCCGCGCTTTAGCGCTACAAACGCAGGCCGACGATTTCTGGAAACAACAGCAGTATGAGCAAGCGCAGCCCGCTTATATGGAGGCGTCTAGCATTTTTGAGGACGCACGGGACCTTGCGTATCGCCATGGAATTAAACAAGAAGCAGAAGCTATTCAAGCCCAAACGCGCGCGATACGGGAGGCGGCCCTGAGTAAGGGCGTGGAACAATTCGCAACCGCCTCCTGGCAAGAGGCAACAAACACCGAACAGCAAGCCGCTGACGCGCTGGCGCGCGAAGAATTTACGCAAGCGCGAGCCCTGTATCAAGCCGCGATGCAAAAATATGAGCAGGCGCGCCTCTACATGGAGACGGTGCGCCACGACGCGAAAGAGGCGGGAGCGGAGCAACGATTCGCGAGCGCTTGGGCAGAGGTTCTTAGCGTAGTCGAGACCGCGGGGAGTCATGAAGAGAGGGAGGAGCACGATAAAGCTCTCGTTTTGTATCGACAGGCGGCGCATCGTTTTGAGCAGTTACAGCAGGCTGCTCATGAAGAGCAACAACGTGAAACAACAGCGCGGATAAAACAAGCCGAAGCGGCGCGGCAAGCAGAGGAAGAGCAGCGTCGACAACGAGCCTTGAACGCCCAGCGGCAGGCCGAGCAGAGCAAGGAGAAGGCGGAGCAAATAGCTGCGCCGCGCCATGCGCAAGAAGTCGAAGCTGCGGCGCGACAGAAACTGGCGCTTGGAGAGCAACTGCTCAGTCGTAAAGCCTGGGAACAAGCGGAGACGTCTTTCCTGCAAGCTCAAGAACTCTTTAACGAGGCCGTGCAGCAGGCGCAACGCCGGCAGGCTGAGGTCACACAGCAGCAGATCAACACCCTCAAAGAGCGACTGCAGCCGCTGGCCCAGTGGTGGGGACCACTCCAGGTGCGGGCTACAGAGCAGGAGCGGGTAGCACTGGAGCAGTGGGGAAGAGAATCCTACCAGCAGGCAGCCGAGCAGTATGCCGCTGTCCTGACGGTTTATTATGGAGCCTTGCAGGAGGCGGAGGCCGCGCGCCGCGACTATGAGGCGGCTACTGTAGCCCGCCAAGGAGCGGCGCAAGCGCAGCAGGCGGCCGTAGAGGCGCAGGCAGGTCAGTACGCCGCTACGCTTTTCAATGAGGCGCACGTCCTCAACGCCACCGGTGAACAACAGTTCGCGGCCAAAGCCTGGGCCGCCGCCGCCTCAACTTTTACTCAAGCGCGAGCGCAATTTGAACACTCTCGTCAGCAGGCGGCGGCGGCTAAGGAGCAAGCCCGTCAGGCGGCAGAGGAAGCCCGTAAACGTGCGGCGGAAGAGCGCGTCCAGATAGAACAGGTGGGCGGACACGAGCGTTTTCGTACAGAATTCGCTCAGGCTCAGCAACTAATCGCTCAAGGGCAAGACTGCGAAGATAGACAGGAATTTATGCAGGCGCTTGCGTTGTATGAACAAGCTCGGCAGCGCTTCATCCAGTTGCAGCCAAGAGCCGTCTTACTTGCGGCGCGCGAACGGGCTGAGACAGCCCAGCATCACGTCACAGAGGCTAAACAGATCCCCGAACCACTCAGGCAATGGCTCGCGAAAAACGAGAAGTGGCAAGAAGCACAACGGCTGGAGACCGCAGCTGAACAGGCATGGCGAGGGGATAAGTATCCAGAAGCTGAAGGGCAGTATCAGCAAGCAGCCCGACTTTACGCGCTCGCGCGCGCAGAAGCAGATACAGCACGGCAGCGGCAACAAGCGCTAGATGCGCAGCAGCAAGCGGCCCGAGAACAGGCGACGGTAGACAAGAGTGACGCGCAACAATATGCAGCCTCTTTCTATCAGCAGGCGACCGATAACCAGCAGCGAGGAGCACAAAGCCTGAAGGCCCGGCAATGGACGCAGGCAGAGGCTGCGTTTCTCCAGGCGCAACAGTTCTTTGCCCAAGTTCGAGAGAGCGCCCAGCGCGCCAAGGCGCATCGGCTGGCGGTAGCGGCGCGCGAAAAAGCATTGCAAGCGCAACATGACGCCGCAGAAGGAGCAACTCTCTTTCCAAAAGAAACAGCCGAAGCCTCAGAGGTCTTCCTGGCGGCGAACCGGGCTTTTGCTCGGGAAGATTTCAGCGCTGCGGAAAAAGAGTTTGCACAAAGTACAGAACTCTTCCAAGCGATTCAGACAGCCGTCGTTCTTTATTGGCAAAAAACGCAGGCAGAACAAGCTCAGGAGCATGCTCGCGCGCTTCATCGCAAGATACGCGTGACAAAAGGTCGACAAAAACGGCGGGCCGAGAAAACGCTTGCAGAGGGAGAGAGCTTATTTCAACATGGGAGATACAGCGAAGCGCAGGGGAAGTATGAGCAAGCGGCTTCCCTCTTTGCGACTCTCCAGCTGCAGCAAAAGGAGGAGACTGTTGGCGTTTCCGCCCAGTCTCCTCGCTTCTCTCTCTCTGTAGACTCTGCCCTGTGGAAGAAATTTCATGTATATGTTGTTGTCAGTATTGGCTCTCTGTTTGTGATCCTTGGCTCTCTCTATCATGCCGGGATGTTCCGTTCGTCTCTCCTACGCGCCCCAGAACGCTCCGGATCGCGTCCAAGCGCGGCTCCTCAATCTCAGAGCGCCTCGCCCCAGCCTTTGGTAGAAAAAGACAACCAGCCTGAAGTTGTCTCCCCTACCAATATTCCTGCTAAGGAAGAAGAGAAATCCAAAACAGAAGCGTCAATTGCGCCAGAACAGAGCGCTGGTCCTCCTGAAGAGGAGAAAGGCAAAGAAGCGCAGGCGAGAACCCCTGACGGCGCGAAAGATTCTCCCCCCGAGAATAGAGCGACAGAGCGGAAGGAAAATCCCCCTGTTGCTGAGTCCCCGCAACAGCTTGCGAAAGCCGCGCCGCTGCCTCCTCCTTTACCTCCTTTACGCGAGCCTCCCCGGCTCACGCAGATAAGTCCCCCGCCGGAGAGAGAACTGCTTGTTGAAGAGGGAAAAAGCCTGAACTTCACCGTTGAAGCCGAAAGCCCTCAGCAAGGTCTGCTCCGCTATGCCTGGTTTCTTGACGACAAAAAACAACAAGAAAGCGGCAAAAAAACCTGGACCTATAAACCGGATTTCGATGCGGCGGGAGAGAAACCAAAAGAGGTAAGAGTCGAGGTGACGAACAGCGCAAAATTGACGACGAAACAAATCTGGTCCGTGCGGGTGCAGGATGTAGATCGACCGCCCACAGTGGTAGGAATTTCACCCAAGGGAACCCCGGTCGAGATTGAACCGGGAGCGACAGTCAATTTCAGCGTCCAGGCCGCCGATCCAGACAGAGATGATCGCCTGGTGTATGTGTGGTCAGTGGACGGCGAAGAGCAGGTCCGAGGCGATGCGAAAAGCTGGCGCTTGCCGGCCTCCTTGAGCGCAGCGCCGCATGCGATAACGGTTGATATTATAGATAAAACAGGCAAGAGTCGCCAGGTCGTCTGGAACATTACGCCCAAAGCGCCCGCCCTTCCGCCGCAGATCACGAGCGCTACTCCTGCGAGGACTCAACTTGTGGCGCAAGCGGGGCAAGCATTGGACTTTTCTGTTGGGGCGACGCTTCCAGGCGCGACGGCTGGTGAGCCGAAGGCCAGACTGCGGTATCAGTGGAGCGTCAACGATAGCCTCCTGCGCACGACTGAGACTGGCGATCTTCATTACGTCGAATCGCGGGCTGGAACGTATCGGCTATCGGTAGTAGCCGTCAATGATGATGGACTGAAGAGCGCTCCTCGCGAATGGACGATCGAAATACGCCCGCTCGAGGTCGCCGCTCCTCCGGCATTGCCGCAGTTGAGCGAGGCGGAAATCCAGGCGTGGTTGGAAACCTATCGACACGCGTGGGAAGGGAAAGATGTCGAGGCGTTAGTGGCGCTCGGCGTCGTGCCCAAGCAAGCGTCCGCCGACTTGAGCAGGACGCTTGCGCCATACAAGGAGTTCCGGGTGACATTGACTGACATCAACATAGACCGAAACGGGACGCAGGCCCAGATATCTTTTCGGCGTATTGACACTGTGGACGGACAAAGCCTTCCTCATCCTGACCGTATAGAGTTTACGCTTGAGAAACGAGCCGACGGCCAGATTGTGATTCGGCGGTAAGCGCCAAGAAGGCTTTTTTTGCGCTGTGAAGCGCAACTCTGTGAGACTATCGCTGCCTTGACTTGCCCGTCTTTTTCTCATAGCTTTGCCGCTGTCATAGGTCTCTCGCGGGTGTTGTTCTGCACAGCAAGTTTTGGCGGAGGCAGACGAAAGGAGAGGGAGATGAAGGGTATTGTCTGGGGTCTCGTCTGTGCGGTCCTCTTGCTTGGAGGCGTCCCTCAGGCTGCAGCGCGTAGTTTAGCTGATCGCATCAATTCGCCTTTTGGCGCACTTGGCATTGAGCTCGATGTCCGTCCTTCAGTCAATAATGTCCCTCATCGCGCACACTTTACCAGCGACAGCCTCGCAACCCTCGGACTGTTGGTCAAACAATTGGCCCCGAGTGCGGCGGACTTTCCAGCCATCTCGACCGCGCCGGGATTCACTTTTCGTTACAATTCACAATTGCAAGTGTTCGAACGCTCCTCAACCTCGCTGGGGCCAGTGTTTGTTGAACGCCCCCAAACCTTGGGCGTCAATAAGTTCGATATCGGCTTCTCCTACCTATACGTGGACTTCGATGAGCTCGACGGCAAGGATCTTGACGGCTTGCAGTTTACCACCTTGCGCCATAACGATTGCTGTGGGAACCCGCCGAGCCCGGGAACTCCCGCCTTTGAAAACGACACCGCCACCTTGACCTTCGAACGATTCGCCTTACGGTCGCATGTGGTGTCATTGTTCGCCACGTATGGCGTCACCGATCGCTGGGATGTGAACTTCCTCCTGCCAGTAGTGTTTACTTCCCTGCATCTGCGCGCCCATGCTCATCTCAATAATAAAAGCGTTCCCGCCACTCATTTCTTTGACGTCGCCGCCGGCAGGGTGGACGAGGAGCGTTCCTCGAGTGCTGACAAAACTGGGGTCGGCGACCTGCAGCTCCGCACGAAATACCATGTCTGGGAAGCTAATGGGTTTAATCTCGCCGGAGGTCTTTCCTTACGCATCCCTACCGGCGACGAGGAGAATTTTCAAGGCATAGGAGATATTACGCTCACTCCTTTTCTGACAATGGCGCAGGAGTATGGTCCGCTCGACATCCACGCCAGCGGCGGCATAGAGCTCAACTTCGATGACTCGGACCGCAGCCGCGGACGTTATGCTGGAGGGATTACACTGAGGCTGATTGAGCAAATTGCTTTCTTGGCTGACGTTGTAGGCAGCTCAAATCTGAAGACGGACCGGATTAACGTCAGTGTCAGACAATTTGTCAACCAGGGCTCTTCTTCGGAGGCGACGCCGGCAACGATACCGGTTTTTCTCCGTAAGTCAGCGAAACTGAGCACTGATCTTGTTGACCTTAATCTCGGCTTCAAGATCAGCCCCTTCGGAACCGAACGAGCAGTGGTGGGATTCGCCACGGTCTTTGTCCCTCTGAACGATGATGGTCTTCGGGCCGATGCGATTCCAGCGGTTGGTCTGGAAATGGGGTTCTGAAGGCGGCGTATGATCTGGAGAGAGGGAAGGCGCTCCTGGATTTCTGTGGCTCCATCTGGACCCTCAAGTCGCGCTATTGCCCCAGCCGCACGATGGTGTCCCGCCGCCAGTGCTGATCGTCAGGGTGGGGATAATCAAGCGTAAAATGCAATCCGCGGCTTTCGCGCCGCATACTGGCGCAGCGGATAATCAGCTCCGCCACAGTCGCCAGGTTGCGTAATTCAAGGAGATCACCGGTGACCAGAAAGTTCCAGTAGTATTCGCGGATCTCTTCTTGAATCAAGGCAATACGCCGTTGGGCGCGCGCAAGGCGGCGATTGCTGCGCACAATGCCGACGTAGTTCCACATCAGCCGACGAATCTCCTCCCAGGTATGCGTCACTACTACCATCTCATCACTATTGACCGCATGCCCGGGATCCCAATCCGGGAAGGAGGGGGGCTGGCGTTTATTCTCCAGGAGAAATGCATTGGCGTGGAGGAACACTCGATGCGCAAATACGACGGCTTCGAGCAGCGAGTTTGACGCGAGCCGATTGGCGCCGTGCAGCCCTGTCATCGCCACTTCGCCGGCGGCGTACAAGCGATTGATCGAGGTCGCACCATGAAGGTCAGTCACAACACCGCCACACAAGTAGTGAGCCGCCGGCACCACGGGAATCGGCTCTTGCGTCAAGTCGACGCCAAACTCCCGGCAGCGCGAGAAAATCGTGGGGAAACGCTGACGCAGAAAATCGGCGTCGCGATGGCTAATATCAAGCAACACATGAGTAAACCCATGCGTTTTCATCTCGCTGTCGATGGCGCGGGCGACAATATCGCGCGGCGCCAGCTCAGCGCGGGCGTCATACCGGGCCATAAACGGCGCGCCGTCTGGACGCCGCAGAATAGCGCCCTCGCCGCGTAAGGCTTCGGAGATCAGAAAAGACTTGGCTTTTGGATGAAACAGGCACGTCGGATGAAACTGAAAAAATTCCAGATTGGCCAACGGCGCGCCGGCGCGATACGCCATCGCAAGCCCATCGCCCGTGGCGACATCAGGATTGCTCGTGTACAGGTATACTTTTCCCGCGCCGCCAGTACAGAGAGCCGTTACTCGCGCCGTCAACGTTTTTACGTGGTTGGTTTCCTGATCAAGCACGTAGGCACCCCAGCATTCCCTTCCCTGCGGACTCGCATGAATGAGCAGGTCAACGCCAAGGTGCTTCTCTAGAATATGGATATTCGGCTGTTGCCGCACTGCAGCGATCAGCGCACGGATAATTTCCTGACCGGTGGCGTCGGAGGCATGTAAGATGCGGCGATGAGAATGGCCGCCTTCCAGGCCGAGGTCGTACTCGGCTTCTTCTCCGCCAGGGCGACGCGAGAAGTTGGTCCCAAGGGCAATCAACTCGCGAATGCGCTCCGGTCCGTCCTGCACCACCGCTTTCACCACATCTTCATGGCACAGGCCAGCGCCGGCGATCAGCGTGTCCTGGACATGCGCAGCAAAGGAATCCTCAGGACTCCAGACTGACGCGATGCCGCCTTGAGCGTACGCACTGTTACTTTCAGGCAAGCGGTCTTTTGTCACAATCGCGACAGAGCCCTGGGCGGCAGCCTTAAGGGCAAGGCTTAAGCCGGCAATGCCGCTGCCGATAATCAAAAAGTCGTAGGTCTCCATGGGCTTGAGCCATTGGTCGCATGCCCTCTAGCGAGAGTCAAGGCGGGAGCGGGAGTTTGACCAGAAAAGACAAAATCATTTATGGTAG
>DATLYA010000218.1:0-14346 GCA_035575235.1 Candidatus Methylomirabilota bacterium
GTCGCGCGATCCTCCCAGTTCACCATTGAACTCAGCGCATCGGCGCCGACAAGTAACATCCGGCCATAGTCGCCGCTTTTGGCGTAACTGTGAATAACCGACAGCCCATATACAAACCCAGCACAAGCAGCGCTGACGTCGAAGGCAGGAATATTGTCAACTCCAAGACGAGCTTGCAGCAAACAAGCGGTAGAAGGGAAATAGTATTCGCCGGATACCGTCGCAACGACAATCGCCTGCAGATCGGTGGCCTTGAGCTCCGCAGCTTTCAGCGCCTGCACACTGGCCTCATGCATCAGGTCAAGAAGATCTTCTCCCTGCTTCATGACGCGCCGCTCGTGAATGCCCGTCCGCGTGATGATCCAGTCATGGCTGGTATTAACGCGTCGAGAGAGATCGTCATTCGTCAAGCAAGTCGATGGAACCGCAGAGCCAGTGCCGACAATACGTGCGCCCATGCGCACCCCCTTTCTGTCAGTGGGAGCAGCTCAATACAACGTAGGTGGGTCTGATAGCTATTCTGTCCACCTACGGAACGCCAGACACGCGTTTGTGCCGCCAAAGCCAAACGAATTGGACAGCGCGACGCGGATGTTTGCAGGGCGCGCGACATTCGGCACATAGTCCAGATCGCATTCTGGGTCTGGCTCTTCATAATTGATTGTCGGCGGCATGCATTGGTGATACAAAGCCAACGCCGAAAAAACTCCTTCCACACCCCCAGCGGCGCCCAGGAGATGACCTGTCATTGATTTTGTCGAGCTGACCGCTAACCGCGCCGCATGTTCCCCAAAAACCCGCTTGATGGCTTGAGTCTCAGTTGCATCATTGTACGGCGTGGAAGTCCCGTGAGCATTAATATAGTCCACCTCAAGAGGATTCACTCCGCCACTACGCAACGCCATACGCATGCATCGGACGGCGCCTTCACCTTCAGGCGAGGGAGCCGTGATATGGTACGCATCGGCGTTGGCGCCATAGCCGACCACTTCAGCGTAGATTTTTGCTCCACGCTTCTTCGCCTGCTCCATTTCTTCTAGCACAAGGATGCCAGCGCCTTCGGCCATGACAAACCCGTCACGGTTGCGGTCAAACGGGCGGCTTGCTTTCTCAGGCTCATCATTCCGGGAAGAAACCGCCTTCATAGCAATAAACCCCCCCAAACCGAGAGGGGTTAGTGCAGCCTCGGAACCGCCGGCAATCACTGCATCTTGCTCGCCAAGGCGAATCAGGCGAAACGCTTCACCAATTGCATGAGCTCCGGATGAGCAGGCGCTAGTAGGCGTATAGTTAATCCCTTTCGCACCATAGCGAATGGAAATCTGTCCTGGCGCTAAGTTCGCGATCAGCTTTGGGATGAAGAACGGCGACACCTTCTTTAGTCGAGATTCCAGAAAGAGCTTGTGGTATTCTTCAATACTCGACAAACCGGCGATACCCACGCCGACAATCACCCCAACCATATCCTCGTTGTCCGCGGTAATTGGCAAGCGTGACTCTTCCATTGCCATCTGCGCGGCGGCCACAGCATACTGGATGAAGAGATCCATTTTCTTGATCTCTTTTTTCTCAATGAAGTCCTCAGGATGAAAATCTTTGACTTCTCCAGCGATACGAGTGGGGAAATCGGCGGCCTCAAACCGGGTGACCGGACCGATCCCGGAGCGGCCTTTCAAAAGGGCCTGCCAGTTTTTTTCTACCCCCGTCCCCAGGGGCGTGACGAGCCCCACGCCGGTAATGACGACACGGCGCACGTTTTCCATAGTCCTCCTGCCTCTTGTGTCAGGGTGTAAATTGGGAAGCGGGGGTATCTTAATAGCGCAGTTTCCGGACTGTCAACTACTAGCGGCAACAACTCTATAATAGGGGCACCAAGATTTGGCCTCGTAGAAAAGCTTCTCTTTAGCAAGCGCCACAGTAAGATTGTTGTCTGAGCCCACTACGCCTTCTACCCCGCAGTACTCATTCGCCCGTAACCAGCGCGCCACAACCCAAGATATACCACTGTAATCCCGAGTACGACCGCTAATGCGACAGCGTCCCCTCCAGTCCAGGGCGCTCGTTGATACGAGCTTCGTGGACGACCGGAATTGAACCCCCGCACTTCGAGCGCAATCGCCATTTGATCCGCTCGTCGTAGCGCCCCCATAAATACAGGAATCAGCACCAAAACGTAATGACGCAGCCGCTGGAATACATGGCCGCGATAGAGATCAAGCCCCCGGCACCGTTGCGCCTGGACCACAGTCAATGCAGATTCGAGAAAGAGCGGCACTAAACGGAACGCTAACGTCAGCGTGAAGCTAATCCGATACGGTAGTCCAAGCAACGTAAAGGCATAAGCAAACTCTTCGATACGTGTCGTCGAGAGGAACAGCGCCCCTGTCGCGAGAAACGTACTTAACTTCGTCGCCATGCCAAAGCCGTACAACACCCCTTCACGCGTCACCGGCAGAAAAGACACTGCAGCAATAGGAACGCCGCGTCCGTAGAAGACACTCCAGATAAGAATCGTAAACACGGCGATAAAGAAAAATACAATCCGCAAGCGATAGAGGGTTGGCAATGACCTCGACCACGCGATAAGCGTGAGAACCCCAAGACTCAAGGGGAGAATAAACAGCGGATGCTCCATCACAAAAGCAGCCACAAAAAACAGGAGCAATGAGAAAAGCTTCACCAAAGGGTGACGACGATGCACGAACGTCTTGTGATCGAGATACAGAAAAAGCGCCATACCGAAAGTCAGACACTAGGAAGAGGTAGAGGTCAGCCTCAGCCCCGTTCTTTCTGTCGGACGAGCTGGATCTTGTTGTTTTTTGCTCCAGACCACAAACTCCTCCACCGACAACGGTGTGAACCCATAATAGGCGCCAAGCAAGGTCACATCGGGCGGACGAAACGCAGCGCTCGCACAGAGCTCAGGGCGAGCGCAAAGGTCGCGCACCTCGCCATCCCACAAGAGCTGTCCATGCGCCATAAGCAGGACACGGCGTGCGTATTCCGCCGCCACCCATGGCGTATGAGTGATAATAATAATCGTGCGGCCCTCTTCGTGGAGACGGCGCAAGAGTTGCATCATACGTTGCTGTTCTGGAAAATCGAGCCCGGTAGTCGGCTCATCAAGAATCAGCAAGCGCGGGCGCAGCGCCAGCAGAGCAGCTACGGCCAGACGCTGACGCGCTCCTCTGCCCAACAGAAAAGGATCTTCTGTCCGCAGCGCGCTCAAGCCCACCGCTGCAAGCGCCTCGTGAACGCGCGCTTCAACCTCGGCCGGGGTGAGACCGACATTCCGTGGGCCAAACGCGACTTCTTCTTCCACCGTAGCCGCAAAGAGTTGATGGTCAGGGTTTTGAAACACATAGCTGATTTCTTGCGCCACGGTGTGCAACGGTAGACGCGACAGAGCTTCTCCGCGCAGCAATACGCGTCCTTGCGTGGGCGTCAGTAGTCCACTCATAATCTTTGCCAGCGTCGTTTTTCCGGAACCGTTTTGGCCCAACAGAGCAATAAATTCCCCCTCTTCTATCGAAAGCGTCACATTGGCAACGGCAGAAGCGTTGCCCGGATATACATGCGACACTGACTGAAGATGAAGGAACGACGACGCACCGTCTCGCGGGCGCGAAAATTCTTCTGGTGGTTTGCCTTCTAGTCGGTCATTATGCGGGATCGCGTCGGCAAGCCGCGCACGAAGGGAGACGCGCGCGACGGATTTTTCTCTTTTACTAAAAGAGACATGTTTTTGCAATATCGCTGTTGCTTCTTCGAGCGTGCGTGGGAAAACAGAGAACCCTAACGACGCCATAACCCGATCCAGGTCTCTTGGGCGTACGCCGTATTGGACGAGCAGTTCGACTTGAGGCAACACGATTTCCGGACGGTCCGCAGCCACAATTGTTCCTTGCGAAAGAAGCACGACTATGTCTGCATCGACAGCGGCGGCAAGTTCGTGCTCGACCAGAATGAGCGTATGCCCCCTTGCGCGCATACTGCTTAATAGCGCAAAAATCTCCTGTCTTCCTTGGGGATCTAAATCGGTTGTCGGTTCATCAAGCACAAGCACTTGCGGCCGTAGCGCCAAAATCGCGGCGATGGCTAAGCGTTGCTTTTGTCCACCTGAAAGTGTGGTCGGGTCGCGCGTCTCAAAGCCAGACAATCCCACGAACGCCAACGCCTCTTCCAGCCGCGGCTGCATTTCAGCCGGAGCGACGCCCAGTTGCTCCAGGCCAAAAACGATCTCATCCCGCACGGTGGTGGAAAATAATTGCGCCTCAAAATCTTGAAAGACCACGCCAACTGTTCCGGCCAGCTCTCCCACCTTCTCATGCACGAGCTGGCGGCCAAACAGCCGCACGGCTCCGGATAATTGTCCAGCCTGAAACGCGGGAATCACTCGATTTAAACATTTCACCAGAGTAGATTTTCCCGCCCCAGAAGCGCCAATCACCACCACCATCTCCCCTGGGCGCATCTGCAGTGACACATCTTGCAGTGCAGGCGTCGCCGTATCCGCGTAGGTAAAAGAGACATGATCAAGGCGAACGGCTTCCGCCGAAAGTGTTGAGTGCTGAGCGCTGAGTGTTGAATGCACGACTGCTTCGCGTCTTTCCATCCTCAGTCCGTTCTTCTCGATGCTTAGCTACAGCAATGAGAGTCCCAGAATTGCAAGCCCAACAAATGGCGCAAGCCCTAAACCCACTTCCGCCGCTCTGCTCTGCGTTTCCCACCCCAGCGTTACAATGAGAGCAGGCGTCCAACGGCCGCTCGATAATAAGTTCCCAGCAATCATCCCCCCGACTGCGGAGACAGTTAAAAGACCAAGCCCGGTCAATCGCACCGTTTTTGCCCTGGGCAGCGGAGGAGGCAGTAAATGACGGTACAGGAGTCGCCCCCGAGCGACGCGAGGATAAATCACCCTCAGCAAGAGCGGGCCAAACAGCATGGAAGAGACAAAATTGTTAAAGACAATAATGTTCCCCAGAACAGAAAAGGGAACAAAGCCGAGCAGATTCAACCCCCACCCGATGAAGACGGCGCACAGCGCGCTGGCGAGAAACACAGTGAAGGTAAACCGCATCCAGGTAGAAAGAGTTTTAGGCACTGGCTGAGCATCGGAGATCAGCTCCCAAATTTTGTACGGTGCTAATCCATACAAAAAATTGCCGATGCAGCCAAAAAAATCGCCCGGCCCCATACCACCAAAAAACTCACCGATGACATTGCCAATCGCTGCTCCCCATGCAGCGGCAGGGCCAAACAAAAATGAGCAAATCACCGGGACGGCGTTTGCCGGCCGCAGTTCAGCCACGCCAGGAATAATTGGCAGCACTTTGAAGGGAATCAGGATCACTGCATACAACGAGGCGCAAATAGCAGTAAATACAACGAGGCGAGTATTGTCCCACATAACCGGATCTTGCCTCGACCTACCACAAGCACGAAACGCCAGCAATCGCCTTATTCCGCTCTTGCGGACAGTCCATGGTCAACATCATCCTCACTGCGTACTAAGGATCTCAATTCTTCTCCTTTAGTAAGTCCTCAATAATTCCTAAGCGCCCCCACAGGGCACGTTGAAAAGGGAAGGAAAATCCTCTAGCGTTATGCCGCATGTCAGGACGATCCTTGCTGCCCCTTTTGGGAGTAGCCCTCCTGCTCCTGGGGGGATGCTCCGCAGTCGAAAAACGCCCATCGGCGAAAGAGTATTACAATCAGGCAAACGAAGCATATACGAAGGAAGATTTCACTACTGCGGTGGACACCTACCACGACCTTCTTGACCAATACCCCCTAAATCCGTACGCCGAAGAAGCGCAGCTCAAAATCGCCTACTCGTACTATTTGGAAAAAAAATACGCGGAGTCGATTGCTGCCTTTAACGATTTCGAACGAGCCTATCCCACGAGCATGCATCTCCCGTTCGTCGAATACTATCGCGGCATGTGCTACCTTGAGCAGATGCGCTCTATCGACCGCGATCAAAGCGTTACGGAAAAAGCGTATGATCACTTCCGTGCAGTCACTGATCGCTTTCCAGAGAGTCCGTTCGCTCCATTGGCGGAAAAGAAAATTAAAATTTGTCGAGACGCCTTGGCTGCGCATGAACTGCTCGTCGCCGACTTTTACGATAGATACGATAATGTCCTCGCTGCAAAATCCAGGTTACGTACAATCATTGAAAACTACCCAGAGACAGAGGCGGCCATTGACGCGCTTGAGCGCTTACATAACCTCCTCGAAGAAGAGGGGAATAAAACACTGGCAGACCTCGCCTCGCAGGCTCGTTCTGTCCGGCAGGCCAGTAAAACAGCTCAGGAAAAATCCTCTCAGGAAGACAGCAATGCTACAGCGTTGCCCCCTCCAGGGGTTGATCCTTTGTTAACCCTTGTCTCTGAGCTGAAAAAACAGGAAAATGAATTTCGCCAGCGCGTCCAAGCGTCCTTTAGCCCCGACACGAAAAAAGTGAAAGAAAAAGCCGAGAAGATCAAGACCGATCAAGACGATGGGGAAGAATAACTATGGAGACGGTTCTACAAGCCGTCTCTCCTCGCATTCGTAATGGGCGAGTGCTGATTGTGGGAGTAGGCGGACTCGGGTCACCTGCAGCGCTCGCTCTCGCTCAGATAGGCGTTGGGACACTCGGGCTTATTGATCCAGACGCAGTAGATCTGTCCAATTTACAGCGTCAAATCCTTCATCACACGCCCGATGTTGGCCGCCCCAAGGTGCTTTCTGCGCAGGAGAAGCTGAGCCGCATTAATCCCGCTATCAAAATCGTCACGCACCAAGACCGGTTGCATGTTGATAATCTTCCGACGCTCTTTCAAGCGTACGATTTTATCATCGATGCTACTGACGGCGTCGCCACAAAATTCTTGATCAATGATGGAGCCGTATTGACAGGAAAATCGTTTTCCTACGGAGGCATCGTGCAGTTTTCGGGACAGACACTCACGGTGCTTCCCAGGAAAACGGCCTGCCTACGCTGCTTGTTCCCTAACATTCCTTCGGCGGATGACGTTCCTACCTGTCAGGAATCAGGCATTATTGGCAGTCTTGCTGGCAGTCTCGGATTCGTCCAAGCGATGGAAGCAGTCAAGTATCTTTCAGGCGAAGGCATCTTGCTCACCGACCGGCTGCTCACTTATGATGCCTCGATATCGCGCTGGCGGACAGTGGCGGTGCGGCGGAACCCCCGTTGCCCGTTATGCAGTGAGGCTCCAGTTATTACAAGCCTTGCGCATGCACGCTATACCTCAGTTGAACACTGTACCTTCTCGCGCTCTTGAATTTTAGTCCAGCTTGAGTGAGGGGTAAGGAGTTATTATGAGCACGATTACCGGATTAACCTGTCGAGAATGCGGGCAAGAGTATCCGATTGCTCCCTTACATGTATGTGAGACCTGCTTTGGCCCGCTTGAAGTGGTGTATGACTATGAAAGCATTTGTCAGCAATTGACGAGACAGGTTATTGAATCACGCCCTGCGTCACTCTGGCGCTACCGTGAACTCTTACCGGTCACCGGCGAGCCAACGGTTGGACTCCATAGTGGTTTTACTCCTCTGGTGAAAGCGGACCGTCTTGCTGCGTATCTTGGCGTCAAGGAACTGTATGTTAAAGACGACTCGGTGAATCATCCAACGTTCTCTTACAAAGACCGGGTTGTTTCCGTTGCAATATCAAAAGCTGTAGAATTCGGCTTTGATACGGTTTCGTGCGCCTCGACAGGCAACTTAGCGAATGCCGTTTCTGCTCACGCTGCACGTGCAGGGTTGCGGTGTTTCATCTTTATCCCTGCAGACCTCGAACAGGGGAAGATCATTGGTTCAACCATCTATGGTCCGCGTGCAATTGGCATTCGTGGTAATTACGATGACGTCAACCGCCTTTGCAGTGAAATTGCCGATAAATATGGCTGGGCGTTCGTCAACATTAACATCCGCCCCTACTACACCGAAGGCGCAAAAACTTACGGGTTTGAAATTGCTGAGCAACTTGGTTGGCGCTTGCCGCACCATGTCGTTGTTCCTACTGCAGGCGGCACTATTTTGCCGAAAGTCGCAAAAGCATTTGAAGAGCTGAAGAAAATTGGCTTAGTGGAAAGCTCACACCGGCCGAAGATTTACACCGCGCAGGCTGCGGGGTGTGCGCCAGTGGTCCAGGCGCTGCACAAAGGCTCTGATTTGATTGTTCCAGTCAAGCCAAATACTATCGCTAAGTCGATTGCGATTGGCAACCCAGCGGACGGTTACTACGTTTTGCGCGCTGTGCGGGAATCTGGCGGTTGGGGAGAAGCAGTTACTGACGCAGAAATCGTGGAAGGCCTTCAGCTGCTCGCGCACACTGAAGGCATCTTCACGGAACCAGCTGGCGGCACCACAGTGGCTGTCACCAAGAAACTTATTGAACAAGGGCGCATCCCCCGAAACGAGTCGATCGTGATCTGCATCACGGGCAATGGCTATAAAACGATCGAAGCAGTGCTCAATAACGTCGAGCAACCATTTGTCATTAATGCGCGGCTCCACGATTTTGATGAATTGTATCAAACTCTAACGCCACCCGCCTCTGCTGTAGGGTCGGCGGAGTTGCACTGACTAGAGAGCACGCAACGAGCAGATCTAGGTATATGGCCCTATGTTTTTCCTTGTCGCGCCAAAGGCTTTGAGAGGACTACTATCCATGAAGAAAAGAAATGTCCGCCGCCATTTCCTGGGTGGTTGCCATAGCAAGGGAAAATCGCCACAGTAGAGACGATTTCTCCTGAGGAGGAACAAGGCATGAGTGTTCGTGTGAGGGTGCCTACCCCACTGCGCCGCTTTACCGGCGGAGCTGAAGAAGTAAACGCTACCGGAGCGACAGTTGCCGCCTTGGTAGACGATTTGGAACAACATCACCCCGGCATCAAAGAACGTATCTGCGATGAGGAGGGCAAAATCCGCCGTTTCGTCAACATCTTTGTGAATGGCGACGACATCCGTTTTCTCAATAATCTAGAAACGATGGTCAAAGACGGCGATGAGGTTTCAATTGTCCCGGCCATTGCCGGAGGATGAGGCATGTCGCTACTGCCAGGATGGGGCGAGGGATTTCCGCCGTCACAACCATTGCGAGTTCCCTCCGTATTGCACCTCATCGGCAATACCCCCCTGCTGGAGATTACCAAACTGACGCGCGGTCTCTCACCGCGCGTTCGAGTATTCGCTAAATTAGAAGGGTTTAACCCCGGCGGTTCGGTCAAAGACCGACCTGCTCTTTTCATGGTTGAAGGGGGCTTACGTTCGGGTATGCTCCAGCCCGGAAAGACGATTCTCGATTCGACCTCTGGCAATACCGGTATTGCTCTCGCCATGATCGGCGCGGTGTTGGGCTATCCAGTCGAGCTGGTCATGCCAGCGAACGTGAGCGTCGAGCGGAAGAAAATTATCCTGGCTTATGGCGCGAAAATTACGTTCAGCAGTGAATTTGAAGGGTCAGACGGAGCGATCCGGCTGTGCCGTACAATCCTGCAAAACTCTCCCGAGCGGTACTTCAAACCCGACCAATACTTCAACCCTGCAAACCCCTTGGCTCATTATCAAACCACTGGCCCAGAAATCTGGCGCCAAACCCAAGGCCAGGTGACTCACTTTGTCGCCGGCATTGGCACTGGAGGCACGGTCATGGGCACAGGCAGGTTTCTGAAAGAGCGCAATCCACGGGTGCAAGTGATTGCGGTTGAGCCGGATGACGCCTTCCACGGTCTCGAAGGGCTCAAACATATGGCGAGTTCGATTGTCCCGGGCATCTATCATGAAGAGGAACTCGACCGGAAAATTGCGGTCTCGACGGAACAGGCGTATGAGACAGTGTATCGCCTGGGTCGGGAAGAAGGAGTGCTGGTTGGTCAATCGTCGGGAGCCGCGTTGTGGGCGGCGTTAAAAGTCGCGCAGGAAATAGATGAGGGAATGGTTGTGACCCTCTTTCCGGATTTTGGTGATAAATATCTCAGCACTACACTGTGGATCGGCTGGAAAGACTTCCACCAGCAGCAACGGAAGCGATAACCAAGCTTCGTTGCAATTTCGCAAAAAAAGAGAAACAATCGGGAGTGGTAAGGGTGTGCTTCGGTTAACGTGTCTATGATATCCCTCATCGATGTTCGAGGAGGGCCGCATGAAAGAGAAATTTTATCTCACCTACCCTCCCCCGCTCGTCAAAGAACCGATCTTGTATCTGCTGGGGAAAAAGTTTGATATCGTCACCAACATTCGTGGCGCTAACATCTCGAATGACATGGGGCTGCTGGCGCTGGAAGTTGAAGGCTCGCGGGGAGAAATTGATCGGGCGGTTGCATGGTTACGCGAGCAGGGCATTACGGTTGAACCGATCGAGAAAAACGTTATCGAATAAACAGTGCTTTCCGACGAACAGATCGAACGTTACAGCCGCCAGATTATCCTTCCTCAGATTGGCGGGAAAGGACAAGAAAAATTACTGCGCGCTCGTGTGCTTGTGCATACCCAGGGCTTACTCTCTACCGCAGCGCTCCATTACCTTGCGGCAGCTGGGATAGGAAAGATTGGCGTATTCGCTGAAGCACAAGAGGGCCTACTTGCTGCGCTCGCTTCTCATCAAGAGCGCGATCCTGTTTCTGTTCTCACCTGCTTGAATCCTGACTGCGTGCTTATCACCCATACGGTAGAAGAGGCCCGTACGCCTTGTCTACTTGTACAAGAGTATGACCTGGTCATTGCGGACTCAGACCTGCTTCACGACGCCTGCTGTGAGACGCAACGCCCTTTCCTTTATGCTTCTCTCTCGCACCAAGAAGGGCGCCTCATAGTGTGCCGCGGCTACGAGGCCGCTTCTCCTTGTTTACGCTGTGCGTCGATCTTTTGCGCCCCAGGTTCGCCAAGTTCTCCGCTAGCGAAGCTCGGCGCGCTGTTCATGGGCGCCCATCTCGTTACAGAGGCGATCAAACAGCTCCTTGCTCTCCCTTGTTCGCCAGGAACGACCCTGCTCCGTTTTGACTTTCTGACCTTCACCTGTACCGAGGAGCCGGTGCAAAAGTCTGCCGCGTGTCCAATGGGTCATCCCCGGCTCCCTTAACTGGGTCCAATTCTGTTGGGCTTTTGCGAGAAAGCTGGCGCTAGAAAAATGGGATTGTTCACACTCCTATAAGAGTGTACTATCTCCCCTCACTCTTTTTTCAAGGAGCCGTCACGCATGGAGAAAGGCTTTACCCTTTGGTTCACCGGCCTGTCTGGAGCAGGAAAATCAACGATCGCCAATGCTATCGCCCCCCGGCTTAAGGCGTTAGGGCGCAGTGTTGAGATTCTCGACGGCGATGAAGTCCGCACCAACCTCAGCAAAGGACTCGGTTTTAGCAAAGAGGATCGCGATACCAATATCCGTCGTATTGGCTACGTTGCGCACCTGCTGACGCGTAACGGAGCCGTAGTCATCACCGCCGCAATTTCCCCTTATCGCGCGATCCGCGATGAAGTACGCTCCCGCATTGGTAACTTTGTTGAAGTGTATGTCAAGTGCCCCTTAGAAACCCTTGTCGCGCGGGACGTGAAAGGCCTTTACAAGAAAGCGTTAGCGGGAGAGATCAAGGAATTCACCGGAGTGTCCGATCCGTATGAAGAACCGCTCGATCCCGAGGTGGTCGTTGAAACAGACCGGGAGACCGTTGAAGAGAGCATGAATAAAATTCTCGCCCGGCTTGCGGAACTGGGGTACATTACTTCGGATAGTACAGGCCCCATGCCTCCGCACGGCGGCCAACTCATCAATCGTTTAGTGACAGGTGGTCATCGGGATGAGTTGTTAGCAAAGGCGCGCGCGCTGCCGACCATCCAGCTCGATGAACGTGCGCAGAGCGATGTGGAGATGATTGCCGTTGGCGCTTTTTCGCCATTGCGCGGTTTTCTGAGCAAAAGAGATTATCTCTCAGTTGTCGACCATATGCGGCTCGAGAACGGACTGCCCTGGTCGATTCCAATCACATTGCAAGTCTCACGCGCCCAGGCTGATACGCTCGAGGAAGGTGCGCCGGTCGCTCTGACTGACGAGCGCGGCGTTGTACTCGCCATTCTTGACTTGGCGGAGCGATACACGCCGAATCGCGAAGAAGAAGTAAAAAAGGTGTATGGCACGGCGGACACCGCCCATCCTGGCGTCGCTGCCGTGCTGCATGGCGGCGAGGTTTATCTCGGCGGCGAAATTCACGTCGTGAATCGGCCGGATACCGTAACATTTCCGGCGTATCACCGTGATCCGGCGCAAACCCGCGCGCTGTTTCGCGAACGGGGTTGGCGCACGGTGGTCGGGTTCCAAACGCGCAATCCTATCCATCGTGCGCACGAATATATCACTAAGAGTGCACTTGAAATTGTAGACGGATTGCTTTTACACCCCCTCGTCGGCAAGACGAAAAGCGACGATATCCCGGCTGACGTGCGCATGCGGTGCTATGAGATCCTGCTGGAGCGCTATTATCCGCCAGACCGCGTCCTCCTCTCCGTGTATCCGGCAGCGATGCGCTATGCAGGACCTCGAGAGGCGATTTTCCACGCCCTCGCGCGCAAGAATTATGGCTGTACGCATTTCATCGTCGGACGCGACCATGCAGGTGTCGGCAATTACTATGGCGCCTACGACGCCCAGAAAATATTTGACGAATTCAAGGCGGAGGAGCTCGGCATTCAACCGCTGAAGTTCGAGAACGCTTTCTATTCAAAAGTCACCGGACAGATGGCGACGGTGAAGACTGCACCAGGCGGTCCAGAAACTCAAGTTAATCTCTCCGGTACGAAAGTGCGCGAGATGTTGAGTCAGGGCCAGCTGCCGCCGCCGGAATTCTCCCGTCCCGAAGTGGCGCAGATCTTGATCGACGCGATGAAGAAGTAAGCTATCGCGATCCTTCTCCTATCGCCTGCACGCAGCCAAGATGGCTGCGCCACCAGAAGGAGGAGGATGAAGGCCAGTATGAGCAGGCTCTCTCCAGCTGAAAGTTACTGTCAGGGCGGCTTTGAGACCTGGGCTCTCCTGTGAGGAAAGCGCCCGGCGCTATTCGTCAGCAGTTGCGCCGATGCGAATGATAAGCGTGCCGTCCTGGTGACGGCGTCCGCCAAAAAACAGAGTGCCGTGATTCTTGATGGACAAGGCGGTGTTCATGAGGGGAGTCGGAGAGGCGCCTTCCATAATCATCACCTGAAGTGCAATCCGATCATCGGCAAATTGTTTTGGCACAACTTGAAGAATGCGTCCGCCTGGCAGTGAGAAATCAACCTGACTTCCCCATCCAACCCGACGCCGTTCTTCCTGTACCAGCCGGTAGGATTTGTAACGAAAGACGCCGAGTTGGCGCCGGATGTCCTCAAGGCGCCTATCAAAGTAAGGCGAAGCATTGGAGGCAAGAACAGTTTCAATCCGCAGCTCTACCGTTTCTCCAGCGAAAGCCAGCGAGACACCTAAAAGTGCGCTGACGATGCAGGAGAGAACCCACGGAGAGCTTCTCATGGCGCTCCCCCTTCACCTTCATCGCCTACCCATATGACAGTAGCGTTGCTCGTGGGCTCGTTCCATACTGACACGGTATCCGCTGCCGAAAGTGATTCAATTTGCGCTTGATTATCGGCCACCACTATTGGTGGACTTTTCGGCGGCGGCTCTCCCCACGGCGGCGACCAAAAAAGCGTGGCTGACCCCATAATCACCATAACGGCCATCGTCACCCACGCCGGAGTACGCCAAGTCCACAGAGAACGCCAGGACTCGATCCACAGCCCCACTTGCTCGCTCCAGGAGAGACGCGGTTCAGAGAGTCGACTCTCAACTCCCAACCAGAAGCCTGAGAAATCCAGATTTTCAAGCTGCTCGTCAATGGCCTGCCGCAAAAGTTCTTGGTTTCGCCCAAGCTTCGCTAAGGCGCCGGTACAGGTTAGACAATTTATGACGTGATCATGCACTTTCCGGCGCAGCGGACCATCAAGTTCGTCATCATAGAATAAGGACAGTAATCGTTGAGCATGCGCACAGGCAATCATAGGAATATCAAAGCTTGAGGAGGTTTGCGCCAAGCGCCAGTATGAGAAAAAAACGGAGAAAAAGGAGAAAGGTGATGGAGCATAACAACCAGACAATTATAGATCCCGTCGCAGACGTGACTGCAATTTCTTCCGGGCATAGTGCAGCCGACTCATGACAGTCCCCCGGGAACACTGCAGGACTTCGCTAATCTCTTCGTAGGAGAGTCCCTCAATTTCCCGCAGGAGTATGACCGCTTTATGAGCGGGCGTCAACTCTGCGAGCGCAGCGCGAATACGTTCACCCAATTCCTTATCCTTTACCTT
>DATLYA010000219.1:0-10478 GCA_035575235.1 Candidatus Methylomirabilota bacterium
ACTCATGGTAACGATAGCGAAGGTCGCGGATCGCCTCGCGGTCGTTGAGTTCCTGCACCTTGGCTTCCAGTTCCTTGATCCGTGCCTCAAGATCCTGCGCCATAAATACTCCCTCCTTTAAGAGCATGTACTGACTTGTGATAGCTTTTCTCACAGGGCTCTCGCCTCTGGCAAGCCTACCACGCCGCCCCTCGCTTCGTCGAGCAGTTTCGCCTCAGGATTAAGGAACAAAACTCTATTGATTGACGGACAGGGTCGAGAGGTCATTGCGAGCCCTTCGCTAAGCTCAGGATAAACTGCGCGAAGCAATCTTTGTCTGAAAACAGAAATTGTTTTGTCGCCTTTGGCTCCTCGCAATGACACGCCCCTTAAGGTTGCCTGAAGGGTGTTGTCTTAGAGTTCTTAAAGGGTAAGCTCATCCGGCGAAGCTTGTCGCTGCTGTTCTGAGTCCAAACGGAGAGGCAGGATGACTGTAAAGGTTGACCCTTGCCCGACTGTGCTCGTGACGAGGACCTTTTGAACGAGCGAGGCGCAGGGAGGGAGGAGAGGCGTCAACAGCGTCGTGCGCGAGCGTCAAAGTTATGACAGAAGAGAACGGCTTGGGGGTCGTGATGTTTCAAGGGAACAAAAAAGCAGTGGCCTGTTCTCAATATTTTAGCTTTCGCGGCTTCAGCAATGAAGAATGCAGTTGAACGACTGCTTAGTTGCTTCTTGCCCCCTTCTGCTCAATCCGTCGAATTGCTTCATCTAGAAATTCCCCCGCCTCTGGTTTAACCGCCTTCGCTCGTCTCAACATGCGCAAGGCGTCAACTGGACGACCGACCTGGTCGTAGGCGAATGCGAGGTTGGAAAGGTAGTTGACATCATCGCCTTTCAAAGCAACGGCGGTTTCCAGTGGACCGACAGCGTCTTCGTATTTTTTCAACTTTAGTAACGTTACGCCGAGCAGCTCTTGCACAAAATGATTCTGCGGTTGGAGCTGGACGGCAAAGGCGGCTTTGGGCAGCAAGGCGTGCGGCGCGGAGGAGTTCAGCAACTCGGTGTAGCGTGCATGTAACAGGTCAAAGAATTCCAAAGTGGTGATCTGTTTGTAATACGCAATGTCACCATCGCCCGGCGCAAGTCGCGACGCTTGTGCAACTGTTTGCAGTGCTGCAAAGGTGCGTTGGAGAGGCTCATCAGTTCCTACCGCCTTTGATCGTATCAGCAAGGCGCGGGCGAGCATGAGACGCGGATCAACGCCATAGCGCCGCGCCAGCGCGTCAGGATGAATCTCTGGCAGTAAGCGCGCGAGGATAAATGGCATCGTGCCCGCCATGCCCAGGCGGTTCAGTTCCGCAAACTCAACCGAGGTCTGATTGTCCGTTAGAACCGGGTAATCGTCTCCGACAAGTTTATCGATTCCCGCACTGTCAAAAATGATGAATTTAAGAACGTCTTGCCCATTGCTGACGCCAACCTCTTGCAAATCCGCACGCGCAGTCTCGTTTAGCGCGGCAAGGCGCCGATCGAGGCCAGCAGGCGTCAACGATAACTTTTCTTTGGCGCCGATCATAAGCGTGTAACGATTAGTGAACAGCAGCAACGTTTCAGGAAAGACGCTTCTGAACGTGCGGAGCACGGACAGATAATCCGTCGGCGCGAGATTGTGCAATGGCAACCACTGCGCGAAGACGCCCTTGTCCGCGAGTTTCGACCGCACCAGCTCATAGTACTCTCGAGTGTACAAGACCCACGATTCAGCGGCGGCGGGATGTGTCGCGTCAGCGGTGATTGCATCGTACTGGTGAGGCGAGATTTTGAGATAATGCCGCCCGTCATCGGCGATGAGACGCCAATTCGTGCGTTGTAAGACATTACCGTTTTCCCTGGTGAACAACGCCATAGCGTCGCGCACGTCCGGCACGATGTCGACCGCTTCCACCTGCACGTCATGTTTCGTCACGGCGCCAAGCGTGATGCCGCCGCCAACCGCGTTGACCAGAACTGTTTTGGGATTCTCTCTCAGCAGGAGTGGGAGATGACCGAGCAGTTTGAACGTGGAGACGGCGTCGCGATGGGTCGGTACTTCTTCAATACAATTGATGGTTAATTCTTTGGCCTCGCCCAACTGAAACACCGCAACCGTGCCAAACGCGCCTTCACGATAAAAAAGTAATTCGCCCTGAACATGCTCAAAGCGGTCATACCATTTGGTGAGCGTCAACTCTTTGGGCAGAAGAAAGACCGCAAACAGCGCGAGCGACGCGAGCACGCAGCCGGACGTCAGTTGCATTCGCTGCGTGGGGGCTGATAGAAAAAACATGGCCAGACCGAGCGCAATGGACAATACGGCAAAGAAGACCATGCCGTAGCTCAAGCCAAGCGCTGGGATGAGAATAAGCCCGCCGGTCAACGCGCCAGTCATGCCGCCAAAGGTGTTGGCCGCGAACACGGCGCTGGCGGCGCGGTCCGCCGGTTGTCCGGTATAATCACGCAGTAAGTCCACGAGTAAGGGCGCCACAAAGCCCGAGACCATGGCGGGCGCTAACGTGACCACTGCCGCCGCCCCCAGGCGCACGAGTCCCAGTCCCAGCCAGTTGTTGCCGCCGATACGGCGGCTCAGATCAAGCGTGATGTCATGGAGATGGTTGAATGTCGAAAGGGAAAGGAGGACAAAGACGCCCGCCGTCATCTCCATGAGGAGAAAGACAAACGCTTTTGTGTGGGACGAAGCTTGAGAAGGCCCCAGGACAGCGTAGAGCCACGCGCCAAGCGCCAGTCCGGCGAGCACGTCAGCCAGGACCACCGCGAACGAGTAGGTATTGTTTGAGACGACACAGATTAAAGTGCGCACCCAGAGAATTTCCAGCCCCAGGCCAATGAACCCGGCAAGGAAGGGAAACCCCAAGAGAGCCAGAGAGAGCAAAGAAGACGAAGAGAGAGACGGGAAGGGAGGAGATTCTCTCGTCACAGGCGTCGGCAATTGCTTGCGTGGTTGAGTCAACGCGACCAGACAAATGGCGGCATTGAGACAGGTGGCGATCAGAATTGTATTGAAAACGCCGTACGTGCGAATAAAAAACACCCCGGCAAAAAAAGCGCCTAGCACTGAACCTGCGGTGTTTACTGCGTAGAGAAGACCGACGCGCCGTCCGGCTGATCCATCCTGCGTGACGTAACGGGTGAGCGTAGGCAGGGTGAGCCCCATGAGCATCGCAGGCGCGGTAAGCGTAATCAGGGAGAGCAGCACGTCAAGAAAAACACTTCCCCCTGCCGCTACATAGACGGTGTCAATCAGTTGCATCAAGAACGGAAAGAAGAGGGCGAAAACGCCGATGACGCCTTCTGCGACGCCATAGACGACCACAGGATGATACCGAGTCAAGCGGCGATGTTGCCCCAGGAGATACCCCAAGGCCAGCCCGAGCATGAATGACGCCGTAACCGTTGTCACCGCATACATCGAGAGCCCGAAAGTAAGGTGCAGCAGCCGTTGCCACACCACCTCATACAGCAGCGCCGTGAAACCAGAGAGGAAGAAGAGAAGGTAAAGCATAGGGGTTAGGGACTAGGGGTTAGGGGCTAGAGGGGAAACCCAACCCCAATCCCCAGCCCCTAACCCCTAAAAGGCTATTCACCTGCAAACCACCGCCGCGGGTTGTCCACGAGCATGGTTTTAATCTTCGCGTCGCTGACGCCGGCTTCTTTCATTTTCGGAATGAGATTCTTGAATAAATGTGTCGGTTGCCAGTTGGCGATGAGCGGTTGCAGTGCAGCGGACAACGCCATCGCGCGACCTTTGAAGCAGCCCACTGAGTCATGCGATAGCACAATTTGTTTCTCATACCCAACGCCGCACAAACCAATAACCGTCGCCAGACGCAGTTTGTCTGGAAGAATCATTTCCAGACCGAATCGGTCGCACCCTACGTACGCGCCTTTGTCCATGATGGAGACATGATACGCGAGGTTAGACGTATCGCCTGTATGGCCGATAATGACGCGTCGTGGGTCCACGCCTTCTTCGGTGAAAATAGCGAGTTGCTCCACACCCAACATGGCTTCATCCGTGTGCGTCGTAATTGGCGCACTGGTGGCTTTGGAGGCGCGCGCCGCCGCGCGCAGACACATCTCCTCATAAGGCGTGATATGAGGACGCCCTGCTTCATTCTTCAGAACTCCGGTGGCGCATTTGATGAAAGCAGGCTTGATGCCGGTGTCGCCAATGCCTTCAGTCAGTTCTTTAGCGTACAGATCGGCGATTTCATTCACGCCGGCGACGCCGAGTTCCCGATAAAACTTGAAATACGCGCCGCCGAGATCTTCTTTGTACAAGCCGGTAGCGCAGATCACACGCATGCCAGACTTCGCGGACGCCTCAGCCATAAACTCGACATCACGACCCAGGTCAGATGGGCAAGGATCCATGAAGGTGTTGACGCCAAGTGATTTCAGCTCCTGCAGCCGGTCAATGCAGAACCTCAGCGCCTCGTTGCGCTTGAAGCCTTTCACGATGATGCTATCCGCCTCCCACCCGGACCAGGCGATGAGCAGGTGCTCATGCACCAGTGTCGTGCCAAGTTCCTGCGGGGTGCAGGTCCCAGTAACGGTATTAATCTTTTGCATAGAGTCCCTCCTGTATGTTCAGTTCCGAGTGCTGAGTACTGAGCGCTGAGCGAGAGCAATGGCCAATTGTGGACGCCTTCTATAGCTGGGATGGCCTTTCTTCACTCAGGACTCGTTACTCAGGACTCAGTACTTTACGGTAAATCCCACAAACTTCCCTGTAGCCGCCTGCCACTCGACGTCAACCGTGGCGACCACCGCGCCTGGCGGCCCATGACGACACCAGGCGACAAGCTGCTCAAGCGACGTTTTCTTGCCTTCAGCAACAATCTCGACACTGCCGTCCGGGCAATTGCGCACCCAACCACTAAGCTGTAGTTGACGAGCCCGGTCTCGGGCGGAGGCGCGATAATATACGCCCTGTACGCGGCCTCGCACGATGATATGAATCCGTTCCATGCTCATCGCTCTTTATCCTAGATTCGCACGAGCTGCGAGGGGCCCCTCTTGCCGTCTTGCGGGAAACATTGCCTGTGTCGGAGCGGAGGCGTGGTGGTGACAGGAGAAAACGCGGGAATGAGCAGGTTGAACTTATCTGGCCAGGAAAAGATGACGCCGAAAGCGCGCATCGAGCACTGCACAAAGCCAGCTGCTCTCTGGTAGTGCAAGAGCACATACACACGGCGAACAGCGAGGCGTTCCAGAACGGAACATGGCGCAATAAATTGATCTGGGTGATAACCTCTTTGTGATGGACGCTCTCAAGAACAATTTCGCTGGAGCTGAGGAAAGGAGGAACGCGATGGGAACAACCGCCGACGCCATTGTCATTGGCGGAGGAGTTACGGGAACAAGTCTGGCCTATCACCTCGCTAGAGCAGGATTACGCGTCATCTTGCTAGAAAAGAAACATCTCTGCGCTGGCGGCACCGGCAAGTCAACCGCAGTTGTCCGCATGCATTATGAAAACGAGCCGGAGACGCAGCTGGCGTGGGCCAGCTTCCCCACCTACGCGCATTTTCCCGAGGTGGTTGGCGGCGACTGCGGCTTTATCCGCTGCGGCGTGTTGTGGCTGGTCGATCACGCCAACGCTGATAACCTCAGAGCAAACGTCGCGATGCATCAGCGTGTAGGAGTCAACACGCGCGTGGTGAGCGCGCAAGAAGTGCGAGACATTGAACCCGCATGTTCTTCTGATAATGTCGCGCTCGCAGCGTATGAGCCGGAAAGCGGGTATGCCGACCCTTTGTTGACCGTGTTTGCTTTCGCCAAAAGAGCGCGCGAGCTTGGCGCCGACCTGCGTGAGACCGTTACGGTTACGGAGGTGCGAACGAGCGCCAGTCGGGTGCAAGGAGTGCAGACGAGCCAGGGCGCCATCGAGGCCCCGATCATTATCAACGCTGCCGGATGTTGGGCGGCTGGCCTTGGTCGCCTGGTGGGGCTGGAGATTCCGATCATGGTGGAGCGCAATCAAATTGGACTCTTCCGTCAACCGCGCGAACTATTGCGTCGGCATTGCGTGGTCGCTGATATCAGCGTGGGAATGTACTTCAAACCTGAAGACGTCAGAGCAACCGCTGTCGGCGCTGGTGCGGGGGAAGAAGGAGTTGATCCCGACGCGTACAATGAAGCTGTCGACGCCGATTTTCCCCGGCTCGCGCGGCGGAAAATCAGTCAGCGCGCGCCGATATTCGCACAGGCCGTGTCACGCGGCGGCTGGAGCGGTATTTATGATATGACGCCGGACGGCAAGGCGATTCTCGGACAAGCGGGTCCTGAAGGATTCTATCTCGCCTGCGGCCTGTCGGGGACAGGATTTAAGAAAGCTCCGGCCATCGGGCAATGCTTGACTGAATTAATTACACAGGGACGGAGTACGACAGTTGATCTCACTCCCTTTCGACTGAGCCGTTTCGCGGAAGGTCAACCCTTGCACGGTCAGTATGAGTACGGCGGAGGGAAACATTTTTGGCAGGCGGGAGAAGTACGGAGGCGCGTGAGGTAGAAGATGTAAGCAGTGAGCCGTGAGCCGTATACTGCTTACTGCTCACCGCTCACGCTCCACGCAGCACGCAGCACGAAAGGAGACGTTATGCCAACCATGGAATCCGTGAACGGATTGCCGACTGCGATGATTCGCGTGCGGATGAGCGCACATGACGCGCATTACGGCGGCAAGCTGGTGGACGGAGCCAGGATGCTCCAACTCTTTGGGGATGTAGGAACGGAACTCAGTATCATCTTTGATGGCGATGAGGGATTATTCCGTGCTTACGATAACATCGAATTTCTAGCTCCCGTCTACGCTGGAGACTACATTGAGGCGCACGGTCGTATTACCCAGGTAGGACGCACGTCCCGCAAACTTGAGTTTCAGGCATGGAAGGTGATTTGTCCTCGTCCGGATATTTCCGACTCTGCTGCGGAAGTGCTGGAAGAGCCGATTCTCGTTTGCAAAGCCACTGGCACGGGGGTCGTGTTGTTAGAGCGACAGCGGCGAACGCAGACGGAGAGGTGAGATCGAGATAGAGAAGGGAGACAGAGGGGGAGGAAGGGACAGTAACGTATTTCATAAATATCCTAGCAGCAGTCCCGAAAAGTGGGGCGGTGTCCCGCCGTCTGAGCGGCCAGAGGCCGCTCCCACCCTGGGTCAGAACCAGCCTGCTGGCCTTCCTTCCCCCGCTAAGGAACTTCCGAAGCACTGTGCTGGGCGGTCTCTATTGCTGTCTCTATCTCTATCTATTTCGCATCATGAAAAATGATCCCTAACGTATATCGTGACCCAGACGTAATGCGGCTCACGCCATGCCGCATCTGCGCACGGTAATAGCCGCGCTTGCCTTTCGCTGGCCGAGAGCGAGTAGTGAAGATAATGATTTCTCCCTGCTGAGGGAGCATTGCTTCTCCGCGCGATTGCGCGCGCGGCTGTTGCTCAACCAGGAGAAACTCACCACCTGTGTACTCTTTTCCTGGTTGACTGAGAAAGCATGTGAGCTGCAACGGAAACACCACTTCACCATATAAATCCTGATGGAGACAATTATAGCCGCCTTCTTCGTAGCGTAGCAGCAACGGCGTTGGTCTGGTCTGTCCTTCCGCGTGGCAACGCGCCAGAAATTGAGCAAGGGTGACAGGAAAACGCTCCGGCGCTCCTAGCGCCTCCATCCATCTATTGGCAATGACCGCCAGAGGCGGATAAAAAGACACTCGTAAATCCTGCACGATTGGCGGCAGGGGATTGGCAAAATATTTATATTCCCCAAGGCCAAACCGGTATCGCTCCATGTTGACGCGACTGCGGAATCTGGAATCATCTTGATAGAGGGCAACCAGCTCACGGCATTCTTCCGGGGTGAGCACTGGCGGCGTCTTGGCGTAGCCGAACGCCCAGAGAGAGGGCTCCAGGACTGACCAATCCAGAGAGGTGAGGCGATCCTTGATCATCATAGGGAATGCTGAATTGTAGCCGCCGCTACAACTGTTGACATATCGTGGGTAAGTGTTTCATGCTAGCGCCTGGGGCATGTTCTCCAGGCGCGGACTTCTGTCTGCAGGTCTAGAGTAAACGTGATCCTACAACGTATGTAGGAAAGGAGGCAAAAGGATGCCACAGATGCGAGAGATAACCTCGGGGCTGCAGTTCCCTGAAGGTCCGGTCGCTATGGAGGATGGCAGTGTGCTGGTGGTAGAGGTTACCCGCGGCACGCTCACGCGCGTGCGACCTAATGGGTCCAAGGAAGTCGTTGCTGAAACCGGCGGCGGCCCGAATGGCGCGGCGATTGGGCCGGATGGAAAAGTCTACATTTGTAACAATGGCGGACTGAAATTCACAGCAGATGGACATCCGACGGAAGGTCTGCCGGACGGATATACCGGCGGGTGTATTCAACGCGTCGACCTCGACAGTGGCAGGGTCGAGGTCCTCTACACGGAATGTAACGGCCATCAATTGCGTGGACCTAATGACCTCGTTTTTGACGCGACGGGTGGATTCTGGTTCACCGACTTTGGCAAAGTGCAAGAACGTCAAAAGGATCGCACGGCCATCTACTACGCCAAACCCGATGGTTCACTGATCAAGGAGATGATCTTTCCTATTGATGGACCAAACGGCATCGGTTTGGCTCCTGGAGACACGCATCTGTATGTGGCGCAAACCTTTGAAGGTCGGGTCTGGCAGTGGGAGATTCCTCGACCCGGCGAACTCAAACGAAGCGAAAGTGAAGCAGGGCCGCTCCTGGCCGGCCCTGGCGGAGGGAAGCTGTTAGTTGGACTGCCTGGGTATCAGTTGCTCGATTCGCTGGCGGTCGACAGCGCCGGGAATGTCTGTGTGGCGACATTGATCAACGGGGGAATTACGGTCATTTCGCCTGATGGCGCGTCAGTAGCGTTCATTCCTACCGGCGACCCGCTCACCACTAACATTTGTTTTGGCGGGCCAGATTTGCGCACCGCTTATATTACGCTCACCGGCTCGGGCAAATTAGCGGCAATGGACTGGCCGCGACCGGGACTCAAGCTGCACTTCAACCGCTAAGGTGAAAAAATGCTGCTGGTGGAAATTACTTTATAGATCCACTTTAATACTCAGCTCCCGCAACTGCTTTGGATCAACTGGGCTGGGCGCCTGTGTCATGAGGCAGACAGCTTTGGCGGTTTTGGGAAAGGCGATCACCTCGCGTAGTGATTCAGCGCCAGCGAAGAGCATCGCCATGCGATCAAACCCAAAGGCAATGCCGCCATGCGGCGGCGCGCCGTACGATAGCGCCTCCATCAAGAAACCAAATTTCTCCTGCGCTTCGGTTTCACTGATGCCCAGGCAGGCAAAGACTTTCTGCTGAACATCAAGGCGATGGTTCCGGATACTGCCGCCGCCCAGCTCAACGCCATTCAACACAAGATCATAGGCGCGCGCACGCGCTTTTTCGGGAGCGGTTTCCAAGAGCGCCATATCTTCTTCTCGCGGCGAGGTGAACGGATGATGCATGGCGACGTACCGCTTGGTTTCTTCATCATATTCGAGCAAAGGAAAATCAGTCACCCACAAAAAGCGGAACTCGTCCTTGGCAATGAGTCCAAGCTTGTCGCCTAAATACAGCCGCAGGCGGGACAGCACATCACACACGACCTTCTCTTGATCGGCCACGACGAGCAGCAGGTCGCCTTTGTTGAACCCTAACTCCGCTGCGATTGCTGTTCTTTTCTCCTCATTGACAAACTTCGCCAGCGGCGACTGCCAACCCTCATCTGTCATACGAAACCAGGCTAACCCTTTGGCGCCAAAACTCTGCGCCAGCGGGTTGAGATCGTCAATCTCTTTACGCGAGAAGGAGCAGTTTGGGATGAGGATGCCACGAATGATGCCGCCCGTGGCCACGACCTCCGAGAAGACCTTGATATCCGTGTCACGGAAGAGATTGGTCAACTCACGTAGTTCAAGGCCGAAGCGGAGATCCGGCTTATCGTTGCCGTAGCGAAGCATAGCTTCCGCATAGGACATCCTTGGGAAAGGCGTCGGAATATTCATGCCTTTTAACTCGCGGCACGCTTTTGCCATCATCCCTTCGCTCAGCCGGAAAATATCTTCCGGCTGGATAAAGGACATCTCAATATCAATCTGTGTGAACTCTGGTTGCCGGTCAGCGCGCAAGTCTTCGTCGCGGAAGCAACGCACGATTTGAAAGTATTTATCAAATCCGCCGACCATGAGCAGTTGCTTGAATAACTGCGGCGACTGCGGCAAAGCGTAAAAGGAGCCGGGGTTAACCCGACTGGGCACGAGATAGTCACGCGCCCCTTCTGGCGTGCTGCGTGTGAGAAAAGGAGTTTCAATTTCCAAAAACCCTTCACTATCAAGATAATCGCGCACGCTTTTCGCCAGACGGTGACGAAGAAGCAGGTTGCGGTACATTGAGGGACGACGCAGATCG
>DATLYA010000220.1:0-2816 GCA_035575235.1 Candidatus Methylomirabilota bacterium
GTGTGATCGTGTACGAATGCTCGGCAATGTGATCGATAAAGGCCTCGGCCACGCGGTTATCTCCATACGGATCATGCAACGTAAAATAGAGCATGGAGCCTGGCGCAAATTTCCCCCGGTAATCCGTCATTTGCCGCAGGGCAATCTCACGTTGGGGAAAACTCTCCAGTCCCGGATAGGACACTTTCCCCACCAGGGGATGCGGCTCCAGAAATTGCGCAATCTTGCTTGCACTCTTTTGCTGATTGACCATACGCGTCGCCAGCGTCGGCAGCCCGTACACCAGAAACGCCCAGGCGCTTTTCGAGGATAAGACGCCGCCGAAGTCCTTCCGGTACAGTAATAGTTGCCCATGCAACTCCTGCGGCGCAATAACGACGCCGCCCATGTCCGTGCCGAACCCACCGATATCCTTGGTCAAGCTGTGCACGACAATATCCGCGCCATGATCGAGCGGCCGTTGACAATAGGGGGTAGCGAAGGTGTTATCAACGATAATGCGGATTGGCTCCTGCCGCTGTCGATTTACTTCTTCTACGACCCGGCGCACAGCGGCGATGTCGATGAGCTGCAGCGTGGGATTCACTGGCGTCTCGAAGTACACCACCCGCGTGCGTTCGTTGATAGCGGCACGCCATGCAGCTTCATCCGTCAAGTCAACAAAACGAGTGGTAATGTGATATCGCGGCAGCCAATTGGTCAGCAAACTATAGGTACAGCCGTACACGACACGGTGAGCAACAATCTCTTGTCCGCTCTGTACAGTGATGCCGAGAGCGGCGCTGATAGCCGCCATACCAGTGGCAAAGCTAACCGCTGTTTCACCGCCTTCAGCATGCGCCAGAGAATCCTCCAACATGCCGCGAGTTGGCTCATCCAGGCGGTCATAAATATAAATAGGCTCTTCTTTAGCAGCTTCTGCAGCAGTGTTAGCGAACGAAGCGAAACCGCGTGCGCCACGGAAGACAGAATTCAAGCGGAACGTCGTTGATGCAGAGATTGGCGGCACGACATGATGGTCGTAGTCCCACCGCGTGCTATTCGACACCCCATGAATAAGATGAGTACGCATCCGATATGCATCGGTTTTCGAGCGGCGTGTTTTCTTGTCCATGCGCGCTTCCTCCTCTCGGAAATGCAGGCGCTTTTCTATCAGTATACGCCTAAGAAGAGATCAATCTGTAGTAGGAAAAGAATAGGGAAAACACTCCCTTATTCCGATGGCGAGATTCGTTCCTTCCTCTGCACGCTCCGGCACACCGCGCGCACAGGGCAGTCCGAACAACGCGGCGAACGCGCAATACAGACCGTAGCGCCCAGATCCATAATGGCCTGATTGAAAATATGCGCCTGTCGGGGAGGCGTGACTTGATGAGCAACACTCCAGAGAAAACGGTTGGTTTGTTGTTCGGGTGGAAGCGCGAAGAAACGCGTCAGCACCCGGGCCGCATTCGTATCCACAATCGCCGCATCATGATGAAAGGCAAAACTGCGCACAGCGCCAGCCGTGTACGCGCCGATTCCTGGCAGCGCAGTGAGTTCCTCATGCGTCTGAGGAAACTGGCCCTTATACTTGTTGACAATTTCACGTGAGGCGCGCTGAAGGTTACGGGCGCGGCTGTAGTATCCCAAGCCTTCCCAGGCTTCACGCACTTCGCCTTCCTCAGCGCGCGCTAGGTCCTCGACAGTGGGATAGCGTTGTAAAAATCGCTCATAATACAGCGCGGCTCGCGATACTTGGGTTTGTTGCAACATTATTTCCGACACGAGAATAGCGTAGGGATCGCGTGTCCGGCGCCATGGTAAATCGCGTCCGTGCCGCTTGTACCAGCCAATCAAGCGGCGCTGAAAGGCGCGGACCGTAGAAGGATGGGCGATACGAATGGCCAGGTGAGTCGGTGTGCTCATCGTGGGATGGTGTGTCAGAAACTGACAGCGGAGAAAAGAGGGGCTTTGCCTTGACTCTCTAGACCCAAGTTATTAAGGTAGCGGCGGTTCGTGCGCGAAGGAGGAAATATACTTATGGCGGGACGAGAAAGTCTGGAAAAAACCATTGCGAAGATCCTACACCGCCATTGTGAGTTTGGCTGGGCGCATTATTATATCCCGAGCGAAAAGTTTCCCAGCCTGGTTGATGAATTACTGAAAGTGTTGCAACCGGCAGAGGAAGCTAGTGAGGATGAGCTTGTCCGTTTGTTTTTGAGCTTACGGCGCTACACCTCGGAACAAGAACGTGTCAGCCGTCTCCTCTCGGAGTATCGAGTGTTGCGGCGAGAAGGGTCGCGCTGAGGGAAAGGAGCCGCGTGTACAGGAGAGACAAGCCACCCCCCTCCCTCTCACGTGAGGCATGATGCGTGTGGCGCGAGCTTGGAATGCTTTCGCTTGCTTATTCACCTCTTCCCTCTTGCCGCTGTTTCTCCTCAGACGCCAACTGATTGGCGATCTCCTCTAGTCGCTTGAGGCGCTGCGATAAGTTCTCTTGCAGACGGTGCGCCTCCGCGGCGAGCGCCGCACGTGCAGCTATCGCGTCTTCGAGTTGCCGTTGCAGTTCACGTTCACGCACAAGACTATCGTCCCGTTCTTGCGTCAATTGCGCGATTTCCGCAGCCCGTATACGGTCAGCCGTATAATAACCCACCACGCAGCCAATCACGCACGCACTGACCACACAAACTAACACCCCTGGAGCTCGCATAGGATATGTACTCTAGCATATATTTCTTCTTGCACACGGGCGGGAAATCAGCAGTGAACCGCCTCCCGCTTGGTGTGGCGCAACCGCAGCTCTACACAGGGGTTTGACAGGCCACAGACGA
>DATLYA010000221.1:0-3976 GCA_035575235.1 Candidatus Methylomirabilota bacterium
CCTTTCATTGCCTTACTCACTGTATGTTTTTATCTATAGCGCTTTAGGGGTGGTCACTGGCCGTTTGACTGACCACTGGGGTCCGCGCCTCGTGCTCACCATCGGCGGCTGCCTCCTCGGCAGCGGCATTGTCTTGATGAGTCAGGTTCAGGCGCTGTGGCAAGTCTATATTTTTCTCGGCCTTATCGCCGCCTCGGGCATGAGCGCCGCCTACGTGCCCTGCAACGCCACGGTCGTTCGCTGGTTTATCCAAAAACGCGGCTTGGCGTTGAGCATCACCTCGAGCGGCGCGAGTTTCGGCATGTTTGTTTTCCCGCCGCTGACCACCGCCCTGATTGCTGCGTACGGTTGGCGTACGACCTATCTCATACTGGGCCTACTCGCCGCCGCCGTCGCCAGTATCTGCGCCTCGTTCGTCGTGCGCGATCCCGAAAAGATGGGACTGCATCCCGATGGACAGCGGCCTCAAGCAACACCAACATATAAACACCTATCCCATTCACTACTTTCTCCGGAGGACGACTGGACTCTGGCCGCAGCGAAGCGCACGGCGGCGTTTTGGTTGCTCAATGTTATTTTCACACTTACCTGGGTAGTCGTCTTTATGCCCATGGTGCATATCGTGCCGTTTGCAGTGGACCTCGGCATCTCGCAATTCCGCGCCGCCATGACCATCAGTGTCATTGGCTTTGCCGGCTTTGCCGGGCGTCTGGGCATCGGCACGATTTCTGACTATCTGGGGCGCGTTCCGACTCTCGGTGTCTGCTTCCTGCTGCAGGCGCTGGCGTTCCTCGGTTTCACCATGAGCACCGGGCTCTCGTTGCTCTATCCCGCCGCCGCGATCTTTGGATTTTCTTATGGCGGAGTAACTGCCCTCTTTCCAGCAATCATTGGCGACTTCTTCGGCAGGACGGCAGTCGGCGCTATTGTGGGATTTATTTTTGCGCTGGCTGGGTCGCCTGCAGCCTTTGGACCGCTCATTGCCGGATACGTCTACAACGTTACAGGAAGTTACCACATCGCTTTTCTCCTGAGTGCAGCCTTGAATGCAGCAGCGCTTTTGCTGCTCTTCCTGCTCAAAAAACCGCACAGGCAAATCTTGCTTGCGCACGAGTCAGAGCTTGGGTAAGGGACGAGGCGTCCGCGCTTTCAGACACACGGGGCGCATAATGATTTCTTGGATATAAGTTGCAGGAAGCCCCGAAGCAGGAATCACAGTGACAGTGCGGTCTCTGCTAGGAAGTCGCCAGAAGAGGCGGCAGGGAGTGAGCAGGAAGCAGGAGGCAGCGAGCAGAAGAACAATAATCTTTACTACGCCTCAAACTTTACAACTACACCTTCGCGATAACCTTTTCCGCAAACTCGCGCACGAAGGCTTCAAACGCTCCGAGTGGAGGAATGAACGCGACTTGTTTGACCCCTGCAGTTTCTAGCGCGCGCAAGCGCTCGACGAGCTCTTCTGGCGTCGCTGTCATAGTCGTTGCGCGCACGACTTCAGGCGTGACAAAACGCGCCTCTTCGGGACGGAGATAGAGGCCGTGTCCGTCATGGAGTTCAAGATAATAGCGTTCTCCTGTACGTCGCCGTTGCTGGTCAACGAAGGCGGCGTACTCGGAGAAGATGGACCGGATCGCTTCTGGGGACGCGGCGGGATTCTGTACGCGCTCATACAACGCGTGCATGGCGAGCATAGCCCAGGGGCCGGCTTCCGCTTTCACTCGCGGTGAATCATAGGGCTCGCCCGGACGCAGCAGGCAGGCGGTTGTGAGCATGGTGGTGTACAGTGCGGCTGGATCTTTGCCGGCGTTCGTCGCTCCTTGCGACACGCGACTCCAGGCGTCCTGCCACCCAGCAAGCGAATTGGTGCGTGAGGTAATGAACCCATCGCCGATCTCACCGGCGAGCGCCATGGCCTTGGGCGCGTTCGCGGCGATATGAATCGGCACGGAATCACGGGTGTTCATGAAGCCATGTTCTTGATGAAAGAAGCGAATCGCGCGTCGGTCCTCACCGCATTGATAGTCTACCTCTTCACCTCGCAACAAGCCGCGGATTACCTGCACCGCCGTGCGCAGTTCGCGCAATGAACGTGGCGCCATGCCCATCGCCCGCCAGGCGCTGTTGCCGGCGCCGATGCCAAGAATGACGCGTCCCGGCGCGAGTTGATTGAGTGTGGCGATGGAGTTGGCAGTGACAGGAGGAATGCGGGTGCCGACAACGGCGACTCCTGTACACAGTTTGACGCGGGTCGTCTGCTGTGCGGCGAGCGCCAGACAGATGTAGGGGTCTCCCGCCATCATTTGCGTGTCGCTGATCCAGACATGGGAGAACCCCCATTCTTCGGCGAGTTTCGCCTGCTGAGCGCAGGTTTCAGGTTTCGCTAAGACACAGACTCCGAAATCCATGACGCCCTCCTTCGTCCCGCTGCTGCTTCGGCCTAACCGCTTGCGCCAGAGATGTCAATACGATAAGCGATCAGCAGTCAGCTCTCAGCACGCAGTCAGAGAAGGGACAAAAAGATCTTCACGCGGTGATTCTTGTGGCGAAGACAATAGAAATTCGTCGCGCCTACCGGGCGGGGGTAGTTGCTGGGGCGCTCTCTTTCATTGCATTGCTCGGAGTTGTCAAAGACCTCAATGCGCTCCTTGATCCTGCTGGACGCGGGGAGATTGCCTGGGGCTTTCTCATGGTGCGCTATTCCAGTCTCCAACGTGTATGGTTCGGTTATAAATTGACCGGCGTTCAGGCCTGGTACGCGACCTTTCCCCATCTTGCCTTGTATGCTGCTGCGCTGGTGGGACTGGTTGGCATGAAACGTTGGGGTTGGCGGCTGGCTCTCGCGTACCTCTTGTATATTCCCTTGTCTGAGTGGACCTACATGGCGTTGTACCCGCTCGGGTATCTGACGGGGCAAGCCTATCCTGATCCAATCCGTTATGGGGAATGGATCTTTCTGCTGATCAGTTTTCCCCTGGAGTTACTGGCGGCATGGTTACTCTGGCGGTACCGTGACGTCTTTCTTCCTCAGGCGCACCATGTCTGTGTGGGGGAATGATGAGGCGCACGTTGCTCATTTGTTGACATGCGAGGAGCGCAGGAGGCGGAAAATGAAGGGCGAAAAGCCGAAAGGGTGAGAGCAGAAAGGAGCCAGGCGTGGCGCAGCACCAGGATAAGTTTGTTCACGTCAACAATTTACGACTCCATTACCTTGATTGGGGGACGCAGGGAAAGCCGCCTTTTCTCATGTTGCATGGCGGCTCGGCCTACGCGCACTGGTGGGACTTTGTCGCGCCCCACTTTGCCAATGATTTTCATGTCATCGCCTTGGATCAACGCGGCCATGGCGATAGCCAACACGCTGACCCGCCGGCTTATGGAACACGTCATTACTTGGCTGATTTGCATGAATTTATCAATTTGCTGGGTCTGCAGAAGCCCGTGTTAATGGGCCATTCGATGGGAGGGCATAATGCCATTATTTATGCAACCGAGCATGCGGCGGAGTTACGCGCGTTGATTCTCGTGGATACCGACGCCTCGTATCCTCCGGCGGCGGTCGAGTTTCTGCGCAAGCTCGGAGAGAAGCCCGCCAAAGTGTTTGACTCGTTTGCCGAAGCGGTGAGCCGCTTTCAGCTGTTGCCGCGTGAGACGTTCATCTCCACAGAGAAACTGCGCGCGCTCGCGTCGTTCGCCTTTCGCGAGCTGCCGGGCGGAAAATGGACGGCGAAGCTTGACCGGCGAACCCTCTTTCGTGAACCGATTGACGGGCGAGCCCTGCTGGGGCAGATTGCGTGTCCGACGCTGATCGTCCGTGCGCAACACACGCCGCTCTTGTCGCTTGAAAAAATTAACCGACTGATTACGAGCTTGCCAAAAGCTCAGTGGGTCGAAGTGCCGGATACGCATCATCATGTGATGCTGGATAATCCAGATGGGTTGGTGAAGGTCGTGCGAGAGTTCCTGGCGCCTCTTATCG
>DATLYA010000222.1:0-6577 GCA_035575235.1 Candidatus Methylomirabilota bacterium
GGAGACGCCTCAGCAAGGCGTCTCTACACTTGCTTAGAACGCCAATTGCGCATCAAGCTGGAAGCGATTCACCAGCGAATTTGAGAAGCCTTTAGGCCGGTCAATGTACGAGACGAAATGATTCTTTGCTGTTAAGGTCAAGCGCGGGAACAAGAGATAGTCTATTCTCAAGAACGGCCCCTGTACGTTGGTGCCGCCATCGCGCCCAAAGTCGCTGTAGGTAAAATACGACATGAGTGACTCGGTCTCAGTTCTCGCCCACACCGCGGAGAACGCCAGGTCTCCAGGATTCCTGAGGGTTCCGAGACCGGCTCCTACCCAGTACGCGTTATCATCGCCGCCCTTAGCCTCGGTGTTGTGCGCATAATCAACGAAAAACGCCAGCGGCCATTGCGCGTAGCCGGTGTTGATGTCGAGCTGCGCGGAAGCATTCAAAACATTGAAACGACTCACGTAATCAACAATCGGATCCTGAGTATTCGGACTGATGGGAGCCCCACCCGGTATGATCTTGCCAGACTTTAACCTGACTGCATTCGTCAGTTTCAACGCACTGTTGGTATTTCTTTCTTTAGCAAAGAGACTTTGATGCGCAAAGAAATAATCCCCAACGCTTAAAGTCATATTGGCTGTCGGCAGCAGCTGAAAGTTGCCGACCAGTTGACCGCCCCAAATGAAAGACTCTGCAGCGCGCGCCGATTCACGCGCCAGCCACTGTATGGCATTAATCTGAAAGCGCCGGATGATCCCGTCGGATGCCTGGTATGGCGTAAACGTCTCCGCCGTTCCTTCTGGCGTCAGGTCATCATCAAAAATCATTTCTGAATTCATGATCGCCCGCGGCCGCCACAGTGTAATGGGCATTTTGCCGGCAGTGATGGTGAGAGGTTTCCATTCCCAGCCGCCGAGGCCCAACGATTGGCCGGGAGAGAATTGCAGGTACCATTGATCAAGACTAATTGATTTTCTGGTAAAAAGGTTGTCCAGGCTTTGATTCGTCGAAATAGGATCATTGGGATCTCCGCTCGCCAGACGCAGCACCCCTTCAAGTTCATCACTAATTCTGGCGCGCACGCCCAGGCGTAAACGGATACGCTCCCGCGTGCGTGCATTCGCACTCGATCCTTTATCTTGATAGAAGCCCTCAAGACGGAATCGCCCATCACCAAAGAATGAGAGGCGATTAAGCCAGTCCAGCTCCTTCTCTGCTTTGACGGATTTCACCGGGTCGCGCCGGAAGGCTTCAACGCCGGCCTCGCGCGCTTCGTTTTCTACTTTCGCTCTCTGTCTGAGTTCGTCCGCTTTGCTTTTGCTAATTTTTCCATCGGCCTCAAGAATTTCTATGAGTTCTTCGGCCACGCTTTTCTTCTGGGCGTACGCCGGCGTAGCGGCCCCCCAGAGCCCTACCATGACTCCTCCCGCGCAGAGCGCGGCGATCATACTCTTCCCTCGTTGCATGCGTTCGCTTCTCCTTCCTCCCCTATGACTCATAAAGTGGCGATCTGTTTTCTCCTGTGGCCTACTCGTCTCGTCAGGACGCGGTCAACACACACCACCTCCTTCTGATGAATTTTGCCAGCCAAGTTCGGTACTGTATGCAGCCCTCGTAGGGGCGCGGCGCGCCCCTACCTTGAAGAGTTCTTGTTCTGTCAGAGTGTGATTGCCGATTTTAATCGTCAAACGTCATTAGACAGACTTGATCGGGTTTGTATATCGCCAGCGTGTTACAAGAGCGTGACGAACGCATTATTTATCCATGACAGGCGCGAGTGCTCGCACCATGCTTTTCCGTACGGCAACAGAGACCTCAGGGTCGCCTACAGAGGGCTGCTCCAGGCGGCGTCGCCGTCGTCCTCGAGCATCGTGCGCACGAGCATGCACAGCTCAGTGACAGAGAACGGCTTTCCTAGACAATGCGCCACTCCATTCTGTCGCATCTCGTCACGGAGGCGCGCGGAATTCAGCGCGCTTAACACAATGACCGGCAGCGTGGCGATCTGTCTGCGCGGATGATGACGAATTGCCTCTAACACCTGCCATCCGCTTTGCAACGGCAGGAGAAGGTCTAAGGTCACCAGATGAGGACAGTATGCCTCGATCAACCGAAGCGCTTCGGTTCCGTCGGAGGCCGTGATCACTTGGTATCCAGACTGCTCAAGGTTGTACGTAATGAGGTTCGCGATGCTGATCTCGTCTTCGACGGCAAGAATACGCTTCACACACTGGTCCTCCTCATCCTGCACTATCGCAATCCTTCTTTACGACGTCATGACATGGTGGTGAACAATGCATGACACGGAAGGCGTGCATCATGGCGAGATCGAAGAGCGGCTTGCTGACCTCAAAGAGGGTAAGGGGGAAGAACTCGTCATTTTCTACGAAACTCGAAGGTTCATAAACCGCTTCACTTCTGGATGATGCGGGCGCGGCTGGGCCTTTGCTTGCGCCGCCGTATTCGCACTCCTGCATGCGGCACACCTCCTCTCTGAGGACGAGCCTAACGCCATGGTGCGACAGAATGATGAAAGAGCGGAGAAGCTTGTGTGACGCAGGAGATCGAGGAAGAAAAGGAGGGCCCTGGTGGGGGACGCATGATCGTGGGAGAGCAACCAGCTTACTACCCACCAGGGAGGAGAGGGGGACTAGAGGGCGCACCGACTATGGAACAGCAATGTGAAACCAGTGTGAATGGCAAATGAAAGATTGATGACTGGCGCGCTGCTACGCCGCCCGCCGTCCTTGAGCAAGCACTTCGTACAACCGTTCTTGCGAGCGAAGCGGCGCCTCATTGCTCTTCATCAAACGCCGGGCGCGCCCATCTGACAGCAACTCGCGTGCTTTGGCGGCGTCCCGCAACTGCACGTCGAGAATTTCCTGCAATTGCGCTTGAAGACATGGATCAAGAATAGGAAAAGCTATTTCAACTCGGCGGTCAAGATTGCGCGGCATCCAGTCCGCCGACGCCAGCAGGTATTCAGGCTCGCCATTGTTGGCGAAATAAAAAATACGCGCATGCTCTAAAAATTTATCAACAATGGAGATCACACGAATATGCTCGGAGAGCCCAGGAACGCCTGGACGAAGGCAACAAATACTGCGCACGATCAGCTGAATCTGCACGCCTGCCTGACTGGCGGCGTAGAGTTCTTCGATCAAGGCGGTGTCAACCAGGTTGTTGACCTTAATCACCAGGCGCGCGGGTCGTCCGGCCTGTGCATGCGCAGCCTCGCGGCGAATGCGTTCAAGCAGTGCGCTTCTCATATTGATCGGCGACACGATGAGATGTCGAAACTGCTCAGGACGCGTATACCCCGTCAAGAGATTAAATAATTCCGTGAGATCCTCTCCAACCGACTCTCGACAGGTAAACAACCCGAGGTCACAGTACACATTGCTCGTCCTGATATTGTAATTGCCGGTCGCCAGGTGACAGTACCGGCGGATGCCGTCCGCTTCTTGGCGAACGACCAAGCACGCTTTGCAGTGTGTTTTGTATCCGACCAAGCCATAGACGACATGCGCGCCTACCTCTTCAAGCGCGCGCCCTTTCAAGGAAACGTCCAATCGTCGCGATGGTTTTTGCCATAGCAGCGCGGGGAAGGACTTGCGGACAACCGCCGCCCAGCCGCGTTTGCGCGCGTTCTTCACACAGTATTTCAAAACTGTCGCCCGGCGTTATTTTGACTAAGAGACAACGAACTGCATTCGAGCCAATGTCAATGAAAGGGAGAATCTCACTTGCAGGCTTCATATCCTTACAACGCCTGGCCTGCCGCCTCTTTTGTTTGGGGCGGCGTCAGCCGTTCAAATTCCTGCAGTGCGCGCTGCACATCGTTGACCGAAGCGTGAAACCGCCTCATCAGTCGACGCGCATCAACCAGATCACAGGGATGGTGCAATAAGTGAAGCAGCAACTGCTCCGCCGGGTCATTCACGTCACTTTGTCGGTCCTGGCGCCCACAGGTCATCATACGTCTCCTCTTCAGAAGAGAGCAATTCTCTGGCTCACTATAAGCGAGTACGCAAGAAAAACGACCAGGAAATGCAAACTCCCACATTTTCCCTCCTGATGAAAGGGCTTATATAGCTTGACCCGGCAATGTGACAAAAACGTGACAAGACAATGACAAAGAAGTGAAATGCGGCTTTGCCTGGGCCTTGTGTCCTTTTCATCAAATTTTTACCCGGCCGTCACTTCTCCGTAGAACACAACACGTATGTAAGTAAGGAAGCCAGCGTGCAGAAAGGAATCCTTGCCTCATGCCTAGAGACGATTTGATCGTCCTGCCCTTGCAGTTCCCTCAGAGTTGGTGGCGACGCCTGGAGCAGGTGGCGCAAGCCTGCGCCACTTCTCCACGGGAATTCATTCGGGAAATGCTTGAAGCAGAAGTGGTCAGACGAGAACTCCTTCTGGGACGTGCAGCCCCATCAACACTTGACTGGATTAGCGTCGTGAACGCCCCCAGCACCTCGGAGCTTCAATAGCAGGCGTTTGCCATTGGCTCGTCCTAAATCGAACCACACGAGATTGGCACGGCGCCGGACAGCAAGTTTTGGTGGCACAGGCCTCCGGCCTGTGCGCGCCGCCAGGATGGCTGCGCCACGAATGTCATGCGGTCTGAGAAGGAGAGATCTGTATGTCCATAGTCCAATCAGAATATTCCGGTTATCAGCCGCCTCGACCTGACACGAAGCACGAAGACCTTATTGTATGGGATCAGAAGGGAATCGTGATTATGTGGGCCGACGGACATCGGTCTCGCTTCTCCTGGGCAACGTTGCGCTCAGCCTGTGTTTGCAACGATTGTCAGCCGCAACAGTTCCGAGACTGTAGCCTGGAGAAACACGCCGCTTAAGGAAGGAAAGAGAGGAGGTCCTCTGTCATGTACGAACGAACCGTTCGCCACTCACGGTTGCTGAGCAAACGCGGACAGGGCCACATCATTCCCTTACGGTCTGCGGCGCACTCTCTGCACGCACGAACGGCAATGAACAGCCCCGCCCCCCCACTTCCTTCGCTACAGGAGGTTGCAGATACGACACTCCACGCCATGCAAAACTGTTTACAAACCATGGGGTTGGGCCTCGATCTGATCCAAATGACTGCACCCATCGACCCCGAGGAATTCGAACAGATACGACACAATATCGAACGGGCCAGCCGTTTGGTCCGCAATCTGCGTGAATATTGTTGTGTTCCAGTGTCTGCTCCCTCTTTGGCTAATTTGGCGGAGATCGTTGAAGAGAGCGTACAAAGCATCGCACCTCAATGGGAACGGCCAGGACGAACAACGCGCATTGTCTGCCATGCTCCACTTGCGACCTTCACTGCCGACTGGCGGCAAATTGGCCTGGCTCTGGCGCGTGTGGTCTCATGCGCGTATGCGCTGTTATCAACGGATGGAGGCGAGGTGTTGGTCGAATCAGACGCGCATGCCATCGGTGCGCAACAGTCCATTGACATCCAGGTGTACAGCACCGGCGCGGCCCCACTCTCCTTTGAAGAGCAGGGGATATTTGCTCCCTTTGCGTATATTAACGGCCACCAGTTCGGGCTTAGCCTTGTGCTCGCGCGGTTAGCGGCGCACCGATTACGCGGCCGGCTACGCTTCCGGAAAATGCGCACTGGCCAGGGCCTGTTCACGTTACAGTTTCGCGTCTGAGTCGACGCGTGCATGCCCGACTTCACTGCCCCACATCCCTCCCCAATGCGTGGAGTAGTGAGGGAGAGCCGCAAGCGCATCCTTCCCTCCGGACAGCGCTTGCGGCTTTTTCCTGTGATGCAGCTATCACAAAGCTGTCATCGGCTCGTCACAGCGACCGGCAAGGAGGTAGTTGACCGGTCGTGAATCATGCGCCTTCCCCTGCCCCAGGCTGGTCCTTGCACATCTGAGGGCCGTTTTCCATGCAGCGGCCTCCTTTCGTCTGCCGCGATAACCCAGGCTTCACTTTTCTCTCACAGAAAGTTCATCTCAGTCGCATCCAGAGAGCAAAGCGATGTGTGCCGTGCGCTCGCCTCCTGCGCGCCGCCTGCCATGGCTCACCATCCTCATTCGCACGCTCACAAAAACGTCACAACTCGTTCATCGCCCCATAACATATACATTGTAGCATGATGCAAAAATCGAAGGGGGGTGGTGAAAGGAGCAGACAGAGGCTGGCTGGAAGTGAATATGTGGTCTGACGACTCGTATACAAAGTAATAACCTGTAACCTTCCCCTGGTAAGGAGGAACATCATGTGTATGAGAAATGCGGCGGCGATGACTACCCTGGTGCTGTTCGTAGGCGCCCCTCCTGTGGGTGCGGCTGGGCTCACGCTTACAGACGTGCCGGCGCAGGGACCAAAAATACCAGGCTTTGCAGCGCCAAATGTGCTTTCGCCTGAGCTTGGACAGGAAGTCGTGGCTCAGGGCTCCACGAGACTAGAGCATGGAGTTGACGGGATTGCCCATTTTTATGGCTATAATGACGACGGTAAACCTATGTTGCCGGCGATGAATCCGCCGTGCACGCAAGCCGTTGGCAATAATTGTGAGGCGACCAAGACTGAACCGGATGAGAACACCTATCTCGTA
>DATLYA010000223.1:0-16130 GCA_035575235.1 Candidatus Methylomirabilota bacterium
AGCTCCGCATCACGATAATAGCTGTACAGATGAATCATTCGAGGATCAACGGACATCACTCCAGCCCTCCACCAAATCAATGCACGGGCGCCCCTTCCCCCTGAGGGATTCATCCGGTCATTAGAGTTCCCTTCGTATAAAGGAAGCAGCGTAGAAAAGCAACGTCCCTCAGCGAAACTTTAGTAGAAACGAAAACTTATCACTATCTTCGCTGAGCGCCCTTCAATATCCTCAATTGACCTCCTAAATTGACACGCTCGCCGTAGCAGAATATGAACGGGCAGATGAAAACGGAAGCAACGGAGCACCCGAGCAACGAAGCAGCGGCGCAGCGCAGCAATCTCTGTGGGAAGAGGTCAGAGTGGCGAGATTGCTCCGTCGCGAAGTTTATCCTGAGCAAAGTCGAAGGGCTCCTCACTATGACCCCTCAAATTCACCGTGGAGGACTACTCGTCCCTAGTCCCTGGTTAGCGAAAGTCTTTTTCCCTTCTCCTCTTTCGCTCTTTTGTTTTTGCCTTTTGCCTTTTGCCCTTTGCCTTATTCTTCTTGGTTGCCAGAGTCCACAAGAAACCGTGCTGGTTGGCCGACCGGCAGGTCCCTACCGCCTGGAACTGACTCTCTCCCCAGCCCAGCCGCAGGCCGCTCAGGAGACCATGTTGACTTATAAAGTAACAGAGACCGCCACCAAACAGCCAGTGCAGGATCTGCAGATTCTGCACGAACGTATCTTACATACGTTCATCGTCAGCAAAGACTTCCGCTCTTTTGCGCACACGCATCATGAAGATTTTTTCCCACTGACGCCGCAAGACCTCGCCGTCGCCACTTTCCATTATCCCTACGTCTTTCCCTATACTGGGGACTATCTCATCGCCGGGGAGTTTACCCATAAAGATCGCAGCTGGGTCAAACAATTTACGGTGCACGTTGGCGGCAAAATCTCAGGGTCGGTAGAACAAGACCTTCGCCGGGAAAAATCGTTTGGCCCGTATCAGGCCTCCCTCACGACTTCCCCAGATCCCCCGATCGTCGGCCATGACGCCGAACTGGTCTGTCGCCTCACCCGCGACGGTGCGCCGGTCACTAACTTACAGCTCTATCTCGGCACGGAAGTGCATATGGCGTCATGGCGCATTGATGGAGAGCATTTCGGTCACGAACATACCTATACGCCAGAGATGGCGCGGATGATGACGGTGATGAAAGACCATACGAGCAACCCTGACCACATGGCGCGCATGATGGTGCAGATGATGCGGAGACCGGCGAAGCAAGCGTACTTCGGCCCAGACCTGCCTGTGCACCATGTCTTTCCCGCCTCAGGCGTTTACAAAATCTACTTCGAAACCGCTCCAGCCGGGAAGGCGTTGGTCGCCGATTTTATGGTGAAGGTGGTGGATTATGAGGAAGGGATGGATACGACTGTCCGTTCCATTGTGACGCCGAGCGAAACTGACGGCAATCCTGCCTCGTGAGCTGCTTCTCAATGTTTTTGCTCTCTCGCCTTTCTCCTTTATCTCAACGTAGACATGCCCTGCCGGGGCGTCTCTACAAACCCTTCTGGCTCCTGTGGTTCTTGAGCGCCATTGCTGCTCCCACCTTCGCTGGTCACGGGTTCGTCACCGCCTTTGGCAACATCGAATGGCTGCCAGAGCCGGGACGCAGCCCGGATAGCGTCTGGTACACGCTGGACGCCGTGCGCGAAGAGGGACAACTGCTGCTCGCCCGCACGCCTGAGGCACAGGTGGAACTGTGCCTCTCCTTTGCCCGAGAAAAACTGGCGGAATTAGAAGCAATGGTCAAAGCCGAAAATAGCCGTGCGGCGCAGGTTGCGGCTGATTGGTATCAGACCTATCTCAATCGTGCGAAAGCCGTGGTTGAAGGGCAGACTGAACAAACAAAAAAAGAAGCGCTGGCTGAAAGCACAGCCAACGCGCTGCTTGAGCACCAGTACATCATTGCGACAATTTATCCGGACCTGCCTCTGAGCTCCCGCCAGATTCTCCTGCAGACCGCGGCCGCGGCGGGAGAGCAGTATCAACTCGTCGCCAAGCTGCTCCCGGCCAAGAAAAAAGGCGCGCTGTTTTTTAAAGAAGAAGAAGCGCGTTGGTCACTGCAAATGGCCGGACGAGCGGATGAAGAAAACAGTAGCCAGTCGTCAGCATTCAGTAATCAGTAGTAAGGTAGCGTTATGGAATTCGCCTTTACCGAAGAGCAGCAACTCTTACAGCACACCGTTCGTCAGTTCGCGCTCGAAAAACTCCTGCCCAACTACACGCGTTGGGATCGCGGTGAGCGCTTTGAGAAAGCCGCCCTCAAAGAGCTAGCCGACCTGGGCCTGCTTGGGCTGCGCATCCCGGAACGGTTCGGCGGACAAAATCTTGACTTTGTAACCTGCGGCATGCTGAACGAAGAGGTCGCCCGGGGCGATTTCAACTACACCCTATTCTTGCAACTCAGCATGATTATCGCTGAATTGCTCGTTGCGTATGCAGCCCCCGAAGTGCAAGGCGAATGGCTGCCGCGCATGGCGACTGGAGACGCAGTTATCGCTATTGCCCTCACGGAACCTGGAGCCGGCTCAGATGCGGGGAATATAGCAACACGAGCAACAAGAATCGGGGATGACTACGTGCTGACGGGCGAGAAGGCGTCAATTACGTTTGCCGGATTAGCGGACGCCGCGCTTATCATGGCGCGCACAGGCGAGCAGGGCGCGCGCGGCATCTCCGCGTTCCTTGCGCCGCTCGACGCGCCTGGCGTCTCACGGCAAGTCTATCATAGTGTAGGAGCGCGCTTGACGCAGCGCGGCTCCTTGTTTCTTGACGGGGTGCGCATCCCCGCCCGTTATCGCATCGGCGAGGAAAGCAGCGGCTTTTATCAAGCGATGATCGCTTTCGACTTTAATCGCGCGTTGATCGCATTGGCGTGTATCGGCGCAGCACAACAGTCGCTCGAGGAGACCATCGCCTACACCAAGGAACGACAAGTCTTCGGCAAACCGCTCGCCAATTTTGAAGCGGTAGCGTTCCAGGTGGCGGAGCATCTGACACTGCTCGAATCCGCGCGCCTGGTGGCGTACAAGTGTTTGTGGTTGAAGGATCACGGCCAGAGACATACCAAAGAAGCGGCGATGGCAAAATGGTTAGGACCAAAAACCGCCGCCGAGGCGATTCACGCCTGTATCATCCTGCACGGCCATTACGGCTACAGTATGGACTCGCCGCTCGACCAACGCTGGCGCGATGTGGTTGGATTCGAAATCGGCGACGGCGTCCCGGAAATCATGAAAGGCGTCATTGCGCGCGAAGCGTTCGGCAAAGAATACACGGCGTATCGTGGGTGATGCGCTTATTGACGCTGCCAGCGTTCGTGCTGGTCCTGAGGTTTTGAAACCGTCTGTTACTCCATTGCGAAGAAACACCATGGCTCGCATCAGCAGAGAAGAATACATTCGGCATATGGCGAAAAGTCTCGACCTTCCCCCCGGAGTCATCGAAAAAATCATCGCCCCGCGCGAGGCGGGAGATGAGAAAGATGGCGGGTGGAAGATTGTCAGGATGCCCACTATCGCGGATCTTAAACCATACGGCTTGGAAGACCGTCTGGCGTCTTCCGGCTGGCGCACCATCTTGCGGTCGATTATTGAAGATTAAACGAGGAGAACGACGATGAAATTGGACCTGATGTACACTGCGCGAGCGTTTTCCGAGGCCGGGAATCTGGCAAGCGCCGCCGAGATTGCCAGAGCAGCGGAAAACTTAGGCTTCGACGCCTTGTGGACGCCGGAGAATCAACACGACCCATTTCTCCCGCTGGCGGTCGCGGCGACCGTCACCAATAAGATTAAGCTTGGGACTGCGATCGCCCTGGCTTTTCCTCGCAGTCCCATGTCGCTGGCGTACACCGCCTGGGATCTGCAAACCTCTTCTAAGGGGCGTTTTATCTTGGGGTTAGGCACGCAGGTGAAAGGACACAACGAGCGCCGCTTCAGCGTGAAATGGGAGTCGCCAGGGCCCAGGCTGCGTGAGATTATTCTCGCACTGCGCGCGATTTGGGAGTGCTGGCAAAACGGAACGCTGCTGAACTTCAAAGGGCGGTTCTACTCCTTTACCCTTATGCCGCCGGCGTTCAGTCCAGGCCGCATCGCACACCCGCATCCGCCGATTTACATCGCGGGCGTCAATCCGTACGTGTGCCGCCTTGCCGGTGAACTGTGCGAGGGGTTTCATGTCCATCCCTTTCACTCCGCTAAGTATTTGCGTGAAACCGTCTTGCCGCAGATTGAAGCGGGCGCGCACAAGGCGGGACGTTCCCGCGCGGATGTCACCATTGTCTCCTCAGTTTTCGTCATCATGGGCGACAGCAAAAAAGAGCTGGCTGAGATGCGCGAGCAAGTGCGGCAACAAATCGCTTTCTACGCCTCGACACGCACCTATAAACCCGTGCTCGACGCGCACGGCTGGGGCGAGGTCTGTCTGCGGTTGAGCGAGAAAGCAGCCAAAGGCGAATGGGGATCGATGGCGACAGACATCACTGATGATATGCTCGCCGAGTTTGCGGTCATCGGCTCGCCAGAAGAGGCTCCTGGACTGCTGAAAGCGAAATACGGCGGCCTCCTGGATCGGTTGATGTTTTATCATACTGATCGCCCTGGTCAGAACGAAGCGCGCTGGCGGAAGATTATTGACGCCTTCAAGGCGTAGCAGGTTGCTGCAAATGACAACTCCCGCTAGAAGCCTCTACTCTTCACGCATCGTAGGAAGTCTGGCGCTATTCCAGGCCTCCATGCCGCCTGCCAGTACGGTTACGGCGCGAAACCCATGGCGCAGCAATATCGCCGCCGCTCGACCCGAGCGGCGTTCGGTTCTTCACACTGTCACAACAGGCCGCTCACGGGAGGCGGCAAGAAGAGGAAGTTTTTGTGCAAGCTCATCCACTGGCAGCAGCAGCGCTCCAACAATATGCCCTTGGTGAAACTCCTCAGGCGTGCGCACGTCAAGCACGAGAGGAGCCCCCGGCTGAGCCAGCCGCGTCTGTAATTGAATTGGAGTCAGTTTCTTCGTCGGTCGCCAGCAGCGCCACAAGGCGCTCAAGAGATGAGACCTCATCAGATGGCTTCCTTTCACGTATGCGCCGAGCGGGCGCCAGTCAAAGGATACTGCCCGGCATCGCTGCGAAAGGGGAGAAGAAGCAGCTGACCGAGAGGCAGCGGATTTGGATAATCAGCAAGGCCAATTCGCATCTTCTCTTGACCCAGCGCGGGCTCCGGGCGGTATGTGCCGCACAGCCGGTCCCACCACGACACGGAAAAACCAAAGTTCGAGTTGGTCTCGACCACGCGCGCAGAGTGGTGGATACGATGCATGTCCGGCGTAACGATGAGCCAACGGAGCCGGCGCTCATAGCGCTGAGGGAGCATCACATTGCCGTGATTGAAGACCGAAGAGGCGTTGAGTCCAATCTCAAACGCGAGCACCGCCCACGGCGTCGCTCCTAGTAAGAGGATGACAGCCACCTTCAATCCGAGCGAGAGGAAAATCTCCACAGGATGGAAGCGCAAGCCAGTCGTGGCGTCCAATCCCAAGTCAGCATGATGCACGCGATGCAAGCGCCAGAGCACCGGCACGGCGTGGAACATCACATGCTGTAGATAAATGGCGAAATCAAGGACGAAGAAGCTCACAACCGCAGCGATCCAGGAAGGAAGAGACGCCCAATGGAGGATCCCTATTTCTTTTTCCAGAGCAAACACGGCAGAGGCATACGCAATCCCGCCCACCGTGCTCCACACCAGTATCGTGTTTAGGGCTGTTAAACTTAAATTCGTCGCCCAGCGTTCGCGTCGTGAGCGTATGAGTGTCCGGCGTGGACGCCAATATTCCCACGCCATCATGCTGAGCAACATCACTATGAATACAGCAAAACGAAGAAACACTTGCATTGTCTCAGGTCTCCTATGAGGCGCGGTCGCCCGTCGCAACAGGCAAACCGTGCGCGCGCCAGTCAACCACGCCATCCTCCAGGCGCAGCGCTTTAAATCCTTGTTTTTGTAAGAATTCCACCGCTTGCGCGGCGAGGACACAATACGGACCACGGCAGTACGCAATGATAGCGTGATCGCGCGGCAGCTCCGCCAGGCGATCCCTCAGCTCCGCCAGTGGAATCGAGATGGCGCCAGCGATATGACCAGCGCGATATTCCTCCACCGGACGAACATCCAATACGGTCGCCAGTCCTTTCCGCACCCGTTTGAGCAGATCTTTCCGATCCACCGCTTCTAATGGCGCTTGCCCTTGGAAAAACTCGCGCGCAATGTGGTCCAGCTCGGCTAAGCGGTTCGCCGCCAGCACGCGGAGCGAGCGCACAAAATCCGCCACGCTGTCATTGGCAAGCGCGTACCGCACGAAGACCCCTTCTTTTTCAGTTTCCACTAACTGCGCGCCGCGCAGAATCTGCAGATGCCGCGACGTATTAGCCACAGTTAAATGAGCCTCCTGGGCAAGCCGTTCGACCGTGCGTGGCCCCTGGCTCAACAGCTCAAGAATTTCTAACCGCTGTGGACTCGCCACCGCCTTGCCGATGCGGGCCAGTTGCTCGTAGATCCGGTCTTTGAAGACGCGTTTCGGATTCTTTTTCATCAGCCCTTTATTATTCAATCAATTGATTGAATAATAGACTGATGAACGTGTTTAGCAAGAGGGGACTCTCATACAGGGCCGGTACGCAAAACGCCCCGACCTGAGAGCGCAGCGACAGGCGCCGCCCTTTTTGCCGCTTGCGCTCCTGTTTCAACGTGTTTCTTCTCGACAAGAGAGGGCGTTGTGGAAGGACATGGCCATGAACTCAGACAAGCAATCACACAAAGGCGCGCCGTTCGAGTCGGAGCGGGAAGCTTCTGACGCGGAATCGCCCTTTCCCGAACCTGTGAGTCTCCCCTTAGAAGACGTTCTTGACCTTCATCCCTTCTCGCCCAAAGAGATCCGCAGCGTTGTCGAAGAGTATCTCACTCAATGTTATACCGCCGGATTTCCTACGGTTCGCCTCATTCACGGCAAAGGCATTGGCGTCCAGCGGGAGCGCATTCGCGCCCTTTTGGCCCGGCTGCCGTATGTGCGCTCGTTTTACGACGCGCCGCCCGAAGCCGGCGGCTGGGGCGCAACGATTGTTGAGCTCAGGCCATTCTCTTGCCTTTTCCAGGAATCAAAGGATAAATAGGGGAGAGCGTCCATGTAGTCAGGAGCCCACAACTGAGGAAGGAGGGGTAACCCATGTATGATCTTATTATTGAAAACGCCCGTATTTGCGACGGTACAGGCAAACCAAGTTTTTACGGCAGCGTCGCAGTCAAAGATGGACTGATCGCCGCCATTGGCAAAAGCCACGGGGAAGCCGCCGTCAAGAAGCTCAACGCTGACGGGTTGGCTCTGGCGCCGGGGTTTATCGATCCGCACACCCATTATGACGCGCAAGTCGCCTGGGACCCGCTGGTCACCTGTTCTTCGTGGCATGGCATCACCACGGTGGTCATGGGCAATTGCGGCGTTGGCGTAGCCCCAGTGCAGCCAAAGGCGCGTGATATTGTTATGTGGGATCTTGTCAATGTCGAGGCGATTCCTTTTGACGTCATGCAGCGCGGCATCGATTGGCAATGGGAGACGCACGCACAGTATCTTGATGTGCTGCAGAAACGCGGTATGGGCATCAACATCGCCTCGATGGCGGCGCTGACGCCATTGCGGCATTACGTTATCGGCGAAGAATCGTTCGAGCGCGCGGCCACGCCAGAAGAAATCGCCCAAATGCAGCACGTGTTCCGCGACGCCATTCGCGCCGGCGCCTTCGGCTTATCCACCACGATTCTCAACAACCACATCGGGTTCGAGGGTCGTCCGCTCGCGTGCCGCAACGCCAGCCGTGAAGAGTTGTCCGCGCTCTGTCAGGTGCTGCGTGAGGAAGGGCGGGGCGCAATCGAGATTGCCTTGACCGGCACGAACATCGGCCAGGTGTCCGACGACGAATACGATCTGCTGAAGTTTTTGGTGGACGAAAGTCAACGACCGGTGACCTTCTTGGCGTTATTCAATAAGCCTGGCAAGCCGGATTCGTATTTACACGCCGTCGAAAAAATTCAGCCGATTCTCAGCTGGAACAAGGCGGTGCCGCAGGTGACCTGCCGCCCGTTGCGTATTCAGTTTAACATGCGCAATCCTTTTATCTTCGCCATCTTCTCGGCCTGGCATCCAGTGTTCAACAAGAGCGTAGAAGAACAGATGAAGATTTACGGCGATCCCGGGTTCCGGCAGGCGTTTCGGGAGGAAATGGACCGCCGCCGCATCTTCGCCGGTCAGTGGGGCCGCATGACCGTGCTCGACGCTAAAACGCCGGCAGTGCAGGCGCACGTGGCCAGTAAGAAGACCGTGGCTGAGATTGCGCGCGAGCAGGGGAAAGATCCAATCGATGCGTTCTTGGATCTCGCTATTGCTGATCGTCTCGAATTGATGTTCGATCTCCAAGCGTTGAACTTTGAGCTTGAAGGAGTCAAGAATCTTGTCAGCGACGATCGCTTCCTCATCGGGCTGTCTGATGGCGGGGCGCATGTGGACATGCTGTGCGACGCCGGTTATGCAACCTATCTCCTGGGCCGTTGGGTGCGACAACACCAAGTGTTGTCGCTGGAAGAAGGCGTGCGCCGGCTCACCTCGGTTCCGGCCGACTTCTTTGGCATCCCCAAGCGCGGCCGAATTGCCCAAGGCCTGGTTGCCGATCTGACGCTCTTTGATCCAGAGACAATAGATGCGAAAGATCCAGAGTATGTCTGGGATCTCCCTGGCGGCGGCAAGCGCTTTGTCGCCAAATCTACCGGAATCAAAGCGACCATTGTGTCAGGGCAGGTGCTCTATCAGGACGGCGAGTATCAAGGCGGGTTGCCAGGGAAAGTGCTGCGCAGCTACGAGGCGTAACCCAAGACAACCCGCATAAGAGCTCACGTCACACGCAATACGCAGCGCCGTACTCGACTTTTGGGCGACTGCAGCGTGTGGCGTGGCTCGGAGAGACGCTGTATTACTTCGTCTTCACCTTCCTTGGCCACCGTCGCATGCTCCCGTGTGAAGATCGAGATTAATGGCGTTGGTAACACACCACGCAGTCTCGCCCGCGACCTTTCGCGGCATAGAGCGCTTCATCCGCTTCTGCGAAGAGTTGCGCCGAGTTTTGCGGCTGTCCTTTGCTTCTACTGGCCACGCCAACACTCATGCTGATGCGGAATGAGCCGGAGGGATGGGGAAAAGAGAGGGCTTTGACTGCGGCGCACAGTCGCTCCGCCGCGACCGCCGCTTGCTCGAGTGTGGCTTCGCAGAGCAGGACGGCGAATTCCTCGCCGCCGTATCGCGCCACGAGATCGCTCGTGCGGCTTGTATGGAGGAGCGTCTGCCCGACCTCTTTGAGCACAGCGTCGCCGCAGGCATGCCCATAGACATCGTTGACCTTTTTAAAATGATCAATGTCACACAACAGCAGCGAAATGGCGTGACCGTAGCGCAATGCGCGTTGCCACTCTTCCTGCAACCGTTCATCGAAATGGCGGCGGTTGGACAGACCGGTCAGCACGTCTTCCCGCGCCAGATGTTCGAGCTGCGCTTGTTGTTCCTTAATCGATTTGCGATGACGGACAATGCGTTCGCCCACTTGCAGGCGCGCCCGCAATTCGGCGATGCTAAACGGCTTGGTCAGGTAATCCGCCGCCCCGAGTTCCAAGCCTTTGACCTTATCGTCCAGGGCGTCGCGTGCGGACGTAATGATGATGTGGAAATCACGCAGGGTCTCTTCAACCTGCAGCGCCTGACAGAACTCAAAGCCGTCCATCTCAGGCATCATGATATCGAGCAGCACGATATCCGGCGGTTGATCATGCACTTGTCGTAACGCTTCCTTCCCTGTTGAGGCAATAGACACCTCATGGCCAAGCGTCTTGACCATACGCGCGACAATATCTCTGAGGTCGCGATTGTCCTCCGCAATGAGCACTCGCAGTGGGGCCCGCTCTCCAGGGCGGGCCGCTTTCTCTGGCGGGTGCGGAGCCGTGGAGGCCGTCGAGCAAACGCCATACGTCACCGCGCCAGGCGCTTCTCGTAACCAGCTACCGCCCAATGCTGCTGACGGGGCAGTATTTTCCTTTGTTTCCATATGTTGCATCCTTTTGACAAAAGAAATCCACGGTCATGATTGTGAAGGGTCTTGCGAGCCGCGCTCATTTCCCGGCGCTCCGCCGTTTATGAGTTTTGCTGGGCAGCACGCGCAGGGGAACGCCCTCCCCGCGCGCCGACCGCCGTAACCAGGCAGTAAAATCCGGCGCGGGCAAAGGCCGACTCAGGAAGTAGCCCTGCGCCAGATCACAGCCCAGAGAGGCGAGCAGGTCCCAGGTCGCCTGATCTTCGACGCCTTCCGCCACAACCTTCAGGCCGAGGCTATGCCCCAAGTCAATGGTCGAACGAACAATAGCGGCGTCATTATCATCGGCGGCCATGCCAAGCACGAACGATTTGTCTATTTTGATTTCATCAACAGGCAAGCGTTTCAGGTAGGCAAGGGAAGAATAACCCGTGCCAAAATCGTCAATCAAAATCTGTACGCCCATGTCGCTCAGACGAGTTAGGATGTCCAGGGCGCGTTCGGGATCGGCGGCCAACGCGCTTTCAGTGATCTCGACTTCCAGCCAGCTTGGTTCGAGGCTCCAGCGGGCTAAGAGCTTTGCGATCGTGTCCGGCAGCCGCGGATCTTGCAAATTGCGCATCGAGAGATTGACGGCGACGTGCAGGCCGACGCCCTCATGTTTCCACAGCGCGCACTGACGCAGCGCCTCATTGAGCACCCATAAGCAAAGGGGGCGAATTAAGCCAGTCTGTTCCGCCAGCGGAATAAATTGGTCTGGCAACACGAGTCCACGCTGCGGATGACGCCAGCGGACGAGCGCTTCTACATGCGCAACCCGCCCGGTCGCGAAGCTGGCTTTTGGCTGATAATAGAGCAGCACTTGATTGCTTTCGATCGCCTGTCGCAACTCGCCAGCCAGCAGCAAACGATCAGGGCTATGGCAGTCTTGCTCCGGCTCATAGAACGCATAGCCGCTGCTCGCGCGCTTGGCGGCATACATCGCAATGTCCGCTCGTCGCATCAGCGTGTCGGCGTCTTCGCCGTGTTCAGGGAACAAAGCAATGCCGATACTGGCTCCCACAGTGAGCGTGTGACCATCCACCACAAACGTATGCTCTAACACGTTTAAGATGCGAGTCGCCACGCGCACAGCGCTCGTTGCATCACCCGCATTCGACAGGAACACAGCAAATTCATCACCACCAAGCCGGGCAATATGGTCGAATTTACGCAGCACGCTCCGTAACCGTATGCTCACTTGTTGCAAAAGCGTATCGCCCCAATGATGCCCAAAGGTGTCATTGATTTCACGGAACCGATCAAGGTCGAGCAGGAGCAACGCAAGGGGTTTTTTATAGCAATGGGCGTCCAGAATAGCTTGTTGAAGACTTTCACGGAACAAAACGCGGTTGGGCAGATCTGTCAGCGCATCATGCAAAGTTTGGTGGCGCAACGCCGCGGTTTGCGCGACCCGTTCACTAACGTCGCGCGCGCTCATGATCAGGCTTACTTCACCCGTCTCACTGCGAGCCCCGGTTATAATCGCCTCCAACACCCTCCAGGAGCCGTCACAATGGAGGAAGCGGAACTCCCCACGCCGCGTCGAGCCAAAGTGTTCCAACACCTCTACGAAGGCCGCACGCACGGTTCTCTCATCATCAGGGTGCACATACGAGAAGAGATTGACGCCGACCCAGGTCTCTTGCGCATAGCCCAGGAGTTGCTTACTGGAGGGGCTGGCGTAGCGCACGAGTCCATCAGGAGTGAGCGTAGTAATCAGATCGGAGGAATGTTCAATGAGCGCACGAAACGGCTCGACGCTCTTTTGCCGTTGCCGCTCCACGAGAGCAGGATCGCTCAGAGAGGGATTACGCATCTCGGCGCTTAGGGGTGTATTCATCCGCTGAATCTCCAGTATCTGAAGACGCCTCCCTGCATATTTGTAGTGTTCTTTCTCGCTTGGCGTTGAGAGCCCAGGTGTAACCCCATCTTTTCACGCCTCTACACGCTCAGTTTCTTGTCCTCTGTGGTCATCGGTTCGCCGTCACGTTCCTTTAACGACGCCAGGCGTTGCAAACGCGTTGCCTTGCCAGAAGATTTGCGTTACGGATAACTGCGCTCTTCATGGAACACAGTGAAGGAGGACTCCATGGAAACCCGTCCATCCTCGTTAGTACCCGAACAGTTCGGTCCGCTGCAAGGCGTCCGTATTCTGTCAACGGGCAGTTTGATTGCCCAGCCCTATGCGGCGGCGCTGGCCGCGGAGATGGGCGCTGAAGTGATTCAGCTGGAACGTCCCGGGGAAGGAGACGCGGCGTGGCGTCATCTGGGCCGACAATTACCGACAAAGGATGGAAAAGGCCAGGCGGCAACGACCTGGATTCAAGAACGGCGCAACGAGTGGTACGCCACGCTCGATTTCAGTAAACCGGAAGGCCAAGAAGTTTTTCTGCGGTTGATTAAAGTGTGTGACATCTGGATGGAAAGCTCCAAGCCCGGGTCTTACGCAAAATGGGGCTTGACGGACGAGAGCGTTTTGCACGCCAACCCCAAGCTCGTCATTGCGCATGTCTCCGGTTATGGCCAGACAGGACATCCCGATTATCTTGGTCGCGCCTCATACGACATGATTGGCCAGGCTTTCGGCGGTCTGATGTATCAAACCGGCTTTCCCGACCCGGATCCGCCAGTCCGGGCGAATCCATGGACAGCAGATTATATCACCGCCCTGTTCTGCCTGTGGTCTTCTCTGGCCGGGTACATCTACGCGCAACGCACCGGCAAAGGACAAGTCATTGACATCTCGCAGTTTGAGTCGATCCACAAACTGCTCTCCGGCACGATGGTTGAGTACTTCGCCGACGGCTTCATCCGTCAACGTTCGGGCAACAAAGCGACCGCGTTTCAGCCCTATGACGCCTTTCAGGCCAGCGACGGCTGGGTGGTGATTGGCGCGGTCGGCTACTCGGTTTTCGCTCGCATCTGCCCCGTCATCGGGCTCGATCCCAACGAGGAAAAATGGAAGATCGCCTGCACGAACGTTAATTCCGTCGAAGGCATTGAATTCGACGCCATTCTGCGTGGATGGGTGGCGGAACGCACGGTGAAAGAGGTCGTAGAGCAAATGAACGCCGCGCAAGTAGCCTGTTGTCCGATTATGAACAGTAAGGATATGGCGGAAGATCCACACTACAAAGCTCGCGGCGTGCACATCGAATGGGAGGATGGCCAGGTCGGAAGAGTAAAAGGAACAGGCGTCTTCCCTGCCTTTTCGCTGACGCCGGGCAAGATCTGGCGCGGGTCCGTGCCCGTTGGGTACGACAATGAAAAAGTCTACACCCACTTTGCCGGGCTCTCAGCGAGTGAGATTGCAACGTTGAAAGAGAAAGGCGTGATTTAATGCAGGCATGATGCAGTATGGATGATGAAGTATAAACAAAGGAGAAGGCGTCGGCCCCTCTGTTTGCCGGTCATCATTCAGCATTCATCGTTCAGCGTTTTTCCTGGAACAGGCATGCCGCTTCTGGAAATTCACAATCTCCGCAAGCGCTACGGCTCGGTTGAAGCGCTCAAAGGGATCTCACTAGAAGTTGAACCCGGGGAGTTCTTTGGACTGCTCGGACCGAACGGCGCGGGCAAATCGACCACTATCAATATTCTGCTCGGCCTCATCCTGGCCGACAGCGGCTCGATTCGTATCTTCGGCCACGACTTCGCGACACACCACACGGCGATTCGCGGGCGCATGAACGTCGCGGCTGCGTTCACGAGCCTGAGCGGCGTACTGACGGTGCGCGAGAATCTGCGCGTCTACGGTCATATCTACGGCGTAAAAAACCTCACGGCAAAAATTGATGAGTTGCTGGAGCGCTTTGAAATCGCCGATCTCGCCGATCGCAAACTTCAGTATTTAAGTTCCGGTCAGCACACCCGCGTCACTTTATGCAAAGGCTTGATTAATGACCCGGAACTGTTGCTGTTGGACGAGTGCACAGTGGGGTTGGACCCCGACATCGCCGAAAAAACCCGCCGCGCGCTGCAGGAATTTCAGCGCGAGAAACAGACCACTGTCATTTTCACGTCGCACAACATGAACGAAGTAGAAGAGCTGTGCGGGCGCATCGCCTTCCTCAGTAAAGGCGAGATTTTGCGCATTGACACCGCTGCGCGCCTCACCAACCTTATCCCTCAACAGATTCTGGAGATTCGTTTTCAAACGGGCGTCAATCTTGAGGCGTTGCTTCGGGCCGACGGGCGCCCGCATGCGGAACGCGCCGGAGACGCCACGCTGCGGTTCGTGCTTGATGATCCGGAAACGCAACTTGACGCCGTCCTGCGGCGGCTCGTGCAAGCTGGGGGCCGCATCGCCGACGTGCACATCACGCGCCCCACCTTGGAGGATGTATTTATTAAGGTGGCGCGGGGAGAAATTTGAGTGCTGAGTGCTGAGTGCAAAGCCCCTTCAACGATTCCCTAGCCCAATGCTCACATGAGTCCACACTCAGAACTCAGCGCTCGGCACGCAGGACTGAAAACTATGCGTTCTCATTTTCACCGACATCTCGCCCTCTCCCCCTCCGTCGTGTGGGGGCTGACGTATAAATTCATCTGCATCTGTTATCGCAGCCTTGACCGTACTTTTGATATCGTCTACTGGCCGGTCATCTCGCTTCTGCTTTGGGGCTTTACCAGCACGTTTGTCGCCGAAACCTCTTCTTTCTCCGGCGTCATGGAATTTTTCCTCGGCGGCGCGGTCTTGTGGAGCTTGTTCTGGCGGGCGCAAACGGATGTCGGCGCCTTTATCCTGGAAGATTTTTGGAGCCGCAACATCTACAATCTGTTCGCCTCGCCGATTACGCCGCTGGAATTGTTCAGCGCCATCGCCCTTATCGGCTTTCTCCGTTGCGCCCTCAGTTTTGCGTTTCTCAGTCTCCTCGCCCGGATTCTTTACACGTTCAATATTCTCCATGTTGGCGCGTTGGCGCTGAGCTTGTTTACCGCCGTCCTCCTTCTGTTTGGTTGGGTTATTGGCATTCTCATCGCAGCGCTGATTTTCCGCTATGGTTTGCGCATTCAAGTGCTCGCCTGGTCCGTCGGTTTTTTGATTCAGCCGTTCAGCTGCGTCTTTTATCCGCTGGAGAGCATGCCGCGATGGGTGCAATTGATCGCCATCACGCTGCCGACCACGCATGTCTTTGAAGGGTTGCGGCATGCAATCGCCACAGGGGAGCTCGCACTGCGGCCTTTGTTTACCGCCCTGGGGCTCACTTTTGCTCTTCTGCTCGCCGCGTTGCTGTATTTTCAGTACGCATTGCTTCAGGCAAAACGGCTTGGTCTGTTGACGCGCTTCGAGATGGCGTAATGGTACAGTCTAAGACTAGCGGGTGCTCCTCCAGGCTTGCATCTCATGAACTTTGACGAGCAAAATCGACAGCCACACGCTGGCGGCACGAGAGCTCTGCGCCGTAGGGGCACGGCGCGCCCCTACGAGGGTTGCGTACAGCACCGAACCTGGTTGTCAAAATTCATCAGGCATGCTTGCGCGCCCCAAAACCTCATTCATCATAGGACAAAGACAGTAGGGTAAAGAACACATGAGAAAAGCAACGCTCGGGTTGGCAATGGTTGGGCTCGCGGCTTCCATCAGCATAGGCTTTCCAGCGTCACACGTGTACGCGGCAGATCCTGTCTCGCCCGCGACGGGCCTTACCGACCAGAAGGCGCCGCTTACCAGCACGGTAGACAATCAAGCACAGGTGGCGCTGACGGTTTACAATTCCAATATTGGCCTGGTGAAAGACGTGCGGGATATTGACCTTGGCGACGGCGAACAGCAACTCCGGTTCATGGATGTGGCCTCTGAAATCATCCCTACTACTGTGCATGTCAAATCGCTCAGCGACGCACAGGCCCTGCGCGTCCTGGAGCAAAATTATGAGTACGATCTGATCAGCCCGGAAAAGCTGATGGAGAAA
>DATLYA010000224.1:0-3583 GCA_035575235.1 Candidatus Methylomirabilota bacterium
GCTCAGCAACGAACTCAAAGAGAAAGGCGTCCGTACTCTAGCAGACTTGAAGAAACTGATCGACGCCGAAAAGACTGAAGGCAAACCGCCGCGCACCTTTGCTATGACCTTTCCTCCGGGCACTCATGCGATGTGGATACGCTACTGGCTCGGCGCGGGCGGCATTGACCCCGATAAGGATGTTTCTCTGATCACCATTCCTCCGCCGCAAATGGTCGCGAACATGAAAGTCGGGAAAATGGACGGCTTCTGCGTCGGCGAACCGTGGAACGCGCGTGTGGTCGCCGATAACATCGGCTTCACCGTCGTCACAAGCCAGGCGATCTGGCTGAATCATCCGGAGAAGGTCTGCGCCTTTACGACGGAGTTCGCGGACAAGAACCCCAAAACTGTAAAAGCCGTCCTGAGGGCGCTGCGTCAAGCAAGCGTGTACATTGACAAACTGGAGAACCGGCTTGAAGTGGCTGACATCGTTTCCCGCCCTGCCTACATCAACTGCCCTAAGGACATTATCCTTGGCCGTCTGATGGGAAAGTATGATCATGGCGACGGCAGTGGAGAACACGAAGACAAAGACTACATGCGTTTCTACGAACGCGGCGTCAACTTTCCCTGGAAATCACACGGCCTCTGGTGGCTAAGTCAGTTCCGCCGCTGGGGCATGGTCAAAGGCGCGCCAGACTACCAGAAGATCGTCGATCAGGTGCACCGCCCTGACATCTACCGTGAAGTCGCCAAAGAGATGGGGTTTGATGCGCCAGCGGACGATTTGAAGCCAGAGCAGCTGTTTGACGGCGTGCCTTTTGACCCTACGAAGCCGGAGGAGTATGCACAGGCCTTCGCCGTGAAAAACATAGTGAATATGTAATTTTCTCTTATGACGCCCCTCGCTCTCTCCTCTCTTCTGAGGGGAGAAGGCAGCAAAGGCGTGCAGAACGGCTAAGGGTGAAGAGACTCTCAAGTGAAAAATCCTAACAGACGGTAGACAAAACTCCTTCTGGAGCAATCATGATCAACTCACAACGTCTTAAATCGGTCCTGTTTCCTCTCCTTGGCCTCGTTAGCATCGTCACCCTATGGGCGGCGCTCAGCGCCACCCTCTCTCCGGATCTCCCCTCGCCGCTGCGCAGTTGGGAGGAGTCCAAACGGTATGTGCTGGACCCGTTCTTCAAAGAAGGCGAACTGAACCAGGGCATTGGCCGGCTTGCGTACTACAGCCTGACGCGCGTCGCGAAAGGCTATCTGCTCGCCATTGTCCTTGGCACCCCGCTCGGTTTTCTCTTGGGGCTTTCTCGCGGTTTTACTCAGGCGTTCGACCCGCTCATTCAGATCTTACGTCCCATCTCTCCTCTGGCGTGGCTGCCCCTGGGGTTGATTCTCTTTCAACGCTCCGAGCCTGCGGCGTTGTTCACGATCGCCGTCTGCGCCATGTGGCCAACGGTTATCAACACCGCGGTCGGCGTACGCAACATCAATCAGGACTATATCAATGTCGGCCGGGTGCTACGGCTCTCGCGCTGGCAAATGCTGCGGCAAATTATCATCCCCGCCACCCTGCCCTACTTATTCACCGGGTATCGCTTGAGCCTGGGCATCGCCTGGCTTGTGATCGTCGCCGCGGAGATGCTGACCGGCGCAGCGGGCGTGGGCGGATTTCTCTGGCAAGAGTATAACAGCCTCGTGTATTCTCATATCATCCTCGCCATCGTCACTATCGGTGTGATTGGTTATCTGCTTGATCGCTTAATGGGTCTGGCTGCAATCCATTTTCAGAGAACATAACGAGGCCGCCAGTCATGATGGAACATGCGCAGCACGGTCCGCTTCGCGTTGTGAGCGCCGCAGTCCCTCCGCTCGTCGAGCTCCGCCGAGTCACAAAAAGTTTTCCTGGACGAGCCAGGCCTGTCCTCAGTCATGTGTCGGTCGTTATTCCCGAAGGGCAGTTCGCCGCTATTGTCGGCTGCTCGGGAGCGGGAAAAACCACGCTGATTTCACTCATTGCCGGGCTGATCAAGCCCGATCACGGCGACATTCTTTTCGCCGGAAAATCGCTCTCAGGACCTGGACCCGACCGCGCCGTCGTCTTTCAAAACTATTCTCTGCCGCCATGGTTCACCGTACTGGAAAACATTTCTCTGGCAGTCGCGGCGGCGTCGCCGCAGTTGAGCCGCCGCGCGGTGCGGGATCACGCCCAATACTTCGTCGACCTCGTCAAACTGAGCGCAGCCGTCAACAAACGGCCGCGCGAGCTATCTGGCGGCATGCGCCAACGGGTCGCCCTGGCCCGCGCGCTGGCGATGGAGCCGCGCTTGCTGTTGTTAGACGAACCTCTCAGCGCGCTCGATGCGCTCACTCGCGCCACACTGCAGGATGAGTTGGCCCGCATCTGGAGTGAAACCAAAACCACGGTCATCATGGTGACCAACGACATTGATGAGGCGATCCTGCTGGCGGACCGGGTGTACCCCTTGACGCGTGGCCCAGCCGCGACCGTAGGCGACCCGATTGACGTCGTGTTGCCGCGGCCGCGCACGCGGCAACGGCTCAGTCTCGTCCCAGAGTATCAACAGGCGCGCCGGGCGATCGTCAGTTTTCTGGCAGACGCCCAAAATCGTGAGCAGGTTATGGTTGCAACAAAGAAGGAACGCACTCCACAGGCGTTCACTTTACCTCCCATGCTGACACCTGAAGGATAATACCGATTTGCTTCCAATAAGTCGGACTAGAGCAGGTATGCCACCCCGAGTGTAAGCGAAGGAGCTCATGTTCTTTGAGCTGCTGCGCCTGCGGCTCAGAAGGACAGCCTAGGCTCCAGTCATCCTGAATGCAAATCAGTATAAGCTGAAGAGAGCTTGGTATGACTCCGTACATGATCGAACTCTGGCAGCTTCGTAAGGAATATCCCACGTCTGCCGGTCCTGCGGTGATTGTCAAAGACTTCTCCTTAAAAGTGCCTGCCGGGGAATTTGTCTGCATTATCGGGCATTCCGGCTGCGGCAAGTCTACCGTCCTTTCAATTCTTATGGGGTTGAACACTGCGACAGCGGGCACCGTGGCGATTGACGGTAAAGAGATCACTGGCCCTGGTCGGGACCGAGGCGTAGTATTTCAATCCGCCTCCTTGCTTCCCTGGATGACGGTGCGCGACAACGTTCTGCTCGCTATTGAGCCATGCGGCGCGAGGCGGACTCGTGCACAGCTTGCCGCGCAGGCGGATCAGTATCTCGCACAAGTCGGTTTGGACGGTGTGGGAGACTGCAAACCAGACGAACTATCCGCCGGCATGCGACAACGGGTCGGCATTGCGCGGGCGTTTGCCGGCGAGCCCAACGTGTTGCTGCTTGACGAACCGTTTAGTCTGCTCGACGCATTGACGCGCTTTGAGCTCCAGGATCAGCTGTTGGACATGTGCGAGCGCACGCACAAAACAGTTATTATGGTCACCCATGACGTGGATGAGGCGCTGTTGCTCGCCGATCGTATCGTCATGATGACTACTGGTCCCGCGGCAACCATTGGCGGCATCTTGCGGGTTCCCTTCGCGCGGCCGCGCACACGCAGCATGGTGCTCAACCATCCAGCC
>DATLYA010000225.1:0-18531 GCA_035575235.1 Candidatus Methylomirabilota bacterium
TCGGGGAACCCGCTAACGCCCCCGGTCCAGGAAGAGACCGTTGCGCGGCTGGCGCCCGAGGGCACGCCTGACCCTCAGGGCCAGAGCCACCATGCTCACGAACAGGCCGAATAGAGGCGCGCAGTCCACTCCTTGTTGCTCGTCCCCTCAACTACCCTTGCACCACCGGGGGCGTCCATATAGGGGGCGTTAGCCTTCATGAAGTGGGGCTTCGCCACCACCGATGAAAGTGGGGGTGCAAGGCAGTGCTCAATGAATTCAAGGACTTAACCGTCTACTTTCATAGCAGACGATCTGCTGGTGCGGTTAGGCAAGGAACTCAGCAGGCTGGCGGAGGCGATTCACACGGAGCTGGAAAAGGAGAGCACAACGACGACCGCCTCACATTAACTCGGCTCCTGTCTGGCATTTGTGCTCTTCTGGTATGGAGTGTGAGAACTGTGCTCCCGCTTTAATTGGGTGCAGCCTAGCTTCCGCCCATGTTCTGCCTCACACATGATTTTGGGCGCCAAATGCACCAGCATGGCCGGCGCACGCTAAAGCTTCACCTCTGCACACAGATTTTAGACATGAGCCGAAGTCTCTCACGCCGAGAGCCGCAGCGCCGCCGGTTGGGCGGGATGCGGCTCCAGGCGACGGATCTCTGGTTCCATGGCAAACGCCTCGAGCACATCACCAGCTTTGATATCCTGGAAGTTCTCCAAACCCATCCCGCATTCGTACCCAGCCGCCACTTCCCGGACGTCGTCTTTGAAGCGTCTGAGGCTGGCGATGGCGCCTTGATAGACCACCACATGGTCTCGGATGAGACGGACCTGCGCAGCGCGTGTGAGTTTCCCTTCCTTGACTATCCCACCAGCCACTACGCCCACCCGAGGAATGGAAAAGACCTGACGAACTTCCAGTCTCCCCAACGCCTTCTCTCTGTAGGTTGGGGTCAGTAGCCCTTCCAGGGCCGCGCGCACGTCAGCAAGGACGTCGTAGATGATCGTGTACAGGCGTATCTCGACTCCCTCGCGCTCGGCCAGCTTGGCTGCCTTTGCTTCCGGGCGGATATTGAAGCCAAGGATCAGGCCATGCGAGGCGGAGGCTAGCAGGACATCAGTTTCAGAAATAGCGCCAACGGAAGCGTGGAGGACATTGAGCGCTACCTCGTCGGTCGACAAGCGTTGCAACGCCTGGACGAGCGCTTCGACACTGCCCTGGACATCTGCCTTGATCACGACTCGCATTTCTTTCCGCGTGGCGACCGACTGCGCGAGATCCGCCAAGGTGAACTTTTTCGTCGTACTCAGGGCCGCTTCACGCTGTTTACGCTGGCGATGTTCCGCCACCTGACGCGCTTGCATGTCAGCTCGCGCCACGACCAGGGTATCGCCGGCCGCCGGCGTTCCACTGAGACCGAGCACTTCAACTGGCGTTGACGGCGTCGCTGCGGTCACACGTTGCCCACGGCTGTTCAACAAGGCCCGCACTTTGCCGTATTGAGTTCCACACACACAGGGATCGCCCACTTTGAGGACCCCCTCCTGCACCAGCACGGTCGCCACTGGCCCCCTTCCCTTATCGAGTCGAGCCTCAACCACCACACCCTTCGTCGGCGGCAAGAGCGGCGCGCGCAGTTCCAACACCTCAGCTTGCAAGAGGAGCATGTCGAGCAACGCTGGAATGCCCTCACCAGTAAGCGCGGAAACGGGAACAAAGATGGTGTCTCCGCCCCACTCTTCGGGAACCACGCCGTAGTTCGTCAATGCCTTCTTGACGCGTTCGGGATTCGCGTCTGGTTTGTCGATCTTGGTGAGCGCGACGACAAAGGGGACCTGCGCGGCGCGCGCGTGGTGAATGGCTTCGATGGTTTGCGGCATCACGCCATCGTCGGCGGCGACCACCAGCACGACGATATCTGTGACTTTCGCGCCCCGGGCGCGCATCGCGGTAAACGCTTCGTGCCCAGGCGTATCCAGAAACGTGACGGCTTTGCCGTTGACGGCAACCTCATACGCGCCAATATGTTGGGTAATGCCGCCCGCCTCACGAGCGGCCACGTTCGTCTGCCGAATGGCGTCGAGCAGCGAGGTTTTACCGTGATCCACATGGCCCATCACCGTGACGACGGGAGCGCGTGGAACAGTCTCTCTTTTTCTCTCTTCTCTGAGCACCGTGGAGAGCAACGACTCGGCGTCAAATGCGACATTCTCTACCGTATAGCCAAACTCAGCCGCCGCCAGCGTCGCGGTGTCCGCATCAAGCGTCTGGTTGACGGTCGCCAACACGCCAAGCCGCATCAGTTTCGCGATGACGTCTCCGGCCTTTACCGCCATCTCTTTGGCCAGGTCACCAACAGTGATGACTTCCGCGATGCGGATGACCCGCTTACTGGCTTTGGGAACGGTCAGCTCTGGCCGCTGCGGTTCCCGGCCAGGCAGCGCCTTTTTCCGCCACGTCCGCAGCAGGAGTTCTTCTCGCTCATCACGCTTGCTCCGTTCAGGCGTGGGCGCCGCCACATGGGCCCGCGGTTTTTTCGCCACGACTGGAGCGCCGCTCACCTGCTCAACCTTCTTCGCTTTCTCGGCGAGGGTGACAGGCGCAGGCTTGGTTTCCACTCGCCGCACCGGTTGGGGAGCGGCCATCGCTTTCTTGAGGTCGATACGACCAAGCACGCGAGAAGGACGAGCGGGTTCCGCGGCTGCTGCTGCGTGCGCCTCCACAGCTGGAGACTGCGATGCTGTGGGAGCCTCGGGAGCGAAAACCAGCATCGGTTCTGACGCCTGTTCTTGTGCAGGAAGGGGCGCCACTGTGGGAGTTTCGTCCACTGTCGAGAGCACGAACGGCAGCGCCGCGTCTTCCACAGGCGCTGACTCGAAAGCGATTGGTGGAGCTGCGGCAACGAGCGGCGCAGCCTCTGGAGCCCCAGCGCGCGGGTGCTCTTGGGCAGAGGAAGTTGGTTCTTGCGGAGCTGCGATTCTGGTCGTGCGACGGCGAATCACTTGCGCGCCCACCCGACGTTCAACTACCTGTTCCGTGGTGGTGATCGTCTCGACGTGGCTTTCCGCCGGTTGCACAATGACATGTGTGGAGACCACTCGTTCTTGTCCCACCACAGGGGTGGGAGGAGCGGTCAACCCTAGCCTGACTTTGACCCGACCTATCTCCTCTTCACTGAGCGCGTGCTGGGGCTTTTTTCCCGGACTACCAATTTTTTCGAGCTGGAAGAGGATAGTGTGAACGGATACTCCCCAGTCTTTTGCTAACTCCTGAATACGTTTTCGCGCCATTCTGCTCCTATCGTTACGCTGCCTGTTTGAACGTTGGGGCTAGTTGCGCCTTGCGCCACCGGCGCAACCCCGCCCGCAAGTAATCGGGATCAATCCCTAAGACCTGGCAAATGCTCACAAAGCTGCAGAGCCACGTCGGGTCGTCCCGCATGATCCACTCTTCCGCCTCGCGGAACAATCGTCGGCTGCGCCGACCGGTGGCGTGCACATGTTTTTTGTACTGCTTGATGCCGTTATCTAACACCGCCCACAGCAAGCGCCCTTCGGGGGTGTTCCGAATCTGCTCAGCCGCATTTGGAACCTCGGGCGCGAAGGACAGCCGGCCGTGGAATTCAATCATCTCTGTATTCTCTCTCATCAAATGTTTCTCCCCCTGAGTAAAGTTGTTACGCCGCTTCGACCTGCAGGAAATCTAGCTCCACGGGCGTGGGACGACCAAAGACACTGACCGCGACACGAAGCCGCGAGCGTTCAGGTTTCACGGATTCGACCGTGCCAGTAAAGTCCCGCAACGGACCTTCCACGATCTTCACGCGTTCCCCGACGAGAAAGAGGTGTCGCGGACGCGGAGCCGCCATCCCGGCTTCCACCTGTTTCAGGATCTCGTGGATCTTCTCGGCAGGCATAGGGGTGGGCGCGGTGTCAGCCTCGCCGACAAAGCCGACGACCTTGGGCACGGCGTGCACGACCTGCCAGGTCTCTTGAGTAAACACCATCTCCACAAAGACATACCCCGGGAAGAGCCGGCGCTCGACGGTCTGTTTCTTCCCGCGCACCACATCGACCACCTTCTCCGTCGGTACGACGATCTCGCCAAACAGGGCTTCTTTGCCTTGCTCCTGCACCTTCTTCTGCAGCGCCATCTTCACGCGCTGCTCATACCCAACATGGGTACGTACGGCGTACCATTCCTTTTGCATACCGCTCCTGTGTGACGCTTAGCTGGGATTTCTCCCTCGCCGTCTCTTTCGCTGCACGTAGGAGAACGTGAAGGGCAATGGCTTGCCCGGTATGACTCAAGAACCCGTAGAATGACAGTCAGAAGGGAAACGAGGGAAGAGAACCTAAGACGTTACATTCATTTAGACGTGTACAGCGTAGAAATATTCATAAAAGTACTCCCGTGTGTCTCCCAATCACCCAGGAGAGTCTGGGAGTCCATCACTCCGTTCAGTCAACGCTGCGTGCGCCTATAACTCCCGCAGGGCACGCATGCGCCGTTCAGGCTCTTTGTGGAGGAAGAGCAGCGGCTTGTTCTCGGTGTGAGCTCAGGCGCTCTCGCCCTGTAGACGCTTTGCGCCTTCCAACTCGATTTCCTGTGGAAACACTGGCGCTGTCATTCCTGTGTCCCAGCGCACCAGAACGAGACGACGGCCCAGGTTCTCCATTTCGTAGAGGATAGTTCCCTGGGTCCCACGCGGCAGATCACCATGCACAGTGCGCACGAAGCGCAGCGTATGACACCGTTTTCCAGTATGCGTGCGATCGATCATCAAAATCCCTCTATGTAAATACAGCAACGACCGTGTCGAGGCGCGTCAGTCCGCTCACGATCCTTCACACTGTATTTGAGTTGTTAAAATCGCCGTGGCTAAAGTATGTAATCACAAAAGTGAGAAGAAAAAAGGTAATTTTTCCTCATTCTTAAGAAACCTGCGGCGAAAGTCCTGATTTTTTTGCCCGACGAGGGCGGCAGGAAACTTGCCAGGAAACTTGCGTTAGATGATCGCTGATAGTATTGCTCAGCAACGAGAGGGTGGCTAAATCAGACCACACACCATTCGTACTCCGCACTGGGAGTGTGGCTTATGGTGGCGCAGCCAGGATGGCTGCGCACACAGGCCGGAGGCCTGTGCCACCAAAACTTTCTGTCCGGCACTGTACCAATCTCATGTGGTTCGATTTAGACGCGAGACCGTCTCAGCAGCCCTCTTCCACAGACCTGCTCCGGTCGAGCACCTCGAAGCCCTGCCGCTCGAGTGGCTGACCTCGTATTTGTAGACTCTCTGTCTCATCTGATCCAAGAAAAGCAGAGCACTCCCATGGCGAAAGAAATGACAAAACAGCTCGTGCAGATTCCCGCGGACGCCGTCAGGCTGGAAGGAGAACTGACCCTTCCCTCGGCGGCACAAGGCGTGGTCGCCTTCGCTCACGGCAGCGGCAGCAGCCGCCATAGCCCCCGCAACACCTTCGTGGCCAGCGTCTTACAAGCCGCCGGCCTGGGGACACTGCTGTTCGATCTGCTGACCAGAGCGGAGGACACCGCCTGCGAGACGCGTTTTGACATCGCGCTGCTAACGCAGCGGCTCATCGCGGCCACCGGCTGGCTCCAGCAGCAGCCACAGACCAAGACTCTGGGCATTGGCTACTTTGGCGCGAGCACCGGCGCGGCGGCGGCGCTGCAGGCGGCGGCGGCGCTGGGAGCAACCATCCAGGCGGTGGTGTCCCGCGGGGGGCGACCGGACCTGGCCGACTCCGCACTCGCTCAGGTACAGGCGCCCACGTTGTTGCTGGTCGGCGGGGCGGATCACGGCGTCATCGAGTTGAATCGCCGCGCGTATGCCCACCTGCCAGGGGAAAAACAGCTGGTCATCATTCCTGGCGCGACGCATTTATTCGAGGAGCCGGGGACCCTAGAGGAAGTAGCGCGGCTGGCGGCGCAGTGGTTCGTGCGGCATCTGCAGGCAACACGCAGAGAAAAAGCGTGATCGCAGTCTGATGACCATGTTGGACCAGGCCTGTGCACAAAAAGAAAGCCCCGCGTAGTCGCTCGGGCCACACGGGGCGAGTTAGGCAAGACATCGTCACAAAGACGACGCCACTTGCGTCAACGGTCTGCGGGTATGCTACCAGCGTCGACCACGATCACCGCTGGCTCGCTTCCATCCTTGCCCGCCGCCAAATGCGGGGCGTTTGTCTCTTGCTGCAGGGCGTCGATCCTCAGCTCGTTCTGCTTGCGGCTTGGCCTCATTGACTGTCAATGCGCGTCCGTACAGTTCATAGCCGCTGAAGCGCTCGATCGCCGCCTGCGCTTCACGCCGCTCCGCCATCTCGACAAAGCCAAACCCCCGGGACTTGCCGGTAAACTTATCGGTGATGACGTGCGCCGATTCCACCGCGCCCGCCTGGCTGAACAGCTTCTCCAGGTCCGGAGCGGTCGTGGTAAAGGGAAGATTCCCCACAAATAACTTCGTTGCCACTATAACCTCCAAAAAACGGCCCCTGGGACCACGAGTGCGGTTCCAGGGGCCTCTACTCTCTCGAACCAACTCTTTGTCGTAAACAAGACGAACCAGGTAACAAAGTTACGTTACCAAAGGACAGACGTGAATACAAGCCAAGTTGCATCTACGCGTTGACTATGCACTGGCTGCGACCTGAGCGCAACTGTCGTGGAGCATCGCGATTGCCTGTTCATGGACAGTGAAAGACCTTGTCAGAACGCCCTCTCGTGTGTCCCTGTATTCGTGAGCGAAGGATCTCTCAGGAAAAAAAGCATCGTCGATCTTTTCCATCTTTCCCTCCGTTCACCTCGCATAGTGCACACCTGGGTGACCCCTCTTCTCATATTTTGCTGTGTGGACGCAACAGAGGAGCTGATTTACACTAGGCGCGCTGCAACCGTGAGGCGCGTTATGACAACAATCACACTCGAAGTTCCTGATGAATTGGCGGCAGAATTGAATATTGCCCCCGCCGCTTTGCCAAACCTCATTCGTGAGGCCGTGGCGGCGAAGATAGCTCGGTCAGCGCCGCACAGCAACCGCGAGGAAGTAGCGCCAATCTATCAGGAGATCATTGATCTGCTGACTTCCGGCCCGACCGCCGACCAGTTGATCGCCTTCAAGATTTCAGGCTCAGCCCAAGAGCGTTTGGAAGAATTGCTCCACAAGAATCGTGAAGAAGAGCTGTCGGCTGAAGAGAGAGCCGAGTTACACACCTATCTGCGCCTGAGCGAATATGTGACCAAACTCAAAGCCCGTGCTCGCGCGGGGCAGCCGCTCATCGGCTGACGTCGATACCCAGTCCAACTATGCCCCCCCGCATATTGCAATTCGTTTGCGTCGACTGGTCATGAAGCGCGCGAGCGGACGATGCGAATATTGCCTTATCCATCAAGAAGACAGACCGGAAACGCACCCGATAGACCACGTCATTGCGCTGAAACACGGCGGTCGAACTGAGGAAGGAAATCTAACCCTGGCCTGCGTGAGTTGCAATAACAACAAAGGCGCTGATCTGACCGCCCTTGATCCGTCGAGCGGTGAAATTGTGCCGCTGTTCAATCCGCGCACGCAAAACTGGGGCGATCATTTTGCACTAGATGGCGCACGGATCATGGGACGAACCGCCATCGGACGTGCTACTGTCGCTCTGCTACGACTGAATGATGTTGAACGCTTGAACTACCGGCAAAGCCTGATCGCGGCCGATCGCTGTCCGCAAATAACCATGCCTTGAAGCGCTGTGCCTGATGTCCCGTGTGATGGGCGGCTGCGGCGCATCGGGCTAGCGCCGCGAGCATAAACCTCTCGGCTATCATTTATCAGCACAGCTCGCTCGCCGATACTGCAGCGTCACTCCCGGGGCGTTAGGGGCAGCTCTCGAATTTTGACTTTTTTTCAACCCCCTATTAACGCCGGAGCAGGGTGTCGCGCGCGACGCATTTCTATTCATGGCGCCCCACGGCCAGTTGATCAAGACATTGCTACGCCCCTCTGCCGTGTTGCTAGGCGCTCACCGTGGCCCGGGCGCAGCTTTCGCGGAGCATCGCGATGGCCTGCTCATCGGTCACCTGGGAAAAATCCTCGAAGAATTGCCCTACCGCATAGAAGTAGTCCGGCGTGGACAAGCACACCACCTCATCCGCCTCGGCCCGTATCCGCGCCACGGTCTCCGGCGGCGCCACGGCCACTGCCGCAATGAGCTTCTTCGGCTGCTGGGCGCGCACCGCGCGCAGCGCCGCGATCATGCTCGCGCCCGTCGCAATCCCGTTGTCCACTACAATCACGAGGCGTCCCGCGGGGTCGAGCGGCGGACGCACCGGCGTGTATTGGGCGCGGCGCTTGTGCAGGGTTTGCAGTTGCGCATGTTTTTCTTGCTCGATGTAGCGGTCACTGATCTCCAGCTCGCGCACGGCGTCGCTCAGATACACCTGCCCGCGTTCGTCGACCGAACCAATCGCGAATTCCGGATTCCCCGGCGCTCCGAGCTTGTGCACCAACACGACATCAAGGTCTCCATCTAAAGCCTCAGCGATGATTTTGGCCATCGGCACGGCCCCGCGCGGGATGCCGAGCACCAGGGGATGCTGTCCCCGATAGGCGCTCAACTTCTCCGCCAACAAATGAGCCGCATGTTCACGGTTGCGAAAGCGCATGAGCATTTCTCCTTTCCTTCACGCCCGCTTCCTCAGAGGGAGGAACGCTGCTGCTTAGCCCTTGATACAAATGAGCGGTTCTAATCGCGTCACTTTCCGCGCCAGCTTGGCGTGATCCGCCGCGTCGGCGACCGCCCGGACGTCTTTATAGGCCCCAGGAGCCTCCTCCACCTCCCCGCGCATGGAGGGGCTGCGAATCAGAATCCCGCGGCTCGCCAGGTGATCGACTACCTCCCGCCCCTTCCACTGCCTAAGCGCCTGATGCCGACTCATACTCCGTCCCGCGCCATGACACGCCGACCCAAACGCGAGGCTCATGCTGTCCTCCGTCCCCGCCAAAATGTACGAGGCCGTCCCCATCGTGCCGCCGATCAACACCGGTTGCCCCACCGCCCGGAACGCGGGCGGCAGCGTCGGGTGCCCTGGCCCAAAGGCGCGAATGGCGCTCCTCCGATGCACGAACAACCGTCGGGGCTTCCCGTCAATCACATGGTCTTCGACTTTGCAGGTGTTATGCGAGACATCGTAGAGCACCGGCAAGCGCGCCTTTGGGACGATCTCGGCAAAGACCTGCCGCACCAGATGGGTAATAACCTGGCGGTTGGCCAGCGCACAGTTGATCGCCGCTCGCATGGCGCCAAGATACGCCTGACCCACCGGAGAAGTGATCGGCGCGCAGGCCAGTTCCCGATCCAGCAGCTCGATGCCATAACTGGACGCAGCAATCGCCATCCGCTTGAGAAACTCGGTCCCGATTTGGCGCCCGAGCCCACGCGAACCGCAGTGGATGCTGACCACCACGTCGCCTTGGTGAATGCCAAAGGCGTCAGCAATGTACGTACTCTCGACCTCGGTGACTTCCTGCACTTCCAGGTAGTGATTCCCTGAACCGAGCGTGCCCACTTCCTCGCGCTGGCGTGTTTTGGCGTGCGCGGACGCTTCGTCCGGATCGGCTCCTTGCATGCAGCCGTACTCCTCAATCCGCTCTAAGTCTTCAGGCGCGCCGTAGCCGCGCTCTACCGCCCACCGCGCCCCACCGCTGAGCATCGCATCCATCTCCGCCTCGTTGAGGCGCAACCGTCCGCGGCTGCCCACCCCTGCAGGAACGGTGCGAAACAACGCCTCCGCCAGGCGTTCCTTGAGCGGTGCGATCTCCTGCACGGTTACGCCTGTCAGTAAGCACCGCACGGCGCAGGAGATGTCAAAACCCACGCCGCCCGCCGAGATCACCCCGCCGTGCTCCGGATCGAAGGCGGCCACGCCGCCGACGGGAAAGCCATACCCCCAGTGGGCGTCGGGCATGGCGTAGGACGCTTGCACAATGCCCGGGAGCGTGGCAACGTTGGTGACCTGTTCGTAGACCTTTTGACCCATGTCGCGGATCAGCTCGTCACTGGCGTAGATGATCGCTGGCACGCGCATCTTACCGAAGGGCGCGATCTCCCAGACAGAGGCGGAGTGTTGAATCAGTTGACTGGTATCCACGTTCTCCTCGCAGGTTCTGGGGTTATACGTCAACAATGCACTGTGCGAGCCAACTGCCGTCGGGTTCGTAGGCGACGCGCAAAAGCGCTCCTAAATCGTTTCAGGATCTCGAGTTCGAGCCTGAGCGCGTCGATGGCGACCAGGTTAGCCGGGTATCTTCCAGGCGCGCCCCGGCCGTTTCGACCTCTTTCTGCAGCAGATGAAACTGTTGTTTGATGTCCTTCTCTTCCATGGAGACTTCCCTTCTGGGGGCATGTTCAACGAACACCGAGGTAGTTGGCGCCAAACACGCCACGATGAGCGCAAGACGCTGTAGCAGCAAGGCGTATGCCAGCTGTGGAGCCGACCCAGCCTCCCTCCACGGGATTTGCGCCGCTTCGTGGCATTGCCCACTCCCACTGCGGCCATTCGGTTCCTCTGCATGCGTGTCGCTCTCCGATTTTTGCGACCCTGAACGGGTCGTTTTTCCCACCCGTGGGAACACCACGCCGTCGCGGCTGCTCAGTGTCGCGTCTCACTCCGGTCACGCCGCGTCGAAACCTCGCGACTTTTCTCGCGCTACTGGTCGTCCTGCCGAAACTTGCCGGGGCGACTTCAGATGGTATGCGGCTTGCTCTCTTCCTCACCCATCTACCTTGACACCGCCTCTTCCAGTATTTGCGCGACGCGCGTTCCCCCTTGAGGAGAGCAACCATGAGTATAACGGGATTAGAGATTTTTGACACAACCCGGTACAAGATCCATAGCTGGAAGTGCGAACGCTCGGTGTGGTGTTTCCCCTTTTGTATTCACTCTTACCAAGCAGGAGGTGTAAAATGGCGCTCTATATTATGCAGACGCGACTCTCGCCGGAGGCGTTGACCCACCCTGAGTCCGTGGTGGAACTGAATCGCCGCGTGGAGGAGCGGATCAAGACGGAATGTCCCACCGTCCGGTGGGTAGCCAACTACGCGGTGCTGGGTCCTTGTGATTACCTCGATATCTTTGAGGCTCCCGACGCCGACACGGCGACCAAAGTGGCCTTGATCGTCCGGTCCTTTGGGCACGCCACCACGGAAACCTGGATGGCGGCCCCCTGGGATCGATTCGTGGAATTGGCGAAAGAGTTAAAAAGTTGACGAGTAGAACCCAGAGGATGAATCGCCGTGAAAGCACGAGAGGTGATGAATCGACGCGTCACCGCCGCTGCCGGCCGCAACCTGAGAGAACGTGCGCCAAACAAGGAGTATGTTGATGAGTCCTTCTCTCTTGTTGGATCGCCTGGCGGATTTTGAACGCCGGGTGGGACGAGTGTATGAGACCCTGGGAGAGCGGCTCGACTTTCCTTCTGCCCTGCGGCGCTTCTGGACGGCCATGGCCCAGGAGGAACAGTGTCATGCCGCCATCCTGGAGGGACCCCAGCCGGCGCTCAAAGAGACGGAACCGCCTCCCGATGCCTCGGAGAACGCCGTCGCGATCTTGCAAGCGAAGGTGGAGGCCGCCGAAGCCGCAGTCCGAGGCTCAGACCTCAGCAGCGACGAGGCGTTTCGCGTGATGCTCATGCTCGAAGACGCCGAGCTAAACTCTCTGGATGAGGTTTGGTTTCAGGGGTTGCGCCCCGTGCTGGGCTCGCTGCTAGAGACGCTGCTTCCGGAAGCAGAAGCACACGTCCGCCGCGTCGTCGAGGGGATACAAACCTACAGTAGCGATTACACCTTACAGCGCCAGGCGGCGGCGTTATGGTCCACCTATGAGCGGCAGAAACTGACCTACGCCAAGACGCGCCCGCAAAGCGAACAACGGCCTGAGACAGGGCTGTCATCCTGAGCCCTTCGGCAAGCTCAGGATCAACTCCGCGAAAGATCTCTCAGAAAAGAGATTCTTCGGCCTGTGGCCTCAGAATGACACTCCTGGCGGTTCGTTCTCACTCCGACTTTCCCTGACCTGTCTGATTGATTGAAGCCAGATTTTTACAGTCCCCCAAGACACGAACCGTCCGTGCGTTCTCGTCTTGGCGGCAGGTACTCAGGACAGCCCAGTTCTTCAGGTGCGCCCTGTGTCTTTACTCGCTTTTGCGGATCGGTGAGAGAGCCACATCAAACGTGACTCCTCCGTGACGACTCCGCGCACGGTCACCATGCACGGCCACCAGCCAGCGCTCCTCCCTCGCTCAGGTCGGTTCCCCCACCGCCCTCGTCCAACAGCACGAGGGCGGGAGACGGCGCGTCGCGGAGGATCTCCGCCACATTTTGCATATGCACGGCGAAGAAGGAACGCATTGTAGCGAAACACGCAACCTCGCTGCACACTAACAAGCGTCGCCGAAACCACGAGAGGAACGTGGTTAAACGTACGGAGCAAAGCGAAGGCCACAACAGAGGCGTAGAGCCGCTTTCACGGCAAGCGCCCCCTGTCAGGCATGTTTCGTTGAGAGCCATCCGACTGCTCGAAGCCGAGTTTCTCTTTCTCGGGAAAATCGGCCCGCTCTTTTACCCAATCCCCGACCACATGCGTGGTGGTAAGCACTGCTCCCGCAATGACGAGATGTTCACTGATCACCTTCCACGCCGGGACACCCTGCGCTTGCGCCAATTGGTAACTAAGCACGGTCAGCACCCCCAACCCCCACGCGACATCGAGCACGATCGCAAGAGGCAACTCACACACGAGCACGGGCACGAGAAACGTCAGCGCTATGAGAAACTTGATCAGGAATGTCGCGCCGGTCGCGATCCATATTTCTACGGGAGTATGGACGCTCTCGCCGTAAGCCTCTTGTTCTGCAACAAAACGTGAGCGAAAGGGTGAAGAACCACTGCGCTCGACCTCACGATGGAGGCTGGAGAGCCGTGGTCTCTCCACCGGGTCGAGGCTCATCGAGTTTACCCAGCGCCGCCACGCACTCACGCAGCGCCGCCACGATGCGTTCCGGCGGCTGCTCCCCTGCCCCCACGCGTTGTAACACCTCGCGCTCAACCGGTTTGCCAAAGGTGATCCGCAACGGATGCCGCCGCACCCGCCAGCGGTCGGGTGGGAGCGCTCTGTCAGTGCCGGCGATCCAAACAGGAACGACCGGCACGGGCTGGACAAGCAGAATAAACCCCAGGCCAGGCCGAAAGCGCTGCAGTTTACCAGTACGCGAGATCCCCCCCTCCGGAAACCACACCAGATTGTAGCCCTGCTGTACCGCCGCTACCCCAAACGCCATACTGGAGAGCGGGCCACGCTGCGGATCGATTGGCACGACGCGGGTCGCCCGGCTTACGAATCGCATGAACAAATTGGTGAAGAGGATGCCCGTCCAGCCGCCCCAGTAGGTGCGAGGCAGATACTGGGGCGGCAACGCCGCCGCGACAACCAGCGGATCTAACCAACTGCGATGGTTAGGGGCAATAATGCACGGGCCGTGCGGCGGGAGGTGTTCCAGTCCCTGGATGGTGAGAGGGAAAAGGTGGCGCATGAGCACCCGGTTCAGGCCAAAGAGCAGGGTCCCAAGCGTGCGCAGAAACGGTCCAGGCGGTTGTAACCAGTGTCGTTGCTGGGCGCTGAGCAAGGCGTCTGGGCGTTGCAATTGTTCAAGCGGAGGCGCGCCGCGCTCACTCACCTGGTCCGCTATGGCTGCTTCGCGCAGCAGGTCGCGCACGGTCTCGATCCGGCCAATCGCTTCCTCGTCCACCTCAACACCAGCATACTCTCGGATCTCCAAGGTCAGCGTGAGCCAGGCCAGGGAATCGACGCCTAAGTCGAGGTGGACATGCGTATCCGGCGTGAGCCGGACGTGGGGAAAGCGGCGCGCCAGCCACTCCCACACGCGTTGCGCTGTTTCATCCTCTAGCAGTTGGCGATCGTCTGACGACATCTGCGTCAGGGGGAGCGGTCCGGTTTCGGCAATGGGGCCACCACGCCGTTTCGCCTGCTGATAGCGCTCGGCCAGCGTGTAGCGGCGCAGCTTGCCTAAACGGGTCCGTGGTAGGGGATCAGGAGTGAGGGCATACTCACTGATCTGATGGTGCGACGGCAACGCCCGCGACAGCTGCTCGACCTCACGCCGAATCACCTCTGCCACCTGCGCTTTATCGGGCGGATGGAGGGCGCTCGTGTCTGGTACGATGAGCGCCGCCAGTCGCCCCTCGTACGCCAACACGCCGGCTTCGCGGATATGAGCGCTGCGCGCCAAGACCTCTTCGATGATTTCAGGGCGCACGTTCTCACCGCCAGAAAGGACAATCATTTCCGACGCCCGCCCCACCAAGTGCAGGTAGCCGTCCGCATCGAAGTAGCCCACGTCGCCCGTACGGAAATAGCCGTCGGCGGTCAACGCCGCTCTGGTTTTCTCAGGCAGACGCCAGTAGCCGGCAAACACATTGGGCCCTTTTGCGAGCACCTCGCCGTACTGCCCCGGCTGCTCTGGCTGGGAGATGCGGATCTCTACGCCAGGCAGCGGCGTGCCGACCGAATCCAGATGACCGCCGCCCGGCGGATGAAACGCGAGGAGCGGCGACGTCTCGGTCAAGCCGTAACCGCTGGCCACTTGCCACCCCAGCCCCTCCAGCGTCCAAGCCAATGCCGGGTCCAGCGCAGCTCCCCCTGAGGCGACCACCCGTAAGTGCGGGGACAACTGTTTATGCAGTGGCGCAAACAGCCATCGACCAATACTCCACCCCAGCCGACGACGTAGGGCGACAGACACAGCCAAGGCGCCATGAAAGAGCGTCGCGGCAATACGTCCCCGTTGACGCACCCGCGCCGCAATGGCCGCCCACAGCGCTTCATACAGCCGCGGCACACCAATGATCCCCGTCACTTGCCCCATCTGCAGCGCCCGTAGGATCTGTGGCCCGGTCAACGACGTTGGGAGCACCAGCGGCACGCCAAGCGCCAACGGCGCTAACATTCCAATGGTGAACGGGTACACATGGTGCAGCGGCAAGGGCAGCAGGAGGCGATCCGTCGTGTGAATGAGGCCAAGGCTGAGCAACGCCTCAAGGTTCATCGTCAAGTTGCGATGCGTGAGCGGCACGCCTTTGGGCGCGCCCGTCGTGCCGGAGGTATAAAAGAGCACCGCCAGGTGCTCTGGTTTCGCGGCTGGTAGTACATGCACGGTAGGAGCAAGAAAGCGCCGCCAACTGCGCTCGTCATTGTCCGGGGCGTCAAGCAGCACGAGGGAAACATCGCGTTTCAGGTTGCCTGCGCTGATGCGCCGGGCCAGTAGGGTAGAGAGAAAGGCCCAACGCGCCTCGCTGTCGTCGAGCACATGGCGCAGATCCTCATCGCTGAGTTGATTATCCACCGGCACCGGCACGGCGGCGGCGGCCAACAGCGCTAAACACGCCACAATCCACTCCGGCCAGTTTGGGGCCATCACCACAACGCGCATGCCCCGCTGAACGCCGGCGGCAGTCAGGCCAGCCGCCAAGCGTTGCGTAAGGTCGGCGAGGCGCGCAAACGACCATATTTCCAGATCGTGTTTCCGCAGCGCTACCAAGGCAGGCTTATCGCCGTGCTGCGCGAGCGCGTGTACCAACGTTTGCAAGGTATCCATCGCTTTCACTCTACCTGGGCAAGCTGTAACCTTTAATGTTCTGCACAACGCGTTTGCCTTGAGCGAGAGGCGCTCTCGTCTGGCGACGCGTCGCTTCCACCCCATGAACGAGGGGAACCGGCCTTGGGAATCACATCGACTCGCTCGGTGCTGAGCGCAAAGCCCATGCCAGCAAGAACAACCAGAAGAAGACCGTACCTTGTGCTCTCCTCTTGGTGCTGGTTTCAGAAGATGCGAGCCTGAAGTGAAAATTTACTTACCGCTTTCAGGATTTGCTATGCACTCACCACCTGAGAACACAGAATGGCCGTCATGGTACAAGAGCGCTGCTGCTGTCCGCGCCCTTCCGGCAGATGGGAAAGAACCCCAACCACTGATGTCAAAAATAAGAACGGCTACGTCGTCGTGCTGCTCACGAGGGCGACCGTGCTGCTTCGGCGTCTTCTAAGGTTTTCCGCAGCGAGTCCGTTTCTGCGCCGAAGGTGGACCAGTCGCCGCGCTGTAGCGCTGCAAACGCCTGGCGATAGTGTGCAAGCGCGACAGCCGTCACCCCGTCTGGGGATGGCGGCTGCGAGGGAAGCGCCGATACGGCTGGCCCTGGAGCCATGACCACTAAGGGTGGCGCTGCTTCTCTGGTGACAAGGCGGTGAGCAGCGCGTCGACACTCTGACTCATGGCGACACGATCGCCCGACGAGGCAATCAGCCGTTTCAGTTCTGGCAATTCGCGGGTTTCCGCACTGAGATAGAGCGGCTCCCCATAGAGTAACGTATCCGCCTGAAACTCATAATACAAACGAATTTCTTGGAGTTGTCGGGATGTCTCAAGCAGCGGGCGCGGCTGAGGATCGACAGGTGAGGAAGAGCATACAGTAATGGCGATACGCTTTAGCTATGCCTCGCTTGCGGCGGCTCCTGAGGAACAGCTCGCACTTCTTCGATTGGTTCTAGCGCCGCGCTAATGGCCTCATGGATCTCGTCAACAAACAGGAAGTGCAGCTTGTTACAGATCTCTCCCGGGACATCCACCAAATCTTTTTCATTGTGCCGTGGGAGAATGACCGTGGTAATGCCTGCCCGTCCTGCCGCCAAGACCTTCTCCTTAACGCCGCCGACCGGGAGCACCTTCCCACGCAAAGTGATTTCACCGGTCATCGCCGTGGCGGGTTTCACGCAGCGGTTGGTCAAGAGCGACGTGAGCGCCACGACCATCGCGACCCCAGCGGAGGGACCGTCCTTGGCGATGGCCCCAGCCGGGACGTGGATATGCAGGTCCGTGCGCTCAAACAAATCCTCTGCGATCCCCAGGCGTAGCGCATTGCTCCGGACGTAACTTAGGGCCGCCTGCGCGGACTCTTTCATCACATCTCCCAACTGACCTGTCAGCGTCAACCCGCCTTTGCCGCGCATCCGGGTCGCCTCAATGAACAGAATCTCGCCGCCTGTCGGCGTCCACGCCAGCCCCGTGGCCACCCCGGGGAGACGGGTGCGCTCGGCGATCTCCGAGACGAAAAGGCGCGGGCCGAGAAACTCCGCCAGATTCTGTGGCGTCACGGTAACAGCTTCTGTACGCCCTTCGGTGCGGGCGCGGGCGACTTTGCGGCAGATCCGCGCAATCGTGCGTTCAAGGTTGCGTAGCCCGGCTTCACGTGTGTACCCGGCAATCATTTCCCGAATGGCGTCCGGAGCGAACGCGAGGTGGTCCGCTTGTAAGCCGTTCTCCCTGCATTGTTTGGGAATCAGGTAGCGTTGGGCAATCGCGACTTTTTCCTCTTCGGTGTACCCCGGCAACTCGAGTATCTCCATGCGATCGCGAAGCGCCGGCGGGATCGGATCGAGGACGTTGGCCGTGGTAATAAACATCACCGACGAAAGATCAAACGGCACGTCCAGGTAGTGATCAACAAAGGCGGCGTTCTGCTCGGGGTCCAACACCTCCAGGAGTGCGGCGCCCGGATCGCCGCGAAAGTCCATGCCCATTTTGTCTATTTCGTCAAGAATAAACACCGGATTTCGGGATTTGGCCTGCCGCATCGCCTGGATAATGCGGCCAGGAAGAGCGCCGATATACGTGCGGCGGTGCCCCCGAATCTCCGCTTCATCGCGCACGCCGCCAAGGGAAATGCGCACAAACTTGCGCCCCAGGGCGCGGGCGATCGAGCGTCCGAGCGAGGTTTTGCCCGTCCCTGGCGGACCAACGAGGCACAGGATTGGTCCTTTAGAGTCCGGTCGCAGTTGGCGCACGGCGAGAAACTCCAGGATGCGTTCCTTGACCCGTTCCAGATCAAAGTGGTCTTCGTCCAACACTGCCTGGGCGTGCGCCGTATCCAGTATATCTTCCGTCGTGATCGCCCAGGGTAAGGTCGTCAGCCAATCCAGATAGGTCGTCACGACCGTGTATTCCGGGGACGCGGGGGGAATCGTGCGGAGGCGATCGAGTTCATGCCTGGCGGTTTTCTCGATGTCGGGCGGCATCTGCGCGGCGGTAATGCGTTCGCCCAGTTCACGGAAGACCGCTTCTTCCCCTTCTTCTCCGAGTTCCCGCTGAATGGCCTTCATTTGCTGACGTAGGATGAACTCGCGCTGTCCTTTCATCATCTCCGTCTGGACTTCGGATTGGATCTTCTGCCCCAGCTCGACGACCTCCAGTTCGCGAGTGACAATGGCGCTCAAGCGCGCGAGGCGCCTTTTAACCTCCAGGGTCTCCAGCAATTCCTGTTTTTCCGCCAACGGAATATTGAGATGCCCGGCAATGATGTCGGCGATCATCCCAGGAGAGGAAATACTTGAGAGCGCGGCCAGCAGCTCACCCGCCATGAGCGGCGTTTGCGCCATGAGCTTGCCGAACTGTTGCACAAGGTAGACTTGTAA
>DATLYA010000226.1:0-4828 GCA_035575235.1 Candidatus Methylomirabilota bacterium
TCCAAGGCCAACGCCCAGCGACCGACGCAACCGTTTGGGGACGTGTTGGCGGAAGTGATGGGGGCGGTGGAGGCGCTGCCGCAGGCGGTGCGGCTTGGCCGGGAGAAACCGCTGGGCGCGGCAACGCCTAAGGAGGAGCGGGCCGGGATCAAGGTGCAGTTGCGCGTGCGGGCCGGCTACGGGGGAGGGGACCGGGTGACGGTGACGGGGAGCACAGGAGCCGCGCCAACTGCACCGCATCCCGCCGGTCGGTCTTGACCCAGTCGCCCGCCTTCTTGGGAATACAGGACGGTGCCCCCACCCAACACGTCAGGTTCTTTTTCACGAGGTACCGATACCGTCAATACCCGCACGGCCAGGCTTCGTACACAAAGTGCAACATCTTCCCCTTTGGCTGCAATTTTCGGATCAATTTATCGATGTCGCACTGCCGAGTGCCGATCGTCTCCAGCGCTACCACTTCGACTCCTCGCTCCTCGCCGACATACGCGACAGCGATCGTTTCTTTGTGGACCTCTAAGCCAACGAAAAGTGTGCTAACTTGCGCCATGGCTGACCTCCTCTAAGGACGTTACTCATGATGCTTCATTCATTATGCGGCTCTGGTCTGACCAAGGCTAACCCGCGGTTGGCGCCGGAGGTCAGCTACTGCCCGCGGCAGTCATTATGTCTAGCCAGTGCGAGCCCATCATGGCCACTGAAGCCGACCGGATCGGATCAGGGGGAATGTTAGGGAGCGTTCTCATGATCCCCTGCACGTGTTCTCGTCCCAGTCGCGAGCCGGCTTTGGCAAACTGCCTGCTCTCTTCAACATCCAACCTCTTGATCCGCACTTTTCTTCTTGCTTTGCGTGATTTTCGCCTTCTTGGGCTTGTAGCGATTACGATCGGCGAAGAAATCAATGACGAATGTCCGAGTGGTGAACCGTGCGGAATGCACGGTCCCTTTGGGAATGAAATAGCTGTCGCCCTTACGGAACACATGCTTCTTGCCGCCGATGGTGAGCTCCATTTCACCATCGACAACAATACCCCACTGTGCGCCATGGGAGTGGGGGGCAACCTCGCCGATCGGCGAAATGTCCATAAACACAATCTGATGATCTTTCGCCTGTGAGAGCCAGCCTTTGACGCCTTTGAAAGCAATATCCGCTTGCGGCAGTTTCGCCACGACTTGGGAGAACGGTGATGCAGTAGCCATATATAACTCCTTTCATCCCAGCGTCCAAAACTCAATTCTTAATATGATTTTGGCAGCCCGAGCACATGCTCACCGACAAAATTAAGCACCATCTCTTGCGAGATCGGCGCGATACGGAATAAACGAGCTTCGCGCCAGTAACGCTCGACATCGTAATCCTTGATGTAGCCGTAGCCGCCGTGGGCCTGCATGGCGCGGTCCGCCGCTTCGCAGGCGGCTTCCGCCGCCATGTATTTGGCGATGTTCGCTTCCTTTCCGCATGGCTTGCCGTGATCAAACAGCCAGGCGGCTTTGTAGACCATCAGTTCAGCGGTTTCAAGCTTGGCATAGGATTCTGCAAGCGGGAATTGAATGCCTTGATTCATGCCAATAGGACGGCCAAAGACAATACGCTCTCGTGCGTATTGCACGGCTTTCTCGATCGCACGTTTCCCCATACCGATACATTCAGCAGCGACAAGAATGCGTTCAGGGTTGATGCCGTCAAGAATGTAATAAAACCCTCTGCCTTCCTCACCGATTAAGTCTTCTTTCGGCACATATAAATTGTCGATAAAGAGCATATTGGTGTCGACCGCTTTGCGTCCGCATTTATGCAGCTCACGCACCTCGACCGCCTTCGGGTCGATATCGGCGAAGAAGAGGCTCATCCCCATGGTTTTTTTGTCCACCTGCTCATACGGCGTTGTCCGCGTCAGGAGGAGCATTTTTTTCGACTCTTTGGCTTTAGTAATAAACACCTTGCGTCCGCTGATGACATAACCATCGCCTTTGCGTGTCGCAAAGGTGGAAATCTGTGTCGTATTCGTGCCTGCGTCAGGCTCAGTGACGGCAAACGATACATGGAGGTCGCCTTTAAGCACCCTCGAAAGGTATTTGCGCTTGGCCTCTTCCGTGCCGTACTTAATGAGCGGCTCCAGACCAAAGATGCCTAAGTGCACTGAAGAACAGGCTTGCGTGCCGCCTCCACCTTCAGCGATGGTCTGCATCACCAGAGCTGCTTCGGTGATGCCGAGCCCACTGCCGCCGTACTCCTGTGGAATGGTAATGCCAAGGTAGCCCGCGTCGGCCACTGCCTGGTAGAAATCCCAGGCAAACTCACCGGTCTCATCACGCTCACGCCAGTACTCATCGGGGAATCGCGAACATAAGGCGCGCACTTGTTTGCGAATTTCTTCCTGCTCTTCGGTAAATTGAAAGTCCATAGGACGTCCTCCTTCGGTCCTGGAATACAGATAGTTATTTCTCTGGCAACTGATAACTGATAACGCACAACTATGTAAGGAGGCGTTCGACGGCAGGACGTTTAACTGGGGGAGTTGCCCCATGCGGCGCGGCGTCTATCTCTGGCGTTGAACTTGTGATCGATGGAGGAGAACTGGCGCAGTAAAAAGCAGTGAAAGAAGCGAGCCGATGACGAAACGGGGGAAAAAAGCTTTCTTGCCGCTGCGCTTCCTTGAGGCTTGTATCAGGCTACGCGGCCCGAGCTATTTTTGCTGCAATAACGGAGGCAGGGGTGGCGGATGAAGCTGTAGCTATACGCTTGCAGAACAATTCGACCATGACAGTCCAGACAATTTTGTGAACGTGATCCCGTCCCACCAAAGGATAGACTGCTTGTATACGTTCGGTGAGTTCTTGCGTATAGGTTTCAAGGAGATCAAAATCAGCGTCGTCGAGCGTCAAGCCATCTTGGTCTTGCTGGGCAAGCTGTGCGCTTGAGGAGGTTTCAGCCATTCCTTGCAGTGGGTTTGGGGGCGCGTTGAGAGTTTCGCTCTTTCGCGCTTGTAAGGAGGTTTGCCACCATCGTTCCTCTTGCCACCACAGAGTTAGGGCCGCTACCGTGCAGCCGACAAAAAGTGTGACGAAGCTCCACAGTGTAGTCGTGAAGCCTAGGATCGCCGTGCATAGGGTAAAAAGGCAGACGAGGAATATTCCATAGCCGACTAGCCACGGCGCCATGTGATTTCTCCTTTCCTTATTAGCGATCCGCGCTCTTTCTTGCCTTTACTGAAAGTCGTTAGGACCTGAATCGGCGCATCGCTATAAATCTTTACTACAGAGCCATCCATAATCAATGATCCTGAGGTCGGATGGTTAAAACTTCAATGAGCGGCAAAAAGGAGAAAAAGAGCAAGAGGAAGGAGCCCGGCGTGGACCACATGACCGGGCTGTAGAACAGGAGGTAGGCAGAAGTAGAAAGCGCTTACTTTGCCGCTGAGCCGGATGAAGCGGTGGAAGGAGCGGGCGTAGGTGTAGGCGACTGAACTGAAGTCGGAACCGTCGTCGCAGGTGTTGTTGGTGTTGACGCCACCGTACCGGATGTCGTCTGTTGGCCTTCCGTGCTAGCAGAAGGTTGGGTTGTAGTTGTTGCCGTAGTGGATGAGGCCGTTGCTTCGGAGGATGCAGTAGGGGCGCCTGATTGGGCTGCTGGAGCGCCTTCCGGGGTTGCTGGCGGCGCCGGCGTGCTCACCGGAGCGTTATCAAAAAGGCTCTTGGCGCTCTGTTTCGCTGCGCCATAGGTCAGCGTCAGTGAAGTCAGCATGAAAATAATCGCGCTGGCGCTGGTGAGTTTTGTCAATAAGTTGCCAGCGCCCGAACTGCCGAAAAGCGTTTGGCTAGAACCGCCAAAAACCGCGCTTACATCTGAGCCTTTGCCCTGTTGAAGGAGCACAACAGTGGCGAGAAAAAAACATGTGATAATATGAATAACCGTGACGATTGTGTACCACATAAGGCAATATCTTACTGGAAAGAAACGATCCGGGCAAAGGCGTCAGCCTGTAAGCTAGCGCCGCCAACCAGCACGCCATCGATATCTGTCTGGGCCATAAGCCCATCAATATTATCTGGTTTAACGCTGCCGCCGTACAAGAGGCGGACTGCAGCGGCTGCCTCTTGTCCAGCGATATCGACCAGGAGCGTCCGTATCGCGGCATGTACTTCTTGTGCTTGAGTAGGAGTCGCGGTGCAGCCTGTGCCAATCGCCCACACCGGTTCATAGGCAATGACAAATGAGGCGATAGCCGTTTTGTCTTGGTTGTATAGCGCTTCACGCACCTGGCGCGTGATCACTGCCAGCGTCGAGCCATTCTCACGCTCTGCCAACGTTTCTCCCACGCAGACAATGGGAGTGAGACCATGCTGCTGGGCAGCGCTCACTTTTTTGGCTATTTGCTCATCGGTTTCTCCAAAGTACTGACGCCGTTCCGAGTGCCCGATGATGACGTAGGAACACCCAAGCTCTTTTAACATAGGACCTGACACTTCCCCAGTAAACGCGCCCTGGGGCTCCCAGTGCAAGTTTTGCGCGGCGAGGCGGATAGAAGAACCGATGAGCAGATGCGCCGCCGTTTCTAATACGGTAAAGGGCGGCGCGACAACGACTTCGCGGTCAGAGAGCTGGGCTCGAGCCAGCCGCTCCTTCAGGGCGGAAAGCAGTGGAATTGCTTCCAGCCGTGTGCCATACATTTTCCAATTTCCCGCAATGAGAGGAAGCCGTGACGCCATGGGTTAGCGAATCCTTTGTCCAATATACAGCGCGACATCGCGCATGCGATTGGAAAACCCCCATTCGTTATCGTACCAGGAGAGCACTTTCACGAAATTGCGGTCCATCACTTTGGTG
>DATLYA010000227.1:0-8141 GCA_035575235.1 Candidatus Methylomirabilota bacterium
AGCATATCGTGCGAACGCTCGGCGTGGAAATTCGCGCCTAGGCAACCAGCAGTGGAGGAGTCAGCGGAGGTGACTTATGACGAAAGCGGACATTGTTGAGCGCATCTACGAAAAAGTAGGGTTCTCCAAGAAAGAAGCAACTGATGTGGTCGAATCCATTTTTGAGATCATCAAAAGGCGGCTCGAAAATGGTGAGAAAGTGAAAATTTCCGGCTTTGGCAATTTCGTCATTAACACCAAACGCCCCCGCAAGGGACGCAATCCGCAAACTGGAGAGGAAATCGTGATTTCGGGTCGACGGGTGTTGTCCTTCAAACCAAGTCCGGTATTGAAAAAATCGATTAATACGCTCTGATGGAAAAAGTAGACCAAGTAGAACTTCCCAATAAGCTCTACTTCCGCATTGGCGAAGTCGCCAAAATTCTCGGAGTCAAGCCGTATGTCTTGCGCTACTGGGAGACGGAATTTTCTGTCCTGAGACCGGGGAAAACGCCCTCACGGCATCGGCTTTACCGCAAACGCGATGTTGAGACGCTGCTGGAAATCAAGCGTCTCTTGTACGAAGAAGGGTTTACTATTGCGGGCGCCAAAAAGCGCCTCAAAGAAACGGAAAAAATCGAAGAAGCAACATCCCCGCCCTCCTCAGCTCAACCCCTCACCCCCTCTGAAGACGGAACGCCACTGCCAGACAATTATCGGCATTTACTGCGAGAAATTCGCAAAGAACTCCTCACCCTCCACGCCAAGCTTTCTACGAAACTTCGTTAAAAACGCCTCCAAGCAGAAAGCGGCGCTACAGAAAGTTGACGCCTGCTCACAGAATGTGGTAGCGTGGAAAAAGCCGTCTTGCCGCGCGTGGCGCGGTCCTTCCAACAAAGACGGCTAGCTGTCAAATTCAGAAAAAGGACAAGTGGTGAGCACATGCGGCGCAGGTGGTGGGCAGTTCTTGTCGCGGGAAGCATCGTACTGACGCTGGGACAAAACTTCCAAAGTGAAGCCGGCCTCCGACCAAGTCCGGCAAAACGGCGAGCGACGCTATCCGCCACACAGGCAACCGATTCCTCAGGCTCTCGTCTCTCAATCCACAAGACTCAACGCCCCCAGTCTCGCAGAGTTCCCTTTGGTGTTCAATCTAGACGTACTCAAAAGAATCAAGTGAGGTCCAACACCCTGCGATTTACTAAATCGTCAACTCAACGTCGGTATGTTCGTCCCTTGAGTAGACCTGTACTGCCCTCGACCGTTGAATCATCTTCATCGTATTCCTTCTCTGAAAACTCCCCTCCCCTCCCTTCGCCACGAACTTTTGCCGCAGCTCTTCTTGCGGATGCAGAAACAGGGCAGGTGCTCTTTTCCCTTAACGATCACCGACAATGGCCCACCGCTTCGCTGGCAAAAATGATGGTGGCGCTCTTGACCCTGGAGGCCGTCGAGCGGCGCGAGGCGTCTCTGCATGACCTCGTCGTGATTAGCCGCCGTGCGAGCGAAGCAAAAGGGCGTACGATCCGCCTCCGGCCAGGAGAAGAGTTTCCTGTGGAAGAATTACTCCAGGCAATGATGGTCACCTCGGCGAACGACGCCGCAGTAGCTCTTGCTGAACACCTCAAAGGCTCGGTAGAAGCCTGCGTGATCGCGATGAACAAACGAGCCCAGCAGTTAGGGATGCAAGATACGATTTTTCGCACTCCTAATGGCTTGCCGCCGAGTGACGGCTCGCAGCCGGATCTTTCTTCAGCGGCAGACTTGGCGATTCTTGGCAGAACCTTGGCAAAGCATCCGCTCTTGCTGCAGTGGACGTCGCTGAATCGTATTCCCTTTCGCGAAGGCCGTATCCTCTTACCAAACACCAATCATCTCGTTGGCCGTGTGCCAGGAGTAGACGGATTAAAAACCGGCTTTACTGTAAAGGCTCGTTACAACCTTGTCACGACCGCCCAGCGAGGTTCCCTACGGCTTATCGCCATTGTCTTGGGCGGGCAGAGCAGCGGACTGCGGTTCCATACTGCGGAAAATCTCCTGGAATGGGGGTTTGCCCATTTCACTCGCATGAATGTCATTGAAGGCGGACAACCGCTCGGAACAGAGGTGCGTGTTGAGCAGGGGAGTATCTCCACTCTGCAGCCGGTTGCGGCAAGCGCTGCATCACTGCTCGTGCGGAAGGGAGCAGCAGAAGACGTGCATGTCGTGCTGCAAGTGCCTTCAGTTATTGCGGCGCCTATTACTCGCGACCAAGTGCTCGGCCATGTGGTAGTGCGGAATAACGATCAGACAATTGCTGTTATTCCTGCCGTCAGCCCTTGGGACATCCCGCGAGCGCATTGGTTCCCTGCCCGTCACTGACCTGCTCCCTGCTCTTGCAATTGCCTGAAAGATGCTTAACTTTCTCTTCCCTTTAAGCTAGAGAAGTGGAAAGCGAAAGGAGACCATCTACATGGCGAAAAAGGTCGTGCACCTACACGAGAAGGCGCGCGTTGGCATCCTCCGGGGTGTCAATCTGCTTGCGGATGCGGCGCAAGTTACCTTAGGTCCGAAAGGACGAAATGTCCTTATCCAGAAGAGCTTTGGCGCTCCAGTCGTAACCAAAGATGGGGTGACAGTCGTTAAGGAAATTGAGCTGGAAGATAAGTTCGAGAATATGGGCGCGAAAATGATTCGCGAAGTCGCCCAGAAAACTGCTGACAACGCTGGGGACGGCACTACCACAGCGACGGTTCTGTCCCGCGCCATCGTTCGCGAAGGACTGCGGTTGGAGGCTGCTGGATTCGATCCTATGGAGATTAAGCGCGGCATTGATGCGGCGGTTGAGAAAGTCATCGAAGGTATTAAAGAACAAAGCCGTTCGGTTAAAGGCAAGGAACAACTCGCCCAGGTGGGGACGGTCGCGGCAAATGGTGAGCGTGAGATCGGCGAAATTCTTGCCGAGGCAATGGACAAAGTTGGCAAGGAAGGCGTGATCACCGTAGAAGAGGCAAAAGGGCTGACCACGACGCTGGAGGCGGTCGAAGGCATGCGGTTTGATCGTGGTTATCTTTCTCCCTACTTTGTGACCAACGCAGAAAAGATGACGACGGAACTAGAGGACCCGTATATTCTGTTCCATGAGAAAAAGATCTCTAATATGCGGGATCTCTTACCGCTTCTTGAAAAAGTCGCCCAAAGCGGGAGGCCCATTCTCCTTATTGCTGAGGACATTGAAGGCGAAGCCTTAGCCACGCTCGTCGTGAACAAACTGCGCGGCACGCTTCGTTGCGCAGCCGTTAAAGCCCCTGGCTTTGGCGATCGCCGCAAAGCTATGCTGGAGGATATGGCGATTTTGACCAACGGCCGCGTGATCGCTGAGGAGCTGGGGCTAAAATTAGAGAATGTAGGTCTGAATGATTTGGGCCGTTGCAAGCGTGTTATCATTGATAAAGACAATACCACCCTGGTCGGCGGTGCAGGCAAGAAAGAGGCGATCCAGGGGCGCGTCCAACAAATCCGTATGCAAATTGAAGAGACGACGTCGGATTACGACCGTGAAAAATTGCAAGAACGCCTGGCCAAGCTTGCCGGCGGCGTCGCCGTCATCAAAGTCGGCGCCGCCACCGAAGTGGAAATGAAAGAGCGTAAGGCGCGAGTTGAAGACGCGATGCACGCCACCAAAGCCGCCTCTGAAGAGGGCATTGTCCCTGGCGGCGGTGTGGCGCTGCTGCGCGCGCAAAAGAAACTTGATGAACTGAAGCTCGAAGGAGAACGAGGACAAGGGGTAGCAATTGTACGGCGCGCTCTGGAAGAGCCGTTGCGGCAAATCGCAGCAAATGCAGGTGAGGAACCGTCTGTCGTCGTCAGTAAGGTCAAAGAAGGCAAAGACGATTTCGGCTTTAACGCCAGCACGGCTAAATTCGAGAACTTGCTAAAAGCCGGCGTCATCGATTCCGCCAAAGTCGTACGTATTGCGTTACAAAACGCGGCAAGCGTTGCCGGCATGATGTTGACGATGGAGGCCGCCATTGCTGAAAAGCCGGAAAAGAAGCAGCCGGCAGGCGGTTACGGCCACGGACATAGCCATGGGGATGATTTTGACGACGAATACTAGAAAATAGATGAGAATTTCTAACAAAGGGGCACAAAAGCGTGGGGTTCGAGTAGAAACCCCTTTTTAATTATGGCAGTATAAGAGGAACATTCTCAGGAAAGGGGTGAGTACGATGCGGGTTTATGGACGGATCGCAACTGGGATAGCAGCAGCAGCGTTGTTAGGCATAGTCAATGTAGGTTGTGCAGCGAAACAACCAGAAGCACCACGGGACACCTGGACAGCAGCAGCACAGCAGGCAAACTCGGCAGCTAGCCGTGCGGAAGCAGCGGCAAGCAAAGCTGAAGCCGCCGCCGCTCGGGTAGAAGCCGCAGCAAAAAAATGTGAAGATGCCGCTGCGCGGATCGAAGCGATGACGATGAAAAGTATGAGGAAGTAATTCCTCGCCTGGATACATCTCTACAATGAAACAGGGTGCTTCTTGCAAGAGACGGTCACCCTGTTTTTTTTGTCTCTCGGCTGTCGCCTCTTGGCGTCAAGAAAATTCGACGACAGTTTTGAGCGAATCCTGCGCAGCCGCGGCGTTGCGATAGGCCTCATGCAGCGCGGCGAACGGAAAGCGATGGGTGATGAATTTCTCCGTGGTGACGACTCCTTCCCGAATAACCTGTAATGCTTCACGCGTATCGTTTGGACCACAGGAATAACTCGGAACAAGACTGATTTCATTGAAATACAACTGGTAGGGAAAAACGCTGAGCACCGCCTCGGGCTTGCTCGTTGTAAACAACACAACCGTCCCGCCTCGCGCGGCGCAACGAAGGCCTAGTTCCATAGCCTCAATCGAACCCGGACCGACAATCACCACTTCGGCCATCTCACCGCTTGTGTGCTCTTTGAGCGCCTCTTCTACGCTGCCGGCAACTGGATCAATGACAGCGTCCGCCCCAAGTTCTAGCGCCTTGCTGCGGCGATAGGACACGTAATCAGTCGCCATGATCTTGCCGGCCCCGAGATGCTTAGCAAGCGCAACGTGCAACTGACCCATAATTCCTAAACCGATAATGAAAATACTTTCACCAGGCTGCAGCCGCGCACGCCGCAATGATTTCACCGTGCATGCCGTGGGCTCAATCAGCGACCCATCGGTAAAAGAGAGATCATCAGGCAACCGCAGCGTATCCCCAAGGAGATTGTCTTTGGGCACAAGGAAATATTCCGCCATGCCGCCTGGAATGATGCGGGCCGCCCGCCACGTCGTACACTGCACGAATGCGCCCCGTTGACAAAAGCGGCACGTCAGGCACGGGGCATGATGATGCACGAAGACGCGGTCGCCTGGACGGAAGTCTGTCACACCAGCGCCGACGGCAACGACTTCGCCCGCCGGTTCATGTCCAAAGACCACTGGCGCCTTTTTCTTCATGTACCAGCCCATGACATCGCCCGAGCAGATGCCACAGACACGGGTTTTGATCAGCGCTTCTCCAGGACCGACAGTAGGAACAGGTTCTTCTTCAAAGCGAATATCGTCAGAATCGTACAGGCGCGCAACTCTCATTGCTCTTCCTGGATTCTTTTCTACGCTGTCACCAGCCATTTCACCATGCGCACCATATCTCGCGGGCTCTCGGGGAGCTTGCGCACCACCGACGCCTCAAACCCCGAGTGCATAAAACAATTCTGGCAGCGATGGTCTTCACGCTTTTCCCAGTAATCCCAATCGACCCCGTTCCAAAATTCATCCCAGGTCTTGAAATATTTGTCGCCGATTAAATAGCAGGGGCCTTTCCAGCCGAACGGGGTTCGCGTCACGTTCCCCCACGGCGTACAAGGATAGTCGCGTTTCCCCGCCGCAAACTCCAGGAAGAAGGGAGTGAGGGAAATTTTATACCGTGTCGACAGCTCCAGCACGCGCGCGAATTTCTGATGAATCTCCTGACGATACATGAAGTGATTCTCTTGGAGCTTCTCATAATGGTATCCGGGAGACACCATCATGCCGTCAACTCCCAGGCTGGTGAGGAGCTCCATCATCTCTTCGATCTCGCGCATGCTCGTCTCACGATATACTGTCGTGTTCGTACACACGGAGTAACCGAGTTGTTTTCCAAGCTTAATCATCTCAATCGCTTTGTCGAACACGCCGGAGCGAGCGCATACGAAATCATGCGTCTCGCGCATACCGTCGAGATGCACATTGATCGACAAGCGCTTGTGCGGGTTAACTTTCTGATAGAACCGCTCCAACAAAATGCCATTCGTACAGAGGTAAATATGACGTTTGCGGTCGATAATTCCTTGCACTAGTTCCGGCAATTCCGGATAAATCGTCGGCTCGCCGCCGCAGATTGACACTACGGGCGCGCCAGCCTCATCCACAGCCTGCAAGCACTCTTGTAGGCTCAGCCGGTCTTTGAGGTCGCCCATATGGCGCTCTGGCGTACAACCAATGCAGGCCAGATTACACGTGTATAAAGGCTCAAGCATCAAAACGACGGGATAGCGGTCCCGTCCTTGAAGTTTATTCTTAAGCTGCCACTTCACCATATCAGTGGTGATATGCAGCGGAAACCGCATCGTACGTCCTCCACATTGACCGTTTGGTCAGGTAATCTTATCCGGCGGCGCTCACTCCTTCAAGGCAGTGAGGAAGAAGAGACTGTCAGCCCTTCCTAACGAGATAAAAATACCGGGCACGGCGCGTTGCGCAGCACGTATTCCGTCGTGCTGCCAAGCACCATTTCGATAATCCGGCTGTGCCCATACGCGCCGATAAAGAGCAGGTCATGATTTCGCTCTTTCACGCACTCGACGATCTGTTGGTGGGGATATCCAGTGAGCGACAGGAAGAAGGGCTGAACGCCATACGAACTCAAATAGTGACGGGCTTCGTCAAGGAGTTTTTCTGCGTCGTTTCCCTCGCGCGCCTTGATATGCAATACGGTCAAAGGCAAATCCATAGTGGCGCAAAACTCAGCGGCGCTGTGTAACGCCGCGCTGGCCCGTTGACTGCCATCATACGCCAGGAGGGGGTGGTGGATAGCCTGGAACCGCAAGGGGGAGACAAACACCGGTCTTGGACTTTTCCGCGCCACGCTTTCCATCGTCCCACCCAAAAGTCCCGTCGAGTATTTTTCATTCACTCCGCGATGGCCGAGCAGCACGAGATCCGCGACTCGGGCATGCTCGCAGATCTCGTTGGCAATGACGCCGGTCACGCACTGCGCCTCACAGGGAAGGTGACGCTCATGACACGCGGAGGAAAACTCTTCCAAGAGCTGCTGTCCGCGTTCTTGCAGCGCCTCGCGCACCTTGCCTGCCACGTCAAAGTAGGGCTCAAATCCTAGCGCGCCAGAAAGATCTTGAAAGAACGGTCCTTCTACTGACACAATATCGATGACGTGCAGGCCAAAAAGCTGCGCATGGAATCGTTCAGCAAGCCAGAGGGCGTAGCGAAGCGCCGTTCGCGCATGTTCGGAACCATCCAGCGCCACCAGGATGTTTTTAATCATCCGGAGTTCCTCTCGCCTTCGTTGCCGCCTCCTTACCACTACTCCCGCATGGACGCAAGCAATGCGCTTTACAAGCCACACCGCCTTGGCCACAATGAAGACTCTATGGCGAAGAAGCAAACGACAGGAGGAAAAGGAGCCGCCCTGTTGGAGGAACTTAAAGCTCTCGCGAAACAGCTGGGTATTCGCGTACGGGAAGAAAAGTTACTGCGTGAGGTCGGCTACAAGGTGCGGAGCGGCAGTTGCCGGGTGCATGATCAGGACATGGTGTTTCTCGACCGCGATCAACCAACCTCTGAGCGGATCGAAATTTTGCTTGATGAAATAGGGCGGCGTCATGTTGACGCCACTCAGCTATCGCCATCCCTGCAGCGTCTTCTGAGCAGAGGAGCAACCTCGTGAGCAGCCGGTTGGAAATTTTCCGGCAGTGGATTAAAGAGCAAGGGCTGAAAGCGACCTCTCAGCGGGAAGATATCGCGCAGGTGTTTTTTGCCGCCAATCGGCATATCAGTGTGGAAGAGCTGTATAACGAAGTACGGCAGGTGAATCCACGGGTGGGGTACGCTACTGTCTACCGCACCATGAAGCTGCTCATTGAATGCGGCCTTGCC
>DATLYA010000228.1:0-4450 GCA_035575235.1 Candidatus Methylomirabilota bacterium
ATCCACGGAAGTATTGAAACGGAAATCTAACCTGAGAGCTAGTTTTCGCGGTGCGCCTGCGCACCCCACAAATCTGCTAAAGGGAATAGTCATGCTCAAATTCGGCATTATGGTGATGCCCCAGCATCCCCGGACCGACTCGCCGGTGAAACGGTTTCGGGAGACGGTGGAACTCACCCGTCTGGCGCGGGATGCGGGCCTGGATTCGATCGCCTGCGGCCATCATTATCTGTCGCCGCCGTTTCAAAATTTACAAAATGTGCCGCTACTCGCGCGCTTGGCGGCGGACAGCGGGTCAATGCAATTAATTTTGTCAATTCTGCTGTTGCCGTTGTTCAGCCCCGTGCAGGCGGCTGAAGATGTAGCGTCGCTGGATGTCATGAGCGAAGGTCGCGTGGTCTTTGGTGTCGGTCTTGGGTATCGCGACATCGAATATGAAGCCTTCAATACCTCACGCCGTGAACGGGCAGGACGGTTTACAGAGTCGCTTGAGTTGATCCGGCGCTTGTGGACAGAAGAGGAAGTCACATTTACCGGCAAGCATTTTCGGGTGACGAAAGCGACGTGCACCCTGCGCCCGCTGCAACAGCCGCATCCGCCGATTTGGATCGCCGCGAATAATGAGAGCGCCATCACGCGGGCCGGGCGCTTGGGCTATGCCTGGTTTCTGAATCCGCACGCCACGCTCTCTGTGCTTGAACGACAAATGCCGGTGTATCGCGCTGCACTTAAAGAAGCTGGACACACCATGCCTGCTGACCTGCCGATCATCAAGGAAATGCATATCGCCAAAACGCGCGAAGACGCCTTTGCTATCGCGCAGCCGTATCTGGAGCCGAAGTATCAGGCCTATGCTGATTGGGGACAGGATAAAGCGCTTCCCGGACAGGAATCGTTTCGCGTGCCGTTTGCGCAACTGGCGAAAGACCGCTTCATTCTTGGCAGTGTGGAAGATGTTATTCAGCAAATTGAGGAGCATCAGCGGCGGCTAGGCGTGAACCATTTCATCTTCCGCATCTGGTGGCCGGGGATGGAGGCGTATCACGCCTACCGCGTGGTGGAGATGCTGGGGGCGCAGGTGCTGCCGTATTTTCGTAAGCGGGATGTTTGATTGTGAGCGAGAGTAGCCGGGGGATTCATCCCCCGGCGTTCTCATTACAACCCCGGATGCCGCTGATGCCAGGGCGTTGATTGTTCGTACGCGTAGCCGGCTTGAAAGACTGTGACTTCGTCAAATGGTTTTCCTGCGAGCTGGAAACCCATCGGTAATCCAGAGGCGCTGAAGCCGCACGGCAATGCGAGCGCTGGAAAGCCGGTGAGATTAAAGAGCGGCGTGTAGATGGTGAACTCGCTTGAGGTTAAGAAACTGCCTTTAGGAGCTTCCGCGCGAATCTTGCCTGGCATGAAGCCAGTTGTCGGCAGTATAAACAGATCGACGCTCGCCAGCTGCTTAAGCATACGGCGGCGGATGGCGTCGCGCGCGCGTTGCGCTTGCAGATAGCCAGTGGCGCTGACGAGCGTTCCAGCCGCGAGAGAGAAGCGCAGGTCCGGGTGGTAGTCGCCCGGTCGCTTTCTCATGTCTTCAAGATGATACGCCGCGGCATCAGCGCAGATGATCGGCCAGATTGTCGCCCACATTTCTTCGAACGAAATCGATTCGACATCGATGACTTCAGCGCCGAGTTTTGTCATCTGCGCAGCCGCTGCGTCAAACGAGTCAAGAATCTCTTTGCCGCAGTTGTCTGCGAACAGCCTGCGTGGAACGCCAATCCGCACGCCTTTGATGTCGTGACCCAGTTTCGCGCTGAAATCCGGCACTGGTTCTTTCGCCGAAGCCGGATCAAGCGGGTCATAGCCGGCGCACGCTTGCAGCATGAGCGCGCAGTCTTTGACCGTGCGCGTCATGGGTCCTGTGTGATCGAGATTCCACGACAGGGGAAACACGCCGGCGCGGCTGACGCGGCCATAGGTGGCTTTCATGCCGACGATGCCGCAGCAGAACGCCGGCCAGCGAATCGAGCCGCCGGTGTCGCTGCCCATGGCCCCATAACAGAGCCCGGCGGCGACTGCCGCGCCGGAGCCGCTGCTCGAACCGCCTGGATCGCTGTCGAGATTCCAGGGATTCCGCGCCGGTTGAAAGTGTGAAGCTAAGGTTGGCAGTCCCATCGCAAACTCATAGGTCGCAAGTTTGCCGAGCATGACGCCGCCGGCTTGCTTGAGTTTTTTGACTGACGTGCAGTCCTGTTGCGCGACGTAGTCTTTGCGCACCTTTGAGCCGCCAGTGGTGGGTCCAGACTCATAAATATCTTTGACGGCAATAGGCACGCCGTGCAGCGGGCCCCGGTAGCTGCCGCTGCGAATTTCTACTTCGGCTGCTTTGGCCGCCGCCAAAGCCTGTTCGGCAAAGACGTTGTAGTATGCATGTAATTTGCCATCAAGCGCAGAGATGCGGTCCAGCGTTGCCTGGGTCAATTCGACTGGTGAAAGTTCTTTCTTAGCGATCGCCGCAGCGATGTCGGACAACGATGCGTACGCGAGTTGATCGACGTTGGTTGGCATGGCTAGTCCTCCACCTTAGCCTGAAAAATCAGGGCTGGTTCGGTTTCCGCCTGGATGAGGCCTTGAGCGACTGTTTCCCACTTGAGCAGATTCGCGTAGGCCGCCGCGAGCTGTGTGATTTCCTCGTCACTTAAGGAAATCCCAGCCGCCGCGAGTCGAGCGGTGACAATGGCTTTGTGGTCCATAGTTTCCTCCTTATAGTCGTCAAGTCACAAGTCGTCACGTCGCATGCCAAAATCTTCACCTCCCTGTTTTTGACCTGAAGACTTTACGACTTGAAGACTTGTGACATTTTAGAGTCCCAACTGCTTTTGCATCCGCTCCCACCAGGCGCGCAGCATGGGCGTCTTCTCGAAGAACGGTTCTTTGCTGACCGTCGTCGCCCATTGAAACGTGCCGAACAAGCAGAGATCCGCATAGGTCTGTATGCCGAAGAAATATTCCTGACCAGCCAGCGTCTCTTCGAGTTGCGCGAGGACCGCGTGCATCTTTGGGCGGTTCTCATCGCGTTTCGCGGCAATCTGCTCCAATGTCATGCTGAAGCGCTTTTCGCGCGATTCGCGGAAGTATGGGCGATCTTTCTCTTGAATGTTGGCCCAGATGTCATTCACTACAATCATGATGAGCGCTCCATGGACCGTGTTGTCAACGTAAAGATTAAAGAAGCGGCACGATTCCTTGAGTCCAAGGCCGGGAAAGATTTTCGGCTCCGGATATTTCTCCTCAAGATATTTGGCGATCGACCAGGAGTCATACACAACCGTCCCATTATCTTTGATCACCGGCACGCGATCCTGACCGGAGAAGGCGATTTTGTCTTTCTCCGTGAAACTGACGGGAATGGTCGAGAATGGAATCTTCTTATATGCCAGCACGGCTTTGGTCCGCCAGCAGAAAGGACTGAAGCGTTTATCGTCCGCACCGCAAAGATCGTAGAGTTCGATCATGGCTGTTCCTCCTTTACCTCAGAGCGAGAAAAAAGTAGAGATGCGTCGCCTCTTGTGCTTATTGGCGGCGACCAGTATCGTAAACCTGCCAATAGTGCTGAGCAATGAGTCCTTAGCGCTGAGATTTGAGTACCGACTACTGAGCGCCGAGTGCCGAGTACTGAGTACTGAGTGTAATCCACCTCGCTAATGAGCGAGGGAAAGGCGCCAAAAAATTTCTTCACTCGGTGCTCGGTGAGGGAGGTAGGTATGTCGTTCTATCAGCTTGATCCTGAAGTCACGCCGCGCGAAGTCGGCATGGATGAAGAGACGCTCAAGAAACTGACAGGGAGAGTGCGCAGGGAAATCGAGGCGCAGAAACTTTTCTGGGGCGCGCAGTTTGCGTTGTATCGGCGGGGCAAGCGCGTGCTCGACCTCGGCGGCGGTTTTGCACGGGCGAGTGATCAGAAGCCGGTGACGCCGGAGACCATGTTCGTCCTGTACTCTTCCACCAAAGGATTAGCGGCGTTCGCCATGCATATGCTCCACGATCAGGGATTGTTTGACTACGATGACCCGGTGTCCCGCTACTGGCCAGAGTTCGCCTGCAACGGGAAAGAGACCGCTACCATCGCCCACGTGCTGGGGCATCGGGTTGGCATCACCACGGGGCCAGGTTGGTTGACCTACAAAATGTGGGGCGATCGGCGACAATGCGCTCAAGCGATGGAAGAGCTCACGCCGCGTTGGACGCCTGGTGAAGCCAACGGGTACCATCCCTTGAACTACGGCTTCATGATTAATGAACTGATGCTGCGGCTTGACGGACGAGATTGCGGGCACTTCTTGCACGAGGAAGTATTTGCGCCGCTGGGGCTGAAGAGCGTCTTTGTTGGCCTGCCGGAAGCGGAAGAGCCGCGTGTCGCGTGCGTGTATGAAGCGCCTGCCGATGAGGAATCGCTGCG
>DATLYA010000229.1:0-8408 GCA_035575235.1 Candidatus Methylomirabilota bacterium
TTGGTGAGATAATAAAAGGCGCCAAGACGCATGGCCTCTACCGCGCTTTCAATCGTGCCGAAGGCGGTAATCACCACGACAGCCAAGGTGGGGTCGCGTTGCTTGGCGAGGCGCAACACTTCCATGCCCTGCATGCTGCTCATGACAAGGTCGGTAATCAACACGTCGGGACGGCTCCTGTGCGCTGCCGCCAGCGCTTCACCTCCTGTGTGCTGCGCCTCCACTGTGTATCCAGCCTCTTCAAGGAGATCCACAAGGGATTCGCGCATGTCCCGGTCATCATCTACCACGAGGATTCGCACATGGGTTTTAGGTCGCGGGGTCGGCATAGCGCTCCTTATCTGGCGGCGCAGGCCTTGAGTCGCCGCCTGTGGGGTGGTGACAAACCGACGGCAACACCACGATGAAACGGCTTCCCTTTCCGACCTCACTTTCCACCCGAATATCACCGTGATGGTTCAGCACGATTTCACGACTGATAGCGAGTCCCAACCCCGTCCCACCCACCGCATCCTTCGTCGTAAAAAATGGATCAAAAATCAACGGCGTCTGCTCTGGCGGAATGCCAGGTCCATTATCAGCCACCGTAATTTCCACGGCGCCGCCAGGGGCGTCCTTTCCCTCCTGTACAAAACGGGTACGCAACACAACCTGCCCGCCATCCCCCACAGCCTGCACGGCATTGACCGTCAAATTGAGCAGCACCTGTTGGAGTTGATCGACATCGCCAATGACATCCGGCGTCTCTTCGGCAAGATCTAACTGCACGGCCACGCCGGGGCGGCTCGCCTGGTCGCCAACGGTCTCCCACACATGGCGGACTACATGGTTAATAGGGACAGGACGAAATTGCGTTTCCGGCCGGCGCGCCAAGGTCAACAGCTGACGAATGAACCGGCTGATCCGTTCAATCTGCGCTACAATCACGTACAGAAAAGCCCGGTCTCTCTCGCTTTGAGTGTGGCGTTGCAGTAGTTGTTCCGCCCGCATCTGGATAACGTTTAACGGCGTGCCGATTTCATGCGCGAAACGGGACGCCAACTGCCCTACGGCGGCCAGCTTTTCAGAATGACGCAGGGCGCGTTCGAGCTGCAACTTCTCCTCGTTCTCTGCAATAAGAGAACGTCGCGCCTCCTCGAGTTGGGCGCACATGCGATCAAACTCTTCGGCGACCTCGCCAATCTCATCACTCCGTGTGAGTCGTAGCCGGGCGTGGAATTGCCCCTGTCCGATAGTCTTGATCCGACGCGCGAACGTGCGCAACGGCTGGGTGATGCTCTGGCGAATCACTACTGACACAATCACCGCAAGGACAACGAGCAACATCAAGGTTGTGAACAACGTCTGAAACATGCGTCCGCGAAACTCCCGATTAAAAAAAGGAAAATCCTCCAGAATGAGAAACGCGGCGACGCCTTCTCCGGTCGAGCTCATAATCGGCTCCACACGGTAATAGCGCTGGGCTCCGCTTTCGTTGAACAGTCCTTCCACCGGCGTGCGAGTCGTAATCACCGCGTAGGCGTCCACCTGCGGCAACTGCCGCCCCTGCAGAGAAGGGGAGACGGCGGCGATACGACCAATTTTATCATAGAATACGACGCCAAGGATGTTTTCGAAACTGCTAATGCCTGGCGCCAGCTGCATGAAATACCGCTCCGGCGCATCATCACCCGAGACGGCGAGCGTCACTTGCACTGTGCGGCCAATAGCCGTTACTTCCCGACGAAGGTCATCCAGCAAGTTCTCCCGCGTGCGCTTGAGGGTTAAAAAGAGATCGACGCCAGTCACCGCAAGCACGCCAATCAGAAGATACCAGGTCAGTTTATTGCCAAGGCTCATTGTCATATCCGTCAAAATGCCACAGACCCAAAGGCCGCCGTTCCAAAATTCCACACGTCTCACTCGCGCTCAGGCGTCGCAGAAGGCTTTTCTACAACATCTTCCTGGTCTGAACTTTGCTCCTTTTTTGGTCGCCTTCAAGAGGGATGCCGGATGAATCTTATCCAATGGCTTGGCATTATCGCACTCGGAGTGGAAGGAGGAAAACGATGAAAAACCAACTGGCTCTGCTCGTTCCAATCCTCATAGTGGCCCTTGGAGCCTATGCTCTGTTCACGGCGCTCGGCGGTAGCGGGGAGCAGGTCGCATTGATTAGCAACCACGCCTTACCTCGCGGTCTCGCCCTGATGCTGGGCGCCATCATCTCACCGGCGGCGTACTTGTGATGGTGACGCTGCTGAACGGAAAAAAATCAGCAGCGTAAAAGGATGAAGAAAGAAAACACTGGAAAAGCTGGCGCGACTTTTCCAAAAAGAAAATCACAGGTGAAAAAAGGAGGATGACTATGAAGATTACCTATGGCGTCGCCGTAGTGGTGTTGTTGTTTGGTCTTTGGTTGTTGACCTTTGGGATGTCGGACGGTGAACAGACCTCACTGCTGGGATTAACTTTCAATACTCAGCTGGGCAGAGGCATAGGAATTGTCAGCATCATCTTCAGCATCATTGCCTTCTTGGTGGCCTATGGCAGCTCGCTGCCGCCTGCCCGCACCAATCGGCACTCGTAATGCTGCGGCTGCTCCCATTTTGGGAGCATGCTTCAATACACCACAGCAACCGCTTTTCGCATTCAAGACATAACGGCCAGCATAAGCCTCGCGAGCAAAGCCATTCCTGATGAAGTTACCCTTAGGAGAACTTAAGCAGGCATTGCTGCTCTTATCCAGGGAGCGTCAGCAGGAGATATTACGGCTTGCCTTCTTGATATTATCCCGTCGCGTCCCCCATAAAACGTCCCTTTCCCTCCTTCTCCTGAGCCCCTGTTCACGAATATATTCAGTATACAGTAAGGAAAGTGGTCTCTGATGTGGAAGCGATGGAGCGTCCGCCCGAAAATGATTTGTATAAAGGCAATTCCTATGAGGCAGCATGGCAAGCAATGCGGCAGTCTGATCAGGCGGCGTTTCAGCAGGTGGTTTATGGCTGCACTGATGACGCTTCCGGTCCTGGCGGCAGCGGAAACAAACGCAACGCCCAGTGATCACGGCAGTCCTGTCATTCCGCAATTGCTTGCGATTGTCACTATTCTAGCTTCGGCGAAACTTGGCGGCGACCTGATGGTGCGGCTCCGGCAACCCGAGGTGTTGGGAGAACTTCTGGTCGGCATAGTGCTAGGCAATCTTGCGCTAATCGGCATTGACGCCTTCGCCTTTCTCCGCCATGACCAGGTCTTAACTATTCTCAGCGAACTCGGAGTCGTATTGCTGCTTTTCGAGGTGGGGCTGCACACTACGGTCCCAGATATGATGAAAGTCGGCGCTTCAGCGCTGCTTGTCGCCGTGCTCGGCATCATTGCACCATTTGTGCTGGGCTGGGGAGTCGGGGTGCTCTTCGCTCCCGAGGCGGACCGCGCCGTGCATATTTTCCTGGGCGCGACATTAACTGCGACAAGCGTCGGCATTACCGCGCGCGTCCTCAATGATCTCAAAAAGCTGACCACCCGGGAGGCAAAAATCATTCTCGGCGCGGCGGTGATCGATGATGTGCTCGGACTCATGGTGCTGGCAACGGTCAGCGGCACGATCGCCGCCGCTCAGACTGGCGCTGGACTGGACGTCGCTTCAGTATTACAGATCCTTGGTCTGTCTCTTGGTTTCCTGATCATAGCGGTCGTTGTTGGTCGACTTCTTATGCCGTTTCTCTTCCGCCTGGTTGCTTCGCTAAGAAGTCAAGGCGTTCTGCTCGCCACCAGCCTCATTCTCTGCTTCGGGTTTGCCTACCTGGCGGCCATCGCCGGTCTGGCGCCGATTGTGGGAGCCTTTACCGCCGGACTCATTCTCGAACCTGAACATTATCAAAATTTATCGGCGCGCGATAACGACGTCACGATCGAAGAACTGGTCTCTCCCATCATCACCCTGCTGGTTCCCATCTTCTTTGTCATCATGGGAGCGCGCGTCAACATGCTGGATTTTACTCGTTGGGAACTCCTAGGGTTCGCCGCCTGTCTCACGCTAGCGGCTATAATAGGCAAACAAGTATGCTCTTTGGGGGTGCTGGAAAAAGGGCTGGATCGCATAGCAGTTGGTCTCGGCATGATTCCCCGCGGTGAGGTAGGGCTGATCTTCGCCAGCATCGGGGCCAGCCTGACGTTACACGGCAAGCCCGTGATCGACTCATCCACGTATGGCGCAGTGGTGATCATGGTTGTGGTGACAACGCTGGCGACCCCACCGCTAGTGAAGTGGCGGTTCAGCCGGGGAGAGACCGCCGCTCACCCGCGCGGGTGAAACTTCCTATGCACTTCGCGGAGGCGTTCGTTAGTAAGGTGCGTATAAATCTGTGTGGTGGCGATATCGACGTGACCGAGCATGGCCTGCACCACGCGCAGGTCAGCGCCGCCATCAAGCAGATGCGTCGCGAAGGCGTGACGGAAGGCGTGCGGGTAAATCCGTCCGCCCTCCTCGCTCCGCATCGCATACGCCTTCAACAGATGCCAGAAAGCTTGCCGCGTTATGGGCTTGCCCGAACGGGCGACAAACAGATACGGACTTGCTCGTCCCTTCAGCAATGCCGGTCGGGCAGTGTTAAGATACGCCGCCAGTTTCTCTCGCGCCTTCATCCCAAACGGCACCACGCGTTCACGTCCGCCTTTGCCTCGCACCCGCAAGAAGCCAGCTTCAAAGTTCACCTGTTTTACCTCAAGTTTGACCAACTCGGAGACGCGCAGGCCTGTGGCGTACAGCAACTCCAGCATCGCAAGATCGCGCACGCCAAGCGGCGTCGAGGGATCAGGGGCGTCGAGCACGGCGTTGATCTGCGCGCGCGAGGGCGCACGCGGCAGCGGACGGCCAATCTTCGGCAGCAGCAGATGGGCGGTGGGGTCGCCGTTGGGCAAAGCTTCTTCTCGCGCAAGAAAACGGTAGAACCGCCGCAGCGTCGTCAACACGCGCGCTTGACTGCGGGCGCACAGACCACGCTCACGGAGGGCGGTAAGAAACCCGACGAGATGCCGTGAGCCCGCTTCCCGCATGTCTGTCACTTCCTGAGACATCAGATAGTGACGCAGCTCGGCAAGGTCACGGCCATAGGACTCCACGGTGTTGGCCGCCAAACCTTTTTCGACGGTGATGTACGCCAGAAACGCATCGACATGGGCGTCGTTGGCGGACGGTCTATTCTCGACGCGCGCTCTCATACCACCCTCGCTTCGCTCTGCCCTAACCGTTCTCGCAACGCGACCGCTAGCGTGGCGGGATCGGTCACTTTCTGGCCGCTTCTGGTGGTCACATAGAACACGTCAAGCACTTGATCGACGTTGGTGGTAATCTTGGCCAGGTGAATTTGTAAATCCAGCCGAAACAAGGCGTAGGTCACGGAGAAAAGAAAACCCATACGGTCTGGGGCCGTGATATCAACCAAGGTGTAATATGGAGAACTGTCGTTATCGACCGTGACTTCTGTCGGAATACGCAAGTTTCGCTTTGTCAGGTACGATGGCGCAGACACGGCGCGCAGCATTTCTTCCATAGTCCGCTCCCCGCGCAGCACGGCGTTGAGTCGTGCATACACCCGGGTCCAGGTGTCCTGGTCCATCACCAGGTCACGGCCCTCCAGGTGCGAGAGGCGGAAGACGTCCAAGACGATCCCAGCGCGGCTGGTCGAAATACGCGCGCTGACGACATTTAAAGTGTTGGTCGCTAGCACGCCGGTCAACATGGCAAACAAGCCAGGGCGGTCCTGGGTGACAATGGTGATCTCACTAAATTCCCGTTCAGGAAAGTGCAGGAGTGAGGCGCGGTATGGCTCACCCTCGCCTGCCTCACGATCATGGATAAACCGATTCACTAACTGAAAATGCTCCGGCACCGCTTCTTCAGGCGTCGAAAGAAAATATGTATCCGGCATGTCGTCCAGGAACGCAGCTACTTGCTCCGGCTCCCCGGTAGACGCCAAGAGACGCGCAAGCCGTTCTTTGCTTCGCAGGATGCGGGCTTCACGCTCTTCCTCCACCGATTCACCTTTCTCAAAGCGTTCAAGGGTGCGTCGGTACAATTCGTCGAGCAACCCGGCTTTCCAAGCGTTCCACACTTTTGGTCCGACCGACTTCATGTCGGCAAACGTCAGGACATACAATTTTTTCAGTAGCGCGGGAGAACCAACGGCGCCGGCAAAGTTTGCGACCACGGCGTCGTCAGTTAAGTCTCGTCGCTGTGCAATATGCGACATGAGGAGATGATGGAGCACCAAAAGACGCCATTCATGCGCCTCATCGGGAGAGAGTTGCCAACGCGCCGCCGCCGAATTGACCATCCTGGCGCCGCATTCAGAGTGCTCTTGTCCATAACCCTTGCCAACGTCATGAAATAGCATGGCCAGGAAGAGAATTTCCACCTTGTCTATTTCACGCATGACCTGCGTGAGCAACGGCAACTCGGTCTTATAGGCTCCATCACGCAACCGCTCCATTTCAGCGACACCGTGCAACGTATGCTCATCAACGGTAAACACATGATAGAGATCCCGCTGTGTCCGCCACCGCAGATGGCCGAATTCCACGAGCAGCCATGCGAGCACGCCCACTTCATGCATCTGGCGCAGCGTCGGCGCGACCCGCTGCTTCCATTTGAGGATGGCGAAGAAGGCGTCACGCATCGCTGGCGACGCGGTCAGATCAGCAGCGGAGTTGGCCACAGCGTCACGGATCAATTGCCGCGTTCCCTCGCTGATGCGTACGTCATGACGCTGGGCGTCATGAAAAACGGTCACAATATTGAGCGGGTCTTGGGAGAAGATTTCAGGTTTTGTGACCACAAGCACTCCGTCAACAATGCGCACGCCATCACGAATCGCGCGCCCCCGCGGTCGACCAATAAAGCCGTAGAAGCGCGGCGTTTCCAAACACCGCTCCAGCATCAACTGCGCAAAGTCTGCGGTTGTGGTTGCATGCCCATAATAACAACGCATGAAGCTCGTCACATCGGCGAAGCCCAGCGCGGGCGCCAGCCGATCTTGATATTCAAATGACAGCTGATCGTGCTCTGCGCGCGCGAGGAGGTGCAGTCCGTTCCTCACTCTCCACACAAAGTCGCGCGCCTCTTCCACGGCGTCGAGGAGTGAAGCGGGAATTACTCCTTTGGCGATGAGTTCGCGCAGATCCCGCACTTTATATTTGACCTTGGCTAACCAGGTAGCGGTGTGGAGATCGCGCAGTCCGCCTTTCCCTTCCTTCAGATTCGGTTCGAGCATGTAGACGGAGCCGCCGTACTTCTGGTGCCGCTCTTGGCTCTCACGCGCCTTGTCATGAAAGAAACGGTCGGCGTGCTTGCCGACAATTTCCCGTTCCATTGCGGTGACAAATTCGTGCTTGAGCGTCTCATCTCCGCAAAGATAGCGGTTATCGAGCAGCGAGGTCTTTACGGTCAAATCTTGGTTCGCCAAACGAACGCACATGGGAACGTTGCGCACCGCCTGGCCAACCGTGAATCCGGCGTCCATCAGACTGTAGTAAATTGTTTCGCACACGGTCTCGACATACGGAGTCACCTTCCAGGGATAGAGGAAGAGCAGATCGATATCAGAATAGAGATTGAGTTCTCCGCGTCCGTAGCCCCCGAGGGCGAAGACCGCACAGCGTTGGCGCAGCTGAGTATAGCGGCGAGCGTAGAGCCGCGTCGCCGCTTCAAAGAGGTAGCTGACGAGGCGGTCGATATGTTGCGTATACAAATTGACCACGGTTTTCCCATCAGCGCCAGCCGCATGCAACTGCGCCATCTCTTGCTGCACCTGTGCGTGATATGACTTACTAATGTTGCGCAGATCGAGGTGTGGAGCCGTGTCGTCCTCCACATCCGCGGATGGCAGCGGCGGCAGCTCAACACATGGCGCTGCCGCGAGCTCAGGTGAGCGGACGATCATTTCGCTCATAAACTTTTCTCCATCCGCGCCGTCCGTAGGAACCGTGCGACGCCGAGAAAAAGTCCTTCCGCTAACGCTTCCTGGTAGGCCGGTTCCATAAGGTATTTCCCTTCCACACGGTGCGTCATGAACGCAGTCTCGACGAGCACGCAAGGCATGTGCGCGCCGACAAGCACATAGAAGGGACCTTTCTTCACGCCCAAGTCGCGCACGGCCGGATACCTTTCCCTGGCTCTGGTGATTATCGCATCTTGCAGATGGTGGGCAAGCGCGATGGAATCTTCTTCTTTGCCACTTTGGATGAGATCGCTCAGTAAATAGGACAGCCCGGCCTCACCATCGCTACGACTCCCCCCATGCGGCCGCAGTCCATTCTCCAGCGCGGCGAGGCGAATCGTCGCCCGATCATTCGTATTGTTGAGATAGTAGGTTTCTACTCCCTGCAGATCGGTGTTGACGCTGGCGTTGGCATGAATCGAGATAAAGAGATCA
>DATLYA010000230.1:0-14064 GCA_035575235.1 Candidatus Methylomirabilota bacterium
TGGCGCCCACAGACAGGCCAGGAACAGCACGAGGACTTTCATGGGTTACGACATCAGAGGCGCCTGTTCCTCCCCTCACGGCAACACCACCTGCCACACCGGCGGCGGTTGCGCTTGCTCGGCGTAGGCGGCCCATCCTCCCCCGAGTGCGCGGTATAACTGGATGACGGCGATTAATTGATCGCGTCGCACTTGCGCGAGCGCATTTTCAGCCGGGAACAATTGCTGCTGCGCTTCAATCACTTCGAAATAGGTGGCGAAGCCGCCCGTGTAGCGCAAGGTCGCTAAGCGCACCGACTCGCGTAACGCCGCCACGGCGCGCTCTTGCTCCTGCTGCACTTCGGCGAGTTTTTGCTGGCTGACCAGCGCATTCGAGACTTCCTGCAACGCCGTAATCACTGCTTGTTCATAGCGCAACTTCGCCTGTTCCCATTGCGCAATCGTGGCTTGATAGTTGCTGTAGATGCGTCCGCCTTGGAGCATTGGGCCAGTCATTTGCTCAGCCACCGACCAGATGTTGCCGCTGCCTTTGACAATATTTTCAATATCCGTGCTTGCGCCGCCAAACAGACTGGTTAGTCCAATACGCGGGAAGAAATTCGCTTGCGCTACGCCGATGCGCGCGTTGGCCGCAATCAGCGTTTGCTCTGCTTGCCGGATATCCGGCCTCCGCTCCAATAATTGGGACGGCAACCCCGGAGGCGTTCCAGGCGGAAACACTTGCTCGGTTAACACTGCGCCGCGAGCAATCGGTCCCGGTGGGCGTCCCAACAAGACATTAATCTGGTTTTCCTTCGCCACAATGAAGCGCTCCAGGTTAGGAATCGTCGCGGACGTCGAAGCTAAGGCCGCCTCGGCTCTGGCCGTTTCCAGTTTCGAGGCGACGCCGAGCTGAAGCCGGCGCGAAAACAAGTCATAGGTCCTTTGAAAAGACTCGACCGTGCGCCGCGCAATCTCGAGCTCGAGATCTAATTCCCGCAATTCAAAATACGCCTGCGCTACTTCACTCACTAACGAAAGAACAACCCCCCGGCGAAATTCTTCATTCGCCAACAACTCGGCCAGCGCGGCTTCGGTCGAACGCCGAATCCGCCCCCATACATCAATCTCCCACGCCAGATTAAAGACGCCTCTAAAGGCGTTGCTCGTCTGCCCGCTCGGCGTCACCACGGAGAGCTGAGAGATGCTATGGGAACGCCCAATATCGCCCTCGTATCCAGTCTGAGGAAAGAGCTCTGAGCGGGCGACGCCAACCAGGGCGCGCGCTTGTTCAACCCGAGCCGCAGCAACGCGTAAATCGTAATTATTCCTCAGCGACTCATCAATGAGTTCTTTCAGCGCCTCATCGTGGAAGACTTCCCACCACGGAAGGTCAGCAAACGAGCTCGCTTCACGCGCTTCAGTTTGCCCCCGATAGACCTCAGGGGCGGCAACGGTTGGCCGTTGATACAAGGGACCCAGGGAACAACTTGAGAGGAATGTCGCTACGCAAACCAGCCACACCGACACTAGCTTCATAGTTAGTCCGCCACTCCTTCCGCCGCCACCGCTTCAGTTTCCCGTGTCACCGGCGTCAGGGCTCGCCGATGAGTCAGTTTTTCCACCATCACAAACAAAGCCGGGACGATAAAAACGCCAATCAACGTCGCCACGAGCATACCCGAGACGACTACTGTGCCCAAGATCTGTCGCGCCACGGCGCCCGCGCCGCTCGCAGTCCACAACGGCACACAGCCAAGGATAAATGCGAACGACGTCATCAAAATCGGCCGTAACCGCAGCCGGGCGCCGCTCAGCGCCGCTTCGGCCAGCGATTTGCCTCGTTCACGCTCAAGCTTAGCGAATTCGACGATAAGAATGGCGTTCTTCGCCGCTAATCCGATCAGCATGACGAGACCAATCTGCGCATACACATTGTTCTCGAACTGGCGCGTCCATAATCCCAGGAACGCGCCAAAAACGGCGATGGGAGTGCCAAGCAACACGCTCAACGGCAGCGACCAGCTCTCATAGAGCGCGGCTAAAATGAGAAAAACGAACAAGAGGGAGAGAGCAAAAACGCCAACGGCGCCGCCTTCCGCCCGTTTCTGTTGGAACGATAACGTATTCCAGGCATACCCCATTTCCGGCGGCATCACCTCGCGAAATACTTCCTCAAGCGCGGCCATGGCTTGGCCAGAACTGTAGCCCGGCGCAGCCGCGCCAATGATCTCGGCGGCGCGGTAGAGATTGAAGTGCATTGTGAATTCAGGTCCCGTAATCGGCTCGATGGAGACCAGAGTCGAGAGCGGCGCCATCTTGCCCTCATTGTTGCGGACGAAAAACTGGCCGATATCTTCAGCGCGGATGCGGTATTCGGGATCCGCCTGGAGATACACCCGCCACTGTCGCCCAAAACGATTAAAATCGTTGACATAAAATCCGCCCATCAAGGTTTGCAGCGTCGTATAGACATCGCGGATATCAATGCCCAGTTTGAGCGCCTTGTCCCGATCCACGCGCGCAAACACTTGCGGCACAGAAGCGCTGAACAAGCTATTGACGCCAACGAGTTCCGGCCGTTTGCGGGCGGCATCGAGGAAGCGATTGACTTGTTCCGCCAGAAACTCGATGGAGCCGCCGCTGCGGTCCTGGAGCATCAGGCTAAATCCGCCAGCCCGGCCAAACCCGGGGATAGCCGGAGGCAGAATAGCGAACGCGCGTCCCTCGGGCAGTTGACTTAACTGGCGGTTCAGCGAGGCTTGAATGGCTTTTAGACTTGTCTCGGGAGCGACTCGCGCCTCCCAGGGCTGAAGCCGGACGAAAATTGTGGCCGAGTATGAGGTTAAGTTGCCGGTGAGGAGGTTGAACCCTGTGAGCGCGTTGTAGCCGCGCACGCCAGGTATGCGTTTGATGATGTCTCCAATCTTGCTGACCACTGCGTCGGTCCGCTGGAAAGAAGCGGCGTCGGGTAATTGCAAAGAAATAATCAGATACCCGTTGTCTTCATCCGGCAGGAAGCCGCCTGGCAAGATTTTCCCTAGCTGACCCGCCACTCCTGCAAGCGCCACTAACAGTATCAAGCTGATAATGGTCCGGCGCACCAAGAGTCCAGTCACCCGAATATAGCCGCTCGTGGCGCGGTTGAACCAGCGATTGAATCCGGCAAAAAACCAGCCAAGCGGCCCCCTCCTTCTCGTGGCGGGCCGCAGAAGCTTTGCGCTGAGTGCTGGACTGAGCGTCAGCGCATTGAACGCCGAAATGATCACCGAAATCGCAATGGTCAAAGCGAATTGTTGATACAGCCGACCCGTAATCCCCCCCATAAACGCCACCGGAATAAAAACTGAGGAGAGGATCAGCGCAATGGCGATGACCGGACCGGAAACTTCGTCCATGGCTTTGATCGTGGCGTTGCGCGGACTGAGTCCGCGCTCGATATTGTGTTGCACCGCTTCCACCACCACAATGGCGTCATCCACCACCAGACCGATCGCCAGCACCAGGCCAAAGAGCGAAAGGGTATTGATGGTAAAGCCCAGCAGCGGGAACAGCATGAAAGTCCCGATGAGCGAGACCGGCACCGTAATCAGGGGAATCAGCGTCGCCCGCCAACTCTGGAGAAACAGATAAACGACCAGGGTCACCAGGACGACGGCGATGAAGAGCGTCTTGGTGATTTCCCTGATCCCTTCCGTGATAGGCAGCGTGGTGTCCAGCGAGACTTCGTAGTCAAGATCCGGAGGAAACCTGGTTTTCAACTCCGCCAAGACCGCCTTGACCTGATTCGCCACCGCGAGGGCGTTCGATCCTGGCAGCTGATTAACGGTGACCACAGCAGCTGCCTTCCCATTTAACCGCCCATGCTGCCCGTAGGTCTGTGCGCCAAGTTCAATGCGGGCAATGTCCCTGAGTCGTATAGCTGAGCCGTCAGGATTCAGACGCACTACGATGTCGCCAAATTCTTCCGGCGTCGCCAACCGCCCTTGTGCTCGCACAGCATAGGTAAACTCCTGTCCCTGCGGCGCCGGCTCCGCGCCAATCTGTCCCGCCGGATTCACCACGTTCTGTTTCTGGATAGCGCTCTGCAGGTCAGTGACCGTCAAGCCGAGTTTGGCAAGTTGGTCCGGCTTGACCCAAATACGCATGGCGTAGTCAGAGGTCCCTCTCGTCTGCACATCACCCACGCCAGGAATCCGCTTCAGCGCGTCGTTCACGTTAATCGTGGCGTAGTTTCCCAGAAAGTTGCCGTCGTACGTGCCATTGGGTGAAATGAACGAAATAATGAGTAAAGGGAACGCCAGCGATTTCTTCACGCTGATCCCGTAGTTCCTTACATCGGCGGGCAGCGAGGGGGTCGCCTGCGCCACGCGGTTTTGCACCAGGACGTTGTCAATATCCACGTTGGTCCCGACCTCAAAATCCAAAGCGATCGCCAAGGTGCCGTCATTCGCATTCGTGGACTTCATATAGAGCATGTTGTCCACACCGTTAATCTGCTGCTCGAGGGGCGTGGCGACGGCTTGTTCCACCGTCATCGCATCCGCGCCGGTGTACGTCGTCGAGACCTGAATCTGCGGGGGCACGATCTCAGGCAACTGCGCAATCGGCAGGCGGCGCATGGAGACCAGACCGGCAAGGGTAATGAGGATAGAGATAACCATCGCCACAATGGGCCGGTTAATGAAAAACCGCGACATACACTACTCCTTCGGTTTTGCTAGCACTGCCGGAACCGTCGTGGCGGCGGGTGGAGCGGGCGTCGACGAAGTCACTGTAGAGGGAGCTTCTCCTGCAGACGCGACCAGCTTAGGCGCAACCGGCGCTCCCTCCCGTATTTTCTGCAGCCCTTCAATAATAACTCGATCCTCAGGCTTGAGCCCTTCTTCGATGACCCATAAATTGCCAACACGCGCCCCAGTTTTTACCGTCCGCATTTCCACCTTGTTGTCTTGATTTACAACAGCAATGCGTTGAAAGCCTTGCAATTCTTGCACGGCGCGTTGAGGAACAAGGAGCGCGCCGTGTTTTGTATCCGTGACCGCGCGCACTTTCGCGTATAACCCTGGGCGCAGGAGGTTGTTTGGGTTGGGGAAGTAGCTGACGACTGTAATAGCGCCGGTCTTGACGTCGACCTCGCGGTCCGGCAACGCAAACCCACCGAAGTGAGGATATATAGTGCCATCGGCAAGGATCAATTCCAACGGCGGGCCATGCGGCTCGGCCCGTTTCTCGGCTTGCATGGCGGTCGCCACGCGATCGGCGAACTTGAGATATTCTCTCTCACTGATCGGGAAGGTCACTTTTATCGGATCGACTCGTGAGACCGTAGTCAGTAACGTATTCGCCTCAATCAGGTCGCCAATCTGGGCGACGGAGATGCCGGCGATGCCGTCGATAGGCGACTTCACCTGCGTCCATTCCAGATTGAGTTCTGCTTGCTTAACCGCTGCCCGCGCGGCCGCCACCGCCGCCTGATTGCCACGGTCAGCCTGAATCGCATTGTCAAGCTCTTGCTGGCTAATAGCCCCCTCTTTCGCCAGCGGCGTGTAACGCGCTACATCGAGCCGGGTCTTGCCCAAAGCCGCCTCAGCCCGGCCTAAATCTCCTCGGGCCTGCTCCAGAGCGGCCTGATACGGCCGCGGATCGATAGAGAACAAGAGATCTCCGGCTTTGACGAAAGTACCCTCCCGATAGTGCCGCGCCTGCAGGTATCCCTGTACGCGGGCGCGGATCTGCGCATTAATCGCCCCATCAGTCGTGCCGAGCCATTCCGAGTAAATCGGGACATCTCGTTGAACGACGTTAGTGACAATCACTTCAGGGGGAGGAGGCGCAGACATCTGTTGTGGTTGCGCCGGCGACTGACAACCGCTGTACACATACGCACTCACCACAACAAACGCCGTCATTATAGAGCGAATAGAGAACCACCTTTGCGGACCAGACGGACACACGCGCATGAGTTCCTTTCTTCTTTTCGCAGAAGCTTCTATTTCCTTACCATGGCCAGGTTGGTCTCTCTAGGAGACTCCCCCTCATATCGGCCATTTGGCCGAGGCGCAGGGTAGCTTTTTTCCCAATTGTTTGCTGCCTCCAGAAGTCCTAAAGTGGCAGCTGCTGGGAGAGCCACGGGATGAATCGAGCCAGGCCGCCAGGGGGCGTCGGAGGACAGCGCGGACGCCTGATGCTAAAAGCTTTCGTGCAGGCTTACACAATTGGGTACAGGGAGGGACTGTGCCTGAGGGGCTTATCCTCTTTTCTATCCAGGCGTTGTTGCACCAATAACTGGAGCTGATACATCAGCGGCATGAAAAAGAAGACCTCCTACCGCATCCGCAACTGGCCCGCGTATAACGCCGCGCTCCTTGGACGAGGCAGTCTCACGCTGTGGGGCGATGAAGAGGCGATCCGCAGCTGGCGTTACACTGGCCCGACCCAGCGCGGAGCGCAGGACCACTACGCCGACACCGCCATCCGTTGCGTGTTGACCCTGCGGGTCGTCTTTCACCTGGCGTTGCGGGCGGCCGAAGGGCTGGCGCGTTCGGTGTTTGCCCTGCTGGCGGTCGACTTACCCGTGCCCAGCTACAGCACCTTGTCACGCCGGGCCGCCAAGATTTGGCAGTATGGCAACTGTGCGGGTGCGCCCTGGCAGCGGGATGCGAACCTGCGGGCCATCCGGCGCCAGGGCCGGCGGCGGTGCAAGCAGGAGTCGGGGTATCACCGGCGGAGTTTGGCCGAGGCGCCCTTCTTTCGCTGCAAGACCCTCTTTGGACCGCTGGGGCAAGCGCGCGCCTTTTCCCAGCAAGCTACGGAACTGTTGGCGGCGTTGAAGTCGGATGACGCATCTGGGCATGCCTGACAGCTATCGCCTCGCGGCCTAGACTGTTTCGATAGAGGAAACAAGTTGTTTGCTTAAATCTTCGTGCAACAAAGCCCCTGCGATCTCTTCTTGCATACGCTCATTTCTTCTACCACGGAAACGCCGCTTTCACGAGAGGCAGGGGCGCACGAAAAGACATCGCAGGATTGAGCGCCTGGTGTCATGGCGCGTACGAGAGTCGCAAGAGTTCGCTGCCGCAGGAGAAACACCCCTGATGAATTTTGCCAGCCACGTTCGGTACTGTACGCCGCCTTCGGCGGGCAAGGGCAGGAAGTTACGCCACGGTGTCCTTGCGAGCGCAGCGAAGCACGCTGTGTTTTTCCTTAAGATTGCTTCGGCGCCGACGCTCCTGGCCATGACAGACCCTCCTTCACTTCACGCCATTGCCTTTGGAGGGGCGCGGCGCGCCGTGCCCCTCCAGCGCAGAGCGTTCTTTCTGCCAGAGTGTGAGCGCCGATCTTGCTCGTCAAAATTCATCAGACCGGGATAAAGCCGCAAACTGCTCCCGGCTTCCTCTTTTCTATCGAAACTGGCGAATCAATGTTGCATACCGCTCCAGTGACGGCCATTGCTTCTCCGGCGTTCCGGGCTCTATTAAAAAGAGCACGCGGTTGAAACCCATCTGCATCAGCTCCCGCACACGGCTTTCCGTCCCACGCGCGCCAGCGAGCTCATAGCCAGTGATCACGCTCAAATCAAATTCCTTCATCGACCGGCCTTTCCGCTCGGCCTCTTCGCGAAGAGCGGCAATGCCGCGGACAAGGTCATAGCCGCCATCGAGCGGAATCCATCCATCGCAGTATTCCACGATACGCCGGGCGGCCCATTTCGACATAGCGCCAAGCAACACCGGCGGCCCTCCCGCTTGCACGGGTTTGGGCCAGCACCAGAGCGGGTCAAAGTTAACAAATTGACCGTGAAACTCGGCCACTTCCTTGCTCCAGATTTCTCGCATGGCCAGCACGCGCTCGCGCGTGACTTTCCAGCGGTCCTGAAAGGCGACGCCATGGTCAGCCATTTCCTCTACGTTCCACCCCGCGCCGATGCCGAACAGGAACCGTCCGTTGGACACGCGATCCAGACAGGCAATGGTCTTCGCCAAAGTGATGGGATGATGTTCTGGGACAAGACAGACTGACGTGCCCACTTTGAGTTTTTGCGTCACCGCAGCCGCTGCCGTGAGAGCGATGAAGGGATCAAAAAACTCCTTGTAATACGCCGGCAGCTCTCCGCCCAGAGGAAAGGGAGTTTTGCGGCTGGTGGGAATATGCGTATGTTCCCCAAAGAATATCGATTCAAATCCCTGTTCTTCCGCCCAACGCGCCAATTCCCCTGGTTGGATAGTATAATGCGTGGGTATCGTGACAAGTCCAAAATCCGCCATGCGTCAGGCCCTCCTTTTCTCTGGCGAGACTGCTCTACGCCCGCAAATACTTCTCGTAGAACAGCAACACCCGATGCCACATGTCCTGCGCCGCGGCGGCGCGGTACGAGGGGCGATAATCCGCAAAGAAGGCGTGCCCGGCGTTGGGATACATGCGGAATTCGTACGTCTTGCCGTACTTTTTGAGTTCAGCTTCTAGCCGTTCCGCATGCGCCGGCGAGGGGTTGGGATCTTCTTCGCCGAAGAGCGCCAGGAGCGGGCACGACAAGTTTTTCACCATGTCAATAGGAGACACTGGTCGTTGCGGCGTATGCTCGTCCTGAATAATGAAGCCGCCCGCCGAATCGACCGCAGCGTCGAGATTTTTGCTGGTGCAGCCAAACATCAGCGTGTAGCGACCGCCGGAACAAAAGCCGATTGCGCCAACCTTGCCGTTAGAGTCGGGACGACCTTTCAAATACACCGCCGCGCCGTCCAGGTCCGCCATGGCCTGTGAGTCGGGCACGGAAAACATGACCTTGATGACATCATTGATATTGTTGGGATCAGGCGACCCTTCGCGCGTGTACATATCCGGCGCGAGCGCCACATAGCCTTCAGCGGCAAAGCGCCGGGCTACGTCCTTAATGTGATCATTAAGACCAAACGCCTCCATGATCACAATGACGCCGGGATAGCGGCCTGACTTCACAGGCCGGCTGAGATAGGCGTTGACCGCTGTTCCATTCTGGCCGGGATACTGGATCATCTCTGACTGGACTTCGGGTGGTCGCATCCTGAATTCCTCCTTTGTCCTTTGGTTTAGGAAAGACTCTCCGCGGAGTCAAGGGCAAAGCCCTTTCTCTTGCATTCCGTTGCGTTTTGCGTCAGAAGCGAAAAAGGAATATGTGTGAGAGTAAAGAACGACAAGAAGGAGGGAACAGCTATGAGCGCTCACGAAGCAAACGAGGCGATGGACAAACGGATCGCGCGGTATCAGGATCTCAAGCCGATCGACTACGCCAGTTTCATCAAGAATTATAAACCTGACGGCACCCAAGGGTATGCGCTGATTGGACGAGCGGGCAGAACCGAGCCAGCCATTGCCGGCGAACACGGCTTTACCATGGCGGTGAATAAAGTCAGCCCTGGAAAAGGCGCGCCGCTCCACAGCCACCCCAAGCCGGAAGTGTTTGTCGTGCTCTCCGGGCAATGCAAATTCTTCTGGGGTGAGAAAGGCGAGAACGAAGCGACGCTCGGCCAGTGGGATACGATTTCGTTTCCGGCGGGCACGCAGGAAGGGTTTCAGAACGTTGGCAATGAAGAGGCCGTGTTGCTCGTGGTGCTGAGCGGCGGTGAGATTGGTGAGGTGACATTTTCGTCACAAAGAAAAGCCGCGCAGGCTGCGCGCGCTTCATAAATGTAGGGGCGAGGTCACCTCGCCCCTACAGACATCGGTCCTGCAAAAGAAACGCCTCTTAGCTGGAGAGCGCGCTCTCCTTCTTCTCCTTCTTGCGAACTTTGACTGTTTCGCTTTCTTTGCCCGCCACGCTTGTTGCTTGAGGGGGCTCCTCGCCATCAAGGGGCTCATAGGAGAACACGAGGCCGTTTTCGCCCAAATCAATCGTCGCCTTGCCGCCATTCTGCAGTTTGCCGAACAGAATCTCGTCCGCCAAAATCATTTTCACTTCTTTCTGAATCAGCCGCGCCATCGGCCGCGCGCCAAAGGTCGCATCATAGCCCTTCTCGGCCAGATAACCGCGCGCTTCAGGCGTCAGAGAGATGGCCACTTTCTTTTCAGCCAACTGCTGTTCGACTTCATGCATGAATTTGTCAACCACTTTTTCCACCGCCTCGCGCGGCAATGGCCCAAAGGTTACGGTCGCATCAAGCCGGTTGCGGAATTCCGGGCTGAAGAGTTTTTCCAGCGCCTGTTCTCCCTTCGCTAAGTTCGAGCGCTCGCCAAAGCCGATCGCCGCCGACGCCATTTCACGCGCGCCCGCATTGCTGGTCATGATGAGAATGACGTGCCGGAAGTCGGCTTTTTTGCCATTGTTGTCAGTAAGGGTCGCATGGTCCATGACCTGTAAGAGAATGTTAAACAAGTCAGGATGCGCTTTTTCAATTTCATCGAGCAGGAGCACGGCGTGCGGATTCCTGGTGATCGCCTCGGTGAGCAATCCCCCCTGATCAAACCCGACATACCCGGGAGGCGCGCCAATCAGCCGTGACACCGTATGCTTCTCCATGTACTCGCTCATATCGAAGCGGAGGAATTGCAATCCCAGGGTCAGCGCGAGTTGCTTCGCCACTTCTGTCTTGCCGACGCCGGTTGGTCCGGTAAAGAGAAAGCAGCCGACCGGCTTTTCCGGATGGCCTAAGCCGGCGCGCGCCATGCGAATCGCTGTCACCACGGTCTGGATGGCGTGATCCTGTCCGAAGACGACTTTCTTTAGATCTCCTTCCAGATTCTGGAGCCGTTCTTTATCGGAGATCGACACGCTGCGTGGCGGAATGCGCGCGATCTTCGCCACCACTTCTTCGATATCTGTGTCGTTGACGACCTTCGGCTCCCCGTTTGCGGCTGGTTTAATCTTGAACGAGGCCCCGACCTCGTCGATCACATCGATGGCTTTGTCTGGCAGGAAACGGTCATTGATATACTTGGCCGACAGCTCCGCCGCCGCGCGCAACGCTTCTGGCGTGTAGGTCACGCCATGATGTTGCTCGTAGTACGACTTGAGTCCCTCCAGGATTTTGACGGTGTCATCAATGCTGGGCTCGTGCACTTCGATCTTTTGAAAGCGGCGCGCCAGGGCGCGGTCCCGCTCGAAATAGCTGCGATACTCATGATATGTCGTCGCGCCAATACACCGCAGCGTACCGGAGACCAGCGCCGGTTTGAGGATGTTTGACGCGTCCATTGACCCGCCGCTCGTCGCGCCCGCGCCAACGATCGTATGGATCTCATCGATAAAGAGAATGGCGTTCGGCTGCTTCTTTAAAGCGTTGAGCACCGCCTTGAGCCGCTCTTCAAACTGGCCGCGAAATTTTGTGCCCGCCAGCACCGCACCCATGTCCAGCGAATAAATAACTGCATTCTTGAGGACGTCGGGCGCCTCTCCTTTCGCAATCCGCAGCGCCAGCCCATCGACAATTGCGGTTTTCCCCACGCCCGAGTCACCAACGTAAATAGGATTGTTTTTCCGGCGGCGGCAGAGCACGTGGATGGTCCGCTCCAGTTCGTTCTCCCGACCAATAAGCGGATCAATGAGACCATCCTTGGCGCGTTGCACTAGGTTCGAGGTAAACGCCGCCAGCGGGTTTTTCACTGGCCGAGGTTCATCTTCGTCGTCCCCGTGTTCAGGTTCCGCGGCATGATTGGCGGGCTCTTCCTCCTCCTCGACGGGAATCTTGGAGATGCCGTGCGAAATATAATTGAGCACATCGAGGCGACTAATGCCTTGCTTCTGCAGCAGATACAAAGCGAAGCTATTTTCTTCACGGAACAACGCCACCAGGAGATTACGCCCCTCGATCACTTCTTTGCCGCTGGACTGCACATGCGCCGCCGCGCGCTGCAGGGCGCGTTGGAAGCCCAGGGTTTGTTGCGGCTCAACCTCTTCTACTCCCTCCGGCAGCGCTTCCATTTGCTCGTTAAAAAACCGCTCCAGGTCGCGCTGCAACGTCTTCACATCTCCGCCACAGTTGCGAATAATCTTGGCCACGTCTTCATCAAATGTGAGGGCATACAGTACGTGCTCGAGGCAGAGGAACTCATGGCGGCGTTTGCGCGCTTCGTTCACTGCCAGCGTTAAGGTCACTTCCAGCTCTCGGCTGATGCGCATGTATCGTCCTTTCCGGATATGCTTCCTGTGGTCCAGACCCCTGGACTCTAGCCCCGAGATTCCTATGCTTCTTCCATACTGCATTTCAAGGGAAACTCATACTTCTTAGCGAGTTCATGCACCTGATTGACTTTGGTTTCGGCAACCTCGTAGGTATACACCCCTGCAACACCGATGCCTCGGCGATGGACATGCAGCATGATCTGCGTCGCTTTTGTCGGCGGATGATGAAAAATGGATTGCAGAATATACACCACAAATTCCATCGTGGTGTAATCGTCGTTATGGAGCAACACCTTATAGAGCGGCGGCTTCTTGAGCTTCTTTTCAGTTTCAGTAACAACTCCACGGTCTAGATCGGCGTCGTTATCAAACGGTTTCATAGGCTCCTCATCTCCTGTGTCATTGCCCTCATTGATTCCATACCGCGATCAGACGGCAGGGTCAATTTATCACGAATAGCTCTGAGCTGTTAGCTATCAGCTCTTAGCCGGACAACAGAAGAACGAGAAGACACGAGCCCACTTGCCTCCTCGCCTCACCCATGGTCATTTGCCAATATTGTCCTCTGTCTGTTATGCCTGAGTCCGAAGCTAAAAGCTAAAAGCTAACAGCCTCTTTAAGGAGCTTTTATGGCAGATACGCGCACGTACGGATCAAACACGGTCGATGAACTCTCGTACAAACTTCCAGCCACCATCCGCCCCGAGCGGTACCAGATTCGCCTCACTCCTGACCTCTCGGCGTTCACGTTTGACGGAGAAGAAATTATTGCTATCCGAGTGCTCGAACCGGTGAACGAAATCATCCTCAACGCCGCGGAACTCCAGATCCAGGCGGTGGCGGTCATGACACAAGACGGACGCACGATTACAGGCGCAGCCGCGCTTGATGACATCAATGAACGCGTTATTTTCACGTTCCCTGAAACGCTGACGCCTGGACCGTGGCGGCTGCAGGTGCGCTTTTCCGGCATCCTGAACGATAAACTCCACGGCTTCTATCGCAGTACGTATAAAAACGCCAATGGCCAAGAGAAGATCTTGGCGTCCACACAATTTGAATCCACCGACGCCCGCCGCGCCTTTCCCTGTTGGGACGAACCCGCGTACAAAGCGGTGTTCCAGACGACGCTGGTGATTCCGGCGCATCTGACCGCTATTTCCAACACGGCTATCGTGCGAGAAACGCCGCTTCCAGGCGCGGACAAAAAAGAAGTCGTCTTCGCCGACACCATTAAGATGTCCACCTATCTCGTCGCGTTCATCGTGGGCGAGTTTGAAGGCACAGACCCAGTCTACGTAGATAATGCGCCGTTGCGGGTATGGGCTGTGCCAGGGAAACGACACCTGGCGAAGTTTGCCCAGGAGATCGGCGCCGAGTCGCTCAGATTTTTCAGCCAGTACTACAACCGGCCCTATCCTGGCGACAAGCTTGATCTGATCGCCATTCCCGATTTTGCTTCGGGCGCCATGGAGAACCTGGGGGCGATCACGTTCCGCGAGACCGCGTTGTTAATAGATGAAAAGACCGCTGCGCGGAGTGAGTTAGAGCGCGTGGCCGATGTGGTGTCGCACGAGAACGCGCATATGTGGTTTGGCGATCTCGTCACTATGCGCTGGTGGAACGGGCTGTGGCTCAACGAAGCCTTCGCCACGTTTATGGAGATGCTCGCCGTCGATCACTACAAACCCGAGTGGCAGCGATGGACCAGTTTTTCCGTCTCGCGCGCCTCCGCCATGCTCGTGGACGGACTGAAGAGCACGCGCCCGATTGAATTCCCTGTGCATCGTCCAGAGGAAGCAGCCGGGATGTTTGATGTATTGACCTACGAGAAGGGCGCGGCGGTCCTGCGCATGCTCGAACAATATCTTGGCGCGGACACGTTTCGCGCGGGCATCAGCCTGTATCTACGCAAACATGAGTTCGACAATACGGAGACGACGGATCTGTGGGACGCCATCGAAGAATCGTCCCGTCAACCCGTGCGC
>DATLYA010000231.1:0-14249 GCA_035575235.1 Candidatus Methylomirabilota bacterium
GAGCAGCATGCAGGGCATGGAAGTGTTGCGCCTCGCCAAGCAACGCGACCCCACCTTGGCTGTCGTGGTGATTACCGCCTTCGGCACGATTGAAAGCGCGGTAGAGGCCATGCGTCTTGGCGCCTTTTATTATCTCACCAAGCCCTTCAAAAGCGCCGATCTTCTTCTCGTCATCGAGCGCGCAGTGGAGGAACGGCAACTGCGCACGGAGGTGCAGCGGCTGCGGAAGGAGGTCGAAGCCCATTATCATTTTGACCGCATCATCGGCAAAAGCGCCGCGATGCAACACGTCTTTGACCTTGTTGACCGTCTGAAGGACAGCTCTGTCGATATACTGCTGACGGGAGAAAGCGGTACCGGGAAAGATTTGCTCGCCCGCACGCTCCACTATCATAGCGTGCGGAAACACGGGCCCTTCGTACCAGTCAATTGCGCCGCCCTGCCCGAACACCTGCTGGAAAGCGAACTGTTTGGCTATGTGCGTGGAGCGTTTACGGATGCGCGGCAGGATAAAAAGGGCTTGTTCATGGAAGCGCATGGCGGCACGCTGTTCCTGGATGAAGTGGGGGAACTGCCGCTAGCGCTGCAGGCCAAACTCCTGCGCGACATTGAAGAAAAAGAGATTCGCCCGCTTGGCGCCACCAGGGCAGAAAAAGTGGACGTCCGCATCATGGCGGCGACAAATAGTGATTTGCGTCGCGCGGTGGCGGAAGGCAGGTTTCGCGAAGATCTGTTTTATCGGTTGAATGTGGTAGAGATTCGTTTGCCGGCGTTGCGGGAACGGCCGGAGGATGTACCCCTGTTGCTCCGCCACTTCATGGAACACTCGACGCAACCGTCCCGGGCGAAGCGGCTGTCGGCTGAAGCCTTGCGGATTTTGCTGCGGTACCCATGGCCGGGAAACATCCGAGAACTCAAGAACACGATTGAGCACGCCCTGGTGCTCTGTCGCGGAGAGGAAATTACTGAAGCTGACTTGCCGCCTCATCTGACTATAAGTAAACCGCATCTCACCAATCTCCAGGCAGCGTTTGTCAGCCGCCGCACGCTGGCTGATATCGAACGGGAATATATTCTGTTGGGAATGCAGTTAACTGAAGGGAACAAAAAGGAAGTCGCTGATATCTTGGGGATTGATCGCAAGACCCTGTATCGCAGACTTGAGGAATATGGGTGGAGGGAGAGTGAGTAAAACCTCCAATTATCTAAATCAGACCCTAGGACGTTCGTACGCTTTCCACGGTAACCGTCCAGTCCTGTCGTTCCGAGCGTGGCGAAGGATCTGACCGCGAGACCCCTCGCTGCGCTCAGAGTGACACACGAGAGCGCCAATTTCTTATGATTCGATAATAGCAATGCGCTTACGCGTTACATCACCACCACGCTGCGCGCGACTTCGCCTTTCTCCAGGGCGGTCATGGCGGCATTTACTTCGTCAAGCGAGTACGTGCGTGTGACGAGTTCATCAAGTTTCAATTTCTTTTTCATGTAGAGATCAATGAGATGCGGCATATCTACGCGCGGGCGGGCGGAGCCGTACAGGGACCCTTTTATTTCTTTTTCGACCAGCAGGCTCGACGCTGGTATCGTCACCGTATCTTCACGAGACGGAGCGCCCACAACGACCGTCATGCCGCCCTGGCGCGTGCACGCGTAGGCTTGCTCGATCGTTTTGCCGAGACCAATGACCTCGAACGCATAGTCAGCGCCTCGCCCTTCAGTAAGACTGCGAACGGTTTTTACCAGCTCTTGTTTGCTGGGATTAATGGTATTGGTGGCGCCAAACTGTTTCGCGTACTCAAGCTTGTTGTCCATGAGATCGACAGCGATAATGGTGGCCGCTCCGGCGATGGCGCAACCCTGAATAGTGTTCAGGCCGACACCGCCACAGCCAATGACGACGGCGCTCGATCCCGGGGCGACTTTGGCCGTGTTAATCGCCGCGCCGACGCCGGTCATCACGCCGCAGCCGACCAGACAGGCTTTCTCTAATGGAACGTTGTCTGGAATTTTGATGCACGAAATTTCTGCCACCACGGCGTACTGTGCGAAGCTCGACAGCCCCGCCATGTGGTAGAGCGACTTGCCGTTTTTTTTGAGACGGCAAGTGCCGTCGAGCAACGTGCCTTTACCCATGGTCATGCGCATGTTGTCACACAGCACGGGACGCCCAATAGAGCAGTAATAGCAGTGTCCACAATATGGAGCGAACGATAAGACAACGTGATCGCCAGGCGTGACCAGCGTGACGTCCGGACCGATTTCTTCGACAATGCCGGCGCCTTCGTGACCGGGCACGACCGGAAGCGGCGAGCGGAGCACGCCGTGGATGACCGAGTAGTCGCTATGGCAAACGCCATTGGCGGCGATCTTCACGCGGACTTCGCCTCGTTTGGGGTTGTCAAGATCAACGTCCTCGACTTTGAGCGGCGTTTTGAGTTCGTACAGCACTGCAGCTTTCATAGCGTTTCCCTCCGTTGGTGTTGCTCTTTCTCCCTGTGATTTTTATTGTCATTCCCCATGGCGTTTGGGACCTGAGTCTGGAGACTTGGGACGTGAGGAAGTGGAACAGGTCTCTAGTCTCTAGTCGCTAGCCCCTCTTTGAATACTTCACTACTGAGAATCTTGACTGACGCCGAATGGGCGTCGATTTTTCCTTCACTCACTTCCTCGAGGAGTTGAGCCAGGGCTGGATCCGTTTGCGCGCGGGTTGTCAGACGGCGTCTCGCTTCGTACTCAACGCGCGATAATAATTCTTCTCGCCGTCGCGCTTTGCGCTTGCGCTCCAGTTCGCCGGTTTCTTGCAGGTAACGATGGTGGCTCTCAATTGCTTGCATTAATTCCATCATGCCGATGTTGTTGAGCGCTTGCGTGGGCAAGACGGGGATTTTCCACAGTGGCGGGTCGCCGGGTTCTGGATGTTTGGCGCTATATTTGAGTTCGAGCATCAACGTCAGCTCGGTCTGCATGCGCGCCGCACCATCGCGGTCCGCTTTATTGACCACGAAAATATCGGCGATTTCCATGAGCCCCGCCTTCATAACCTGGACGCCGTCTCCTGCCTCGGGTACGAGCGCGACGATCACTGTATCTGTAGCGCCCATCACATCCAATTCGGTTTGTCCGACGCCGACAGTTTCAACCAATATATAGTCCCGGCCGGCTGCATCGAGCAGCTTAATGACATCTTTGGTCGCGCGGGACAAGCCGCCGTGACTTCCCCTGGTCGCCATACTGCGGATGAAGACGCCCTTGTCCAAAAAATGCTGCGTCATGCGGATGCGGTCTCCAAGCAAGGCGCCGCCGGAAAAGGGGCTGGAAGGATCAACGGCGATGACGCCAACGGTTTTGCCTGCCTTCCGCATGAGCGACGCTAGCCGATCCACCAGGCTGGATTTGCCAGCTCCAGGAGGACCCGTGACGCCGATCGTGAACGCGTGACCGAGTTTAGGAGCGATGGCTTCCAGGATCGGGCCGACCTCCGCTCCGTCTCGTTCAACGAGAGTGATAAGCCGAGCTAATGCGCGCTCATCGCCTGTAAACATTTTCTCGAGCAATTGAGTCAGTGCTGAGGTTGTCATGCCGTGCAGTAATGCTCCTTACCTCGTACGCTAACACACCACCTGCTTTTCTTTCAGACGAGCGATGTCAGCTGACGACAATCCTAACAGGCCGCCCAGTATGTCATCATTGTGTTCTCCCAGACGCGGGGCGGCTGTATAATTGAGCGCCTCTTGGGGCAATGCACTGTACAGGCCCGGGATTCCAGCCGCGGGAACGACGCCGGTGACGGGATGTTCAATGGCGACCATATATCCTCGATGTTGGAATTGCGGATCATTACACAGCGCTTCAGTATTGTACACGGGAGTCGCAGCAACTCCTGCGGCTTGCAGCGTGTGCATCACCTCGATCGGCGATCGGTGACTGGTCCACATTTCAATAAGCCTATCGAGCGTCTCCTCGTTTGCTTTGCGGCTCGGCTGGTCTTGAAAACGAGGGTCATTGAGCCATTCCGGTCGCCCCAGGGTGGCGCAGAGGGCGCGCCATTCCGTGTCGCTGTTCACTGCTATGGCGGCCCACTGGTCATCGCCCGCGCAACGGTACACATTGTGGGGAACCATCAGGTCATCACGATTGCCTTGGCGCCCACGATCTTTCCCATTGATATTATAGTCAGCAAAACCTTCGGGCAGCATGGTCATCACTACTTCCGCCATGGCGAGATCAATGTATTGGCCTTTGCCTGTACGGCGACGGTAATGCAGCGCCGCCATGATGGCGTACGCCATGACTACCCCGATCATAAAATCGGGCCACGTGCCGCCAAGGCCGCTCGGCGGTCCGCCGGGATAGCCTGTAAGATGGCACATGCCCGCGTAGGCTTGCGTATGAGGGCCCCAGCCGACACAGTCGCTTTCTGACCCGTACTGGCCAAGCGGCGTGCCGGATAGCATGATGATGTCCGGTTTCATTTTGCACAGCTCTTCATACCCTAACCCCCACTTTGCCATGTTGCCAACGGTGAAATTCTCCGTGACGACGTCGCTGCGGCGGACAAGCTCCTTTGCCAGCTCCACGCCTTCCGGACGCCCGAGATTCAGCGTAATGCTTTTCTTGCCAAAGTTGAGTGAGTTGAAATAGCCGGACCCGTTGATATCCAATGGCTTGCCTGGCGAGTGGCCGAGCAGACGGATCAAATCCAGCCGTTGCATGGATTCAATCTTAATGACTTCCGCGCCCATCACTCCTAGCCAGGCGGTGGCGTGAGGAACGGCCAGAATCCAACCAAAATCAGCGACGCGAACGCCTTCGAGGGGTAATCGTGCCATGGAAACTCCTTAATTGAAGCATTGAGCCATCGGGGCATCGCATTTCAAGCCATCAGGTCGTCACGTCATAAAGTCAGACTCTTGAAGGGTTGACTTGCGACTTGACGACTTTAAGACTATGCCTCAATGCCTCAATAGCTACATCACTCCTTGTTCTTGCAGTCGGGATAAATCCGCCATGTCGAGTCCAAGCGCGCCGTACACCTCCGCGTTATGCTGGCCGAGGCGCGGCGCTGGCCGGCGGAGGCTCCAGGGCGTCGCCGACATTTTGAACGGCGCGCCCGGCAACATGACGGAGCCGGCGCCGGGGATATCATAAGGCTGGAAAAAATTGCGATCGCGGAAATGTTGCGTTGTCATCACTTCAGCCAGGTTTTGGACGGGAAAGATCGGCAGATGCAACGCCTGGCCATTGCGATAAATCTCGGCGCGGTCGTGCTCGAGCAGCCACGCCTCCAGGAGTGATTTAATGACGTCTGCATGCATGAAGCGGCCGAGCGGCGTGCTCAACAATTCATCCTCCATCCACTCAGGTTTTCCGAGCAACTCTTTGAGCGCACTCCAATGCTTATCCGTAATGGCCAGAATGGCGACATAACCATCCCGGCACGGCCAGACCCACGGGAGCCCCCACTCTTGCCGCTTGGACAGGCGTGAACGGTTTGGGCCATCAGGCGGTTCTGAAAAATAAAAGGGGTAATTGGCGCGAATCATGTTCGCGACCGCTTCGATTTCCGCCATGTCGATATGCTGACCTTTGCCGGTCAGGTGGCGCCAATGGACCGCGCTCATGATCGCCGCCGCCGTGGTCCAGCCCGTGAGAAAATCCGCCTGTTCTCCGGCTGCTTTTAATGGCGGCTGGGTGGCCGGATCAGTCACTTGATTAAAGGGGGTCTCGTAGCCAACTACGCTGAAGTGGTAGCAGTTGAGATCATAACCTTTGTAATCTTTATAAGGACCGGTCTGACCAAAGGGTGAAATCGACGCCATAATGAGACGCGGATTTAGTGCGCTGAGGTCATCATAGCCAAGTCCCAACGCGGCAAGGGCGCCTGGTGGTGTGGCTTCAACGAGAATATCGGCGGTCTTGATCAGATCGCGAAACAGCCGCGCCCCCTCAACGACTCTGATATTGAGCGTCACGCCTCGCTTATTCGTATTGAGATAGAGAAACAAGGCGCTGCGGTCCGGGTGCGGCTCATTATGAGGAAAGGGCCCGCGCCGGCGGGCGCTATCGCCCTCCTGTGGACGTTCAATTTTAATCACCTCGGCTCCGAGGTCAGCCATCACCTTGGCGCAGAATGGTCCCGCGACCATTTCCGCCAGTTCAATAATGGTGAGATCACTTAAGGCGCCGTCTGCCATGGCGCACCTCCTTCTTTGATCCAGGACGCCTCCCGTAGCAGGCACTTTATACCGCTCTCATAAACGTCGTGTCAAAGCATCCGCGCCTTTGCTATGCTACCCTTTGTTTCACCTCAAGACAGGAGGGCTCACGATGGAATGGGACACCATCCGCTTTGAACGAGACCAGCATGTGGGATCGCTCATTCTTGACCGTCCAGCCTCCCTCAACGCTGTTAATGACCAGCTGATTCTCGATCTGAAGGAGGCGTGTCAGAGGGTTCAACAAGAAGCGGATCTACGGGTGGTGGTTGTCAAAGGGGAAGGCCGGGCGTTCTGCTCAGGCATGGACTTGTATGCTGCTGCTAACCGGCCGGTGACGCCTGAGGCCTTACGCGCGGCATGGGAGCCATGGATGCACGCGCTCGACATTTTAGAAAACCTGCCGCAACTGACCATTGCCTCCGTGCAAGGGCCGTGTCTTGGCGCCGGCTTTGAGTTAATACTGGCGTGTGATTTTCGTATTGCGGCGTCGACCGCGTTCTTTTCTTCCCCGCAAGTGCTCTACGGCTCTCCAGCCGATGCAGGACCAACATACAGGTTGCCGCAGCTTATTGGCCTCGCGAAGGCGATAGAAATTGTCATTCTTGGTGAGCGGTTCGACGCCGCACAGGCGGAACGATGGGGGGTAGTCACAAGGGTAGTTGAACCTGAGAATCTTGAGACGGAAACGTACAAGCTGGTAGAGCGCTGTTTACAGGTTGGCTGGAAGGCGGCAGCTGCCGTGAAGCACTTGTTGCGAAAGTCTTGGACAATGGACTTCGAGACCCTGCGCGGAGAAATTGACCGCGCCCGCGCTGCTTCGATCGAAACCGGCGAGTTGCGCGCATCCATGCAGGTGTATCGGGAGAAGCGGAAACCGAGGGTGTAGGGGCTTGGAGCCAGGGACTTGTTCAAGATAAGCAAATCGTTCTGTCATTCTGAGCGCAGCGAAGAATCTCTCAAAAAGGTTTTTGCCATGCTCTGAATTACGCGGGAGGTGTTCTAGCAAGTTCTTCCGTCATACCCTAGCCCGAGCCTCTCGCCTCAAGCCCCTAGTGTTATGCGCGACATCGTTCTTAACTTCATTACCGAGCTCCGTCACGCTGGTCTGCGCATCTCGCTCAGCGAAAGCATGGATGCGATGCAGGCTACAGCCGCTGTAGGGATTGAACGGGACGTCCTTCGCGAGGCACTGGCGGCAAGCCTGGTGAAAGATGAAGAAGACCGTCCGGTGTTCGATGAACTCTTTGCGCGCTTCTTTGCTGGACCCGCAGGACGGCGAAAAGGCAAACTTGACAAGTTTGCCGGTGGAGGGGAGGCGCAACGCACCACAGCGCAGAATGCGCAAACGCGCCCGCGTGAACAACTCTCAGAACCACCACGGGCTGAAGAACGACGCCCGCAAAAGCAGCCTGAGCAGTCAGAAAAACGAGAACAAGAAGCACAAAACGCCCAACAGCAGAATATAGAGAGCCGTGGAGAAAAGGCGGAAGATAAAAACCCAGCCCTTAGCCCCCAGCCCCTAACCCCTAAAGCGAAAACGTTGTTGGAGAAACCGTTCAAAAATTTCGACTCACGGGATGTGGAGTCGGCAAAAGAACTCGTTGCGGAGCTAACCCGACGTTGGCGTGGCCGCCTGAGCCGCCGGTACAAGCGTGGACGGCGTGGGCGGCTGGATTTCCGCCGCACTTTCCGGGCTTCGGTGGCTCGTGGTGGAGCGCCTATTGAATTGTTTTGGCGGTATCGACGTCCAGGCAAACCAGATCTGGTGGCGCTCTGTGATGTGTCCGCCTCGGTGGCGGTGGTCAGCGACTTGCTTCTCGCCCTCCTTGCTCCGGCGGCGGAGTATTTTCGTCGAGTCCGAACTTTCGCCTATGTTGATGGCCTGTGTGAGGTCTCTTTCGAGAATGGCTATGTCGTGCCGCACGAGACGCTCGATCTCTACGCGCGTTCGGATTTCGGCAAAGTCTTGCAGCAATTCTGGGCAGAAGAGGGAGGCCCCTTGCTCACCCGCAACACGATCGTGCTGATTCTTGGTGACGCGCGCAACAATCGCCGTCCGCCGCGGGCGGATCTGCTGGCGCGCATGCGTGACCGCGCCAAGAAATTGATCTGGTTGAATCCTGAGCCGCGTGAGCGATGGAACACCGGGGACAGCGTGATGTCAGCGTATGCGCCCGCGTGTGATCTTGTGCTGGAATGTGAAAATCTCAACGAACTCCTCAGCGCGCTGAAGCAGACGCTATAGGAGCAGGGGCGCCTCTCTGTTATACAGTGGGCCACGAGGAATGAAGCATGGCGGTCATTACTGTTGCTCGTCCGTTACGCGAGAAATTGGGAGAAGAAGCGACCGACGCATTGGTCGCTCTCATCAATGAAGCAAATGAGGATAACAAAAAGTCTGTGATCGAATTCGTGGAAGAACGTTTCGAGCGCCGGCTGGCTGAAGAGATGGGAAAGATACGGGAAGAAATGAGTAAGATGCGGGTAGAGATGGCCGACCTGCGCGCCAACCTCGTTCAGTGGATGTTTCTCTTCTGGATCGGACAAATCGGTGTTCTCACCGGCATCCTTTTCGCCTTTTTCAGAAAATAAGGGAACATCCTGTTGCTAAGTCGCAGTTGTCGGTTCAAGGATATTTGTGATGTCCCTGTTGACTACTGGCCATTGATTACTGGCTACTTTTCTTTCCACTCCCTAACGCTTGACTTAACGCCTGACGATACGGATAGGTATCCATGTAGATCCGCAGCGCCCTGAACTTGCCCTGTTCATCGAACGTCCACAAATTCAAATTGTTCATCACGATCGGCGCCCCGTCCTTCGTTTTGCCTTCCAGATGTAAAGGGGCAACGAGTTTATTGCCGTCAATGATAATGTCCGTCGGTCCTGCGTGATAATCGACCAGACTGGAAGTTAAATTGGTATAGAACGCCCGCAGCGCCTCTTTGCCGCGGACGCCCTGTTCACCAGTCATGGGATTGATAAGCATCGCATCGTCAGCAAAGAGCGATAAAATTCCCTCAATATCGCCTTTGGTGACTCGTTCAAAATAAGCGCGCGCGGCGGTTTCCATCTGTTGTTCGGCAGACGTGCGAGCCATGGTTTGCTTCTCCTTTGGGTCGGATAGATTTTCGGCCTGCGCCATCAAACTGCCCACAAAACTAGCGCAGACCACGAGGCAGGACAATGCACGGGAATGCCTCGAATTCGTGCGGAATATCCTTAAGCCCTCAATGTCTTAGCTCCTTTAACAAGCTTTTGCCCTTCAGGGGCGAGGTGTTAAGCGTGGAAGGCTGAGGATTTTTGTCTTCCGCCTTTTGCTTTCCAAAGACAGTGAATCAGTCAGGGGCTTTTGGCGCCGCGACGGCTTGCCATTGTGAGCTTTGTGTTCTTCTCGCATAATCCGTTGTTGCTAGAGGAGGGAGGCCAGTATGTTGTTAACACGGGCAGAGATGACTTTGTACAAAGAGGAGCCGCGGTTTTCCGTAGAGAAAGATCGAGAGATCATTATCCGCGCCTTGAGTCGCCTGTTCTACGGTGAAGTAGGCGCGGTGAAGATCGGCCAGTGGGTGACGAAGGCGCCGGATTTGGAAGGCATGTTGGAGATTGTCAAGCAAACCCGCGACGAGACTCGCCACACGGCAATCTTTCGCCGCTTGCTGCAGCGCTACAACGCCGAGCCGCTACAAGCGGTCCTTGGCGATATGGAGGAGTTACATGGCGTGATCAGTCACACGTGGGAGGAAATGTTATTCGAGTCGATGGTGGTAGGCGAAGGGCTTGCGCTTGTCTTGCTCTATTTTTACCACGACGTTATTGCTGACGAGCCTATCCGCCATGGCCTCCGGCGCGTCATTCGTGACGAGGAGAGCCACGTTGCGTACGGCGAACGGAAAATCAGGGCCTATCTCTATGAACATCCGGAATTGCGCGACCGGCTCCTGGCGATGCAAGCTCAGCTCATTCAACATTATGCCAGCTTTATCGTTGATCAGACGCCTGCGGATGCGTTGGAAACACTGATCGCGGAAACGCCGATGACAATCATTCAGATGCATATGACGCGATTACAACGGCTGGGGTTGGTCTGATTCGATTCCAGCAAAAGACGAGGAGGGTGCGCTCCGCACATTACAGCGCTAGGGTAGGAAACCTGGGTGCAAGCGCAACCCACAAACTGGATGTTGTTAAATCAGCCTGACATCCCGGGCAAATCGCTCCATCATCCCCGCCATCTCTTCGTAACTGCGAGCAAAGTTAAAAAACGCAAGATACAAATACGTGGCCCCGAGTTCTTGATACTTCGGAATATCGTCGATCATGGCTTCGGGACGTTTGCCGCGCGGCGAGACACATAAAGTGATCGTAGATAGATCTCGCCCGGCTTGCGCCGCTCTCTCTTTTAACCTGGCAAGGCGTTCGGCGAATTCTTGCGGGCTGAAGACGACTGCCGCCCAGCCGTCGCCGTACTCCACGACTCGACGCAGCGCAGGTCCCAGGTGTCCGCCCACCCAGATCGGCGGGTGTGGTTTCTGCACCGGACGCGGTTCGCAGCGCAGGTCGGCAAAGGTGTAATAGCGGCCGGCGAAGCGTGGATTCTCACTCGTCCAGAGCTCTTTCATCGCTGCGACAGTTTCCTCGCTCAAGGCTCCACGTTCGGAGAACGGAGCGTTTAACACTTTAAACTCTTCTTCCATCCAACCAACGCCCACACCCAGAATGACGCGCCCGCCTGACAGGACATCCAGTGTGGCGACCGTTTTGGCGGTGACTACCGCATGACGATGCGGCAGCACGAGCACCGCCGTGCCGAGTCGGATTGTCGTGGTGCAGGCGGCGGCAAAACTGAGCACGCTGAGCGGCTCAAGAATTGGCTCCTTTGGGTCAAGCGGGAAGGCCCCGCTGGTTGTGTATGGATATTTCGAGGCGATATTGATTGGCGTTACGATATGATCGCCAACCCAAACGGAGTCAAAACCAAGCGCTTCCGCTGTCTGTGCGGTCGTGCGGATATGCTCTAAAACATTCCCATGGGCGAGCGGCCCAATGTGTGGAAGAAATGCGCCGTATTTCATGAATTTCCCTCCTTCGGCATTCGACCTACCATATCCTCCAGGGAAAGGCTAACGCGTGGTGGCAATCTTTGCCGAGACATGCTAACCAGACCCGTGGCGCGCTAGAGCAAATGTATTGCTACAGCGCGCGATGCTCGAAGGTAAAGATCGGCTGTGAAGAGATGTCTTTCCGACTCACGCGCACTCCAAGGTGGATATTTTTTCCTGCTACGATGAACAAAGAACAGCGCTGACGGTAGGGAACACGATGTCGAGCCTGCGTTTATTATTAGTGCGCCATGGGGAAACGATCTGGAATCAAGAGAATCGCTGGCAAGGACAGGCTGACGTGCCGCTCAGTGAAAATGGGCAAGCACAAGCGAGACGGTTAGCGCAACGGTTGCTTGCCGAAAAGCGACGAGTCCATGCAATCTACACGAGCGACTTGTCCCGCGCGCTCCATACGGCGGAAATTCTTGGTGAAGCATTGGGGATTGAACCGCGCCGTGAGGAAGGCTGGCGGGAAATGAATATTGGTCGCTGGAGCGGGCTGACGACTGCCGAAGTCATTGCCCGTTATGCTGATGAATGGGAGCGAGTACGCGCTGGGGAGGATTTGCCGCGCGGCGGTGGTGAGACATTCGCCCAGTTCCAGGCGCGCCTCGTACGAGCTACCGAGCGTCTTTTGCAACGGCACGCCGGGGAACAGATCATGATCGTCTCTCATGGCGGCGCTGTACGCGCATTTCTGCTGCATTGCCGCGGCCTGGAGATGAGACAGTTTCGCCAAATCGAGAAGATTGGCAACACGGCGTTAAGCGAGGTCACCCTTTTGGGGGACGGTCGAGCAGAGATTCACTATGTGAATGACGTGGGCCATTTGGATGGAAAGGCCCTGTTTGGGGAATCTGTCGATGCGTAGAGGATTGCAAAGTGCAAAGTGCAAAGTGCAAAGTGCAAAGTTGGAGTGGCGCTCAGTTTCCCTTCTCGCCCACTCGTCTATTCATCCGTTTGTTTGTTCTAGCGCCTGTTCCTCTACTTTCTCATTCTCTCGCTCTTATTGGATAAGGTCTCCTACGCTTGCACATCGTGTCTTCCCGCTGGTTTAAGATTTTTATCAGTTTCAGCCTGTTTGTCCTGCTGTTGCGGGCGACGGATCTCAACGCATTTCGTGAGCGCTTGTCTGGAACGCAGATCGAATGGGTCGCGCTTGCGTTCATCGGTTATCTCTTGAGCCAAGTGCTCAGCGCCTATAAGTGGCGAGTACTGGCCCTGCCATTGGGTTTCTTGCAGCCGTTTCGCTCATTCGTGGCTTACTACTTTGCCGGCATGTATTTAAACCTGTTCGCGCCGAGCACGCTCGCTGGTGATTTGGGTCGTGGCGCCTTGCTGGCCGAAGGACGAGCGCGTCTTGGCGCCGCCCTGCAATCCGTTGTTGCTGATCGGATCAGCGGCTTAGTCATGTTGCTCTGGATGTGTGTTTCCGGTCTGCCCTTCGCTGATCCTGGCATATTGCCGCTGCGGTGGCGTCTTGGCGTCGTGGCGGCCGCCGTAGGCGCTGTGGCCGGGTGGTGGTTTCTCCTGCAACTCCTGGCGCGATTTTTTCACAGTGAAAATAAATTCCGTCGGTTGTTCGAGCAACTGATCGGACCCTATCAACATGCGCCGCGCGTGCTCGCAAAAGCCTGTGCGCTGTCGCTCCTTTTCCATTTTTTTCAATTTGGGTTACAAGTCATGATCGCACAAGCGCTCAGTCTTGAGGTCGCCCTTTGGTATCTCGTGGTGTGCGTCCCGCTGATTAATATTCTTAGCGGTCTCCCCATTAGCTTCGCCGGGCTTGGGGTGCGCGAAAGCGGATATGTGCTGTTTCTGGCGTTTGTCGGGATCTCCCGAGAGCGGGCGCTTGCTTTCGGGTTGTTGTGGAGCGCCATTGTCCTCGCGGCGAATGCGGCGGGCGGGCTGGCGCTGGTGTTGTCTCCCACCGCGCGCCTTCCGCTGACTGTCGCTAAAAGAACGTCGGGCGAATGAGAATCGTTTCTTCCCGACCCGCGCCGACAGAGATCATCTTGACCGGAATATTCACTAACTGTTCAATGCGCTCGACATATCTTCGTGCGTTGATCGGTAAGGCGTCGAGACTGCGAATGTCCGTCAACCGCTCCGACCATCCAGGCAAGTCCTCATAGATCGGCGTGAGATGCTCTAGCATATACGCGCTCGGCGGCACTTCGTCGTACCGTTGGCCTTTATACTCATAGGCGGTGCACACCCGTAACGTCGGCAGGCCGCTTAACACGTCGATTTTTGTCAACGCCAGGCTTGTGAGCCCATTAATGCGTGCGGCCGTGCGCGCCACCACAGAGTCAAACCAGCCGCAACGTCGTGGGCGTCCGGTCACCGTGCCGAACTCGCCGCCATCACGCCGTAATTTTTCACCTTCCGCACCGAACAGTTCAGTGGGGAAAGGGCCGCTGCCGACACGCGTCGTATACGTCTTAGAAATGCCAATGACATTATGAATGAGTTGCGGCGCGATGCCCGCGCCGGTGCATACGGCCCCAGCAACAGTGTTCGAGGACGTCACAAAGGGATAGGTGCCGTGATCGACATCCAGCATGGCGCCCTGCGCGCCCTCAAAGAGCACCTTGCGTCCGCGGACAATTTCTTCGTGGAGATAACGGGAGGTGTTCGTGATATATGGCGCCAAACGGTCGCGCAGGCGACGGTGGCTATCGAAGATTTGCTGAAAATCGAGCGCCTGTTCTTTCAGGATAGCGCCAAGATAAATATTCTTCTCTTGCAGATTGTGGGAGAGTTTCTCCCGGAACAGCGCTTCATCGAGCAAGTCGACGAAGCGAATGCCGACCCGCGCCATTTTATCCTCGTACGTTGGCCCAATGCCTCGGCCAGTGGTGCCGATGCGCCCCTCGCCGCGCAGCCGTTCGCGGGCGAGGTCAATGGCTTTGTGGTAGGG
>DATLYA010000232.1:0-6412 GCA_035575235.1 Candidatus Methylomirabilota bacterium
GTTGCGCCGCTGAATTTTCCCCGTCGCAGTCCGCGGAATCTGCGTGACGAGATAAATCTTCTTTGGCGTCTTGAACGCCGCCAGCCGCTCGCGGCAATGCGCCAGGAGCTCGGCTTCGCTGGCGTCGCTGCGGAGCACCACGGCGGCAGCGACCTCCTCCCCATATTTCATGTCTGGTACACCAAAACACACCGCTTCCGCGACCGCAGGGTGGGTCAACAGTACTTCATCAATTTCCCGAGGAGAAATCTTTTCGCCGCCACGATTAATCAATTCTTTGAGGCGGCCAACCAGCGTGAGGTATCCTGCGGCATCCAGAACGCCTTGATCGCCAGTGCGGAACCAGCCGTTGGTGAACGCGGCGGCATTGGCCTCGGGATTATTGTGGTAGCCGCGTGTGACATTGGGACCTTGAATGACCACTTCGCCTTGGGTTCCTGCAAGGAGCAAATTCCCAACGTCGTCCATAATCGCTACGTGCACGCCTGTCCCGCGCCCTACGGAGCCGGCGCGCCGCTCTCCCGGAGGCAAGGGATTTGACGTCATTTGGTGTGATGCTTCCGTCATGCCGTACGCTTCGAGCACGGGACAGCCAAAGCGCGTCTCTAAGCCCGCCATGATGGCCGGCGCAAGCGATGAACTGCACGAGCGGATAAACCTCAGCCCAGAGGTTCCTGGCGCAGGCGCCTGGTCTTCCTCGGCTCTGGTGAGCAACACTTGATGAATCGTCGGCACGGCGGTGTACCACGTGGCTCGATGGGCTTTCACCGTGGGCCAGAATGCGCCGGCGCTGAAACGAGGCGGGACAATGATCGTTCCGCCTGACCGGAGGGTCGCCAGTGTCGAAGCCACCAAACCGTGCACATGGAAAAGCGGCATCACACATAGTGATACATCGTCCGGAGCGAGAGCATAGGTCGCTGCGACGTTGCCTGCCGAGGCTAACAGATTGGCGTGCGACAGCGGCACGCCTTTAGGCCGGCTCGTGGTGCCGCTGGTGTGGAGAAATAAAGCAACGTCTTCTGGCGCAGCGGTGTCTTGTGTCCGTGAGAATGCAGAGGGGCGTGCGGCCGCGAGCTGGACCTCGCCGTGTGGCGTTACGGAGGCTTCAAGAATCAGCGCTCCGAGCGGAGCCGCCGCGCGCGCCTGCTCTCCGCCTCCTGGGGGAACGATGAGGGCTTTTGCTTCGATATCCTCAAGATAGAAGCGGAATTCATCCATGGTATACGCAGGATTGAGCGGCGCAGCCGCGGCCGCTGTGGCGGTGACGGCAAAAAACATCGTGATGATCTCGACGCCGTTCGGCAACGCCAGCGCCACGCGGTCGCCACGGCCAATGCCGAGAGACTGCAGGACGGCGGCCAGGCGCTCTACCTGGGCGCAAAGAGAACTATATGTCACCATCGGCCCGACGTCGGGTGCGATCAGTGCAGGATGCGTAGCGCTGCCGATAGTTAATAAATCGCTGAGTACAGAAAGGTGTTGCGTAGGCATAACCTGCTCGAGTCTTTTCTCTTCTTTGTGTCATGTTTTTTGCGTGAATGTACTCGCTTATTCGCCTTTTTCCTTGCAGAGCGTTACGCGACTCGCACCGCGCCCCACGGCGCTTCGTCTTCGTTATTGAGCGCGGTCCAGTCATCAATCTTGCCGTAAGCGTATGGTAAAAACTCCGCCGCGTTGATCGTCGCGAGCGTCTGACACTTACTATAGATATCGCCTTCGACATAAGACGCATCGAGGAGTTCGACGATTTCAATCTCGCCCAGGGGATCGTGGATAGTATTGCCCAGCGTCAGTTTGCCTTTGCCCTTTTCCGCCAGCGTAATCTTGGTTTTGAACGTCGCCATAACAAGAACGGGGTCCCACTCCAGTCCCTGTCCGTCTGATTTGGGCAGGTACTTATAGTGAAAGTTGACAAATCCGCCTTCGCTCACGTTTTCCTTTTTCTCCATGACGGCTTCGATGCTGATGGTCGGCTTGCCGTAACGGCTGCAGCGGCCTGTGACAGTGGCGCCGTCGCGCTGCAGCGAGGTAGTGGCTTGTTTTTTCGGTTCGCCGAATAATTCGCGACCGAAGATGAGAGCTGCGTCCGTAGACATCGGCATCGCCAGACAGTAATCGCCTACATAGTCTTTGTGCTTCGCCTGTACGTAGAGCGCACCGCCTTCAAACGCATGGACGCAGTTGCTGCGTCCCCAGCGGCCAACCATGGCCGTGACCAGCGGCTTATCGGTCGGCTGTAGTCCTGGCGGCAGCACGCGCTGGACAATATCCGGTTTGGTGAGGTATTGAAGAGTCAGCATCTGTGCGCTGAAAAAGTGCGGTTCCGCGAGCGTGGCCTGGATGCGAGCGATCTCCTCACGAGTTTTGACGAATCCCATACCGCCTCCTTCTTTAGTAGAAAAGTGAACTGGCGGAATTGTCGCTTGCCTGGTGAACGGCGTCAAGCGAGACGAAAGAGCAGCGAACAACCAGGGGCTTGAGAATAAGAGCCTCAACCGTCATCTTAGCCAGAGAGGATCTTCCTCCTCCCCCTTTGAGGGAGAGAAGATCTGCAGGCGATGAGAGTGAATACAATGCTATGAGGCGGTTTTTCTTTCTTTGTTTTCTCTGCATTACTGCCCATGCTGGGGCTGCTGAAAACGCCAAACCCGCCGACCGTTATTTCTTCAGCGGCGACGGGTCGATTCAGCTTATCAATGCGCACACCAATCAATCTGCGAAGATTCACTACCGTCTGCCGGATGGGTCGTATCCCGCTGCGGCGCGTCAGCAGATTGATCGGCTCTTCGGCGTGCCTGCCGGTTCCGGCGACCATATCTCCCTGCGGCTCGTGTCGGTGTTAGACTACATTGAAGACCGCTATCGTCAGCCAATCGAAATCATTTCTGGCTACCGGAGTTCGGAATACAACGAAGGGCTGCGCGCCAAGGGGCGGCTCGCCGCCAAAGCGAGCATGCACATTGAGGGCATGGCGGCGGATATCCGTATGCGCAAAGTGTTGTCAGCCGAATGGTTCCAGACGCTTAAGGCGCTGGGCTGCTGTGGCGTCGGGTACTACCATGATAATTCGCTGCATGTCGATACCGGACCGGTGCGTTACTGGGACGAAACAACGTCTAAGGTGCGGACGAATATTGCTGAACATAACAAACAGGTGATCGTGCGCACGGACCAGGATATTTATCTTCCCGGCGAAACCGTGGAGTTACGGCTCGCGCGCATTACCGACTATCCGATCGGAGTGTCTTCCGGGTTTGCCGTCCTGCAGGAAGGGAAAGAGCCGCACGAATTTTTCTTTGATGGAAAAGACGACCGCTGCCTGCCGGTGAAAGAACCAACACAGCGAACCTTCACGTGGACTGTGCCATCGGGCTTCTACTCTGGGGGACAGCTGCGCTTCCGTTTGCACTTGTGCAATCGTGAGTTTCCGGAAACGCCGGAGCAGATTGAATCAAATCCCATCGTGGTGAGAAGCGGCTCGTGAGTAAGGAGGGCGTAGTAGGATGCGCTCCGCACGCCCGTAGATTCGGCCTCCAAGCGCACGCTGCAACTGTAGCACAGTAGGCTGCTGCCTCTCGCGGTGAATCGTGGTACTTGTCAGCACACTACTCGCCTGTAAGGAGGCTCTCATGGTGGATATCGGAAAAATAGGCATATGGTTTTTCCTTGATGCGATGACGGCGCCGGAAAGCGCGCAGTTCGCCCAGACAGTGGAAAAAGCGGGGTACAAGGCCTTATGGATTCCAGAAGCGGTGGGCCGCGAACCCTTTGCGCATGCCGCGTATTTATTGAGCCATACGCAGCAGCTCTCTCTTGCCACTGGCATCGCGAATATCTGGGCGCGCGACGCCATTACGATGGCTGCGGCGTCAAAGACCGTAGCGGAACTTTCCGACGGGCGCTTCGTGCTCGGGATTGGCGTGAGCCATAAACCGCTGGTGGCAAACCTGCGCGGCCATAGCTACGACAAGCCCTATAGTTACATGAAAGAGTATCTGCCGAAGATGAAGAGCGCTCTCTATCGCGCGCCCCAGCCAAAGGAGGAAGTGCCTATTCTGATCGCGGCGCTGCATCCCAAGATGCTGGCGTTGGCGGCGGAGCAAACCAAGGGTACGCACACTTACTTCGTGCCGCCGCAACATACGGCGAAGGTGCGCGCGCAGATCGGTCCCGAGCCGTGGATCTGTGCTGCACAGGCAGTGATTCTTGAAACTGATGCGAGCAAAGCTCGCACCATGGCGCGGCAGTATATGAAGACCTATGTCCCTCGGCTGCCGAATTACACCAACAACTTGAAGGCGCTGGGCTACACAGACGCCGATTTCGAGAACGGCTGTAGCGACCGTCTGGTCGATGACATCGTGGCCTGGGGAAGCGAAGACAAGATTCGCGATCGTATTGACGCGCACCTGAAAGCCGGCGCGACGCACGTCTGCATTCTGCCGATTCGTTGGGATAATGAGGCGCTGCCTGATCTGCGTGCGGTTGAGGCGTTCGCGCCACGAGGCGCGTAATGTCAATAGTAGGGCGAAGACCTGCTTCGCCCTGAGAGAATTTGCTCGGGGAACACAAGAATCATCCCGACAAAGCTGATCTATCCCACAAGATCAACAAAATTCCGCGCGTAGAAACGTTCCTTGGCCGCCTCGCTGATGTTCGGCATGGACGCCTCGAAGCGTTTCAGCGGATTCCGCCCCCCCTCGATGTGGGGATAATCCGAGGAAAACATGAACAAGTCATCCCCTGCTTGTTCAATCATCCAGCCCACAGGCTCGGTCGGATGAGGCGTAAACCGCAGTTGACGGTGGACATACTCTGAAGCGCGCAGCGGCAAGGCCAGGCTGGGCTCTGTCCGTACAAAAGTCTCCTGAGCAATGTCAAGCCGTTTGAGCCAGGGCACGACCCACATCGCACCCTCTTCGATACAACCGCCGCGTAGCCGTGGAAATTGCTCGAAAATTCCATCGAGCACCATGGCGCCAAGAAAAACTTCTGACGCAGTGTGCAACACCAAATAATCTTTGGCGCGGATGCTCTCCCCGCCGCCGAGGAAATCCGTCGTGGGACGGCCGTTATTGATAAACGCAGGTGGGACAGGTCTCGCCGCAGCGCCGACATGCAGGAGAAAAGGGATGTTGGCGTCTTGGAACCGCGCCCATACGCCATTGTACATGGGATGGGTCGGCGAGATATCGCCAGGAGGTGTGGGAGGAATCCAGACGCCGCGACACCCTAGCCGGACTGCTTCTTCAATTTCGCGCTCGGCAAGAGCCGGAACGTCGAGCGGCACAAAGCCAACCGGCAGCAGCCGTTTATCATGGGCGCAAAAGTCGGTCATGGCGCGGTTGAGCGCGCGAGCGCCGCCATACAGCAATTCTGGGTTTCTTTCTTGTTGACCAAACAAGCCCCAGAATTGTGACAGCGCAATGGAAGGGAAGACGAGCTGGCAATTGAAACCCAACAGATCCAGCGCGCGCGTGCGCTCACGGGGATCCGACGCCCCGAGCGCATCCCACCCCTTGAGGTTCATGAGATTCGCTTCGATGTCGATTGACTCCCAATACTTGGCGTCACGCTTCTTGCCAATGGCCTCTCTCATCCGTCCGGTAGCGCCAAAATAGGGCGGTCGCAGTTGCTCGCGCATGCCGGGGTCAGCATAGGCTACGAGCCAGTCTTGGGTTTCCATCAGGTGGCTGTCTGCGTCGTTATAGACTCTTCCTTCGGCGTAGGGCATGCGTCTTCCTTTCTCTTGTATTTCTACTATAGCGTTCGTTTAATACTTCACCACGGTGCGGATTGACCTGCCCTCGTGCATCAAGTCGAATCCTTCGTTGATCCGCTCGAGCGGTAGGACATGGGTGATTAAGTCATCAATATTAATCTTCTTGTCCATGTACCAGTCCACGATCTTCGGTACGTCAGTGCGCCCGCGCGCGCCGCCAAACGCCGTGCCTTTCCACACCCGACCGGTCACCAGCTGGAAGGGCCGGGTGGAGATTTCTTGTCCTGCGCCGGCAACGCCGATAATGACGCTGACGCCCCAACCGCGATGGCAACATTCGAGCGCCTGTCGCATCAACTTGACATTGCCGACGCACTCAAAGCTGTAATCAGCCCCGCCTTTGGTGAGATCGACCAGATAAGCAACGAGGTCGCCTTGCACCTCGTTTGGATTCACGAAATGTGTCATGCCGAACTTTTCGGCTAGCGCTTTCCGGGCAGGATTGATATCCACGCCAACGATCATATTCGCGCCAACCATGCGTGCGCCTTGAATCACATTGAGCCCAATGCCGCCCAGGCCGAACACCACCACGTTGGCTCCAGGCTCCACCTTCGCGGTGTTAATCACGGCGCCGATGCCGGTCGTCACGCCGCAGCCGATGTAACAGACTTTATCGAACGGCGC
>DATLYA010000233.1:0-5442 GCA_035575235.1 Candidatus Methylomirabilota bacterium
TGGTGGTGCCGGTCGAGGAGGAGGCCAGGCCGACAAAGGCGGTGTCCGTAACAATGGTCTGGCTGTTCTTGATCGCCGTCACGCCAGTGTCGGTGGCGCGGTTATTGATAGCCGTAATCACCTGCTCGATCGTCGTGGCCGCGCTCAATCCTGTAATAGTGACACCGTTCAGCGTGAAGCCGGCGGAAGAGAGCGCGCCGAGCGCCGTGCTGCTCACTGCAAGTCCCTGGGTAATCTTTGCGCCAATATACGCGGCTTGAGCGTTGCCTATGGAAAAAGAAATAATCTGGTTGGCGTTGGCGCCAACCTGAAACTGTGCGCTGGCAAACGTGCCGTCGAGCAACTTTTTATTATTGAAAGAGACGGTATTCGCCAGGCGGTCAAGTTCGGCGATGATGCTTCCGACCTCTGCCTGCAGCGACTGCCGGTCGCCGCTACTATTGGTGTCATTCGCCGACTGTACGGCTAACTCACGAATGCGTTGCAACAAATCAGTATACTCATTAAAGGCGCTATCAGCAGTCTGCAACGTTGAGACGCCGTCATTGGCATTGCGGATCGCCTGGTTGAGGCCACGGATCTGCGCGGTCATGCGGTCCGTAATGGCCAGGCCGGCAGCATCGTCAGCGGCGCTGTTGATGCGAAAGCCGGTGGAGAGGCGTTGAATCGCTAACTGCAGATTGTCTTGCGTCTTTCCTAAACTCCGCTGCGCATTGAGCGCGGCAATGTTGGTATTAACCACCAGACCACTAGGCATACAGAGATCCTCCTACACGACGCATAAGCCATTATTCTTATTTTGTAGAAGCCGCTGGTGCTAACCTAGCGCCGGCGGTTCCGCCTCCTGTGAGGCAATCGAAGCGGACAGTTTTTGGGCAAACTCCCGGTACAATGCGCTGAGCGCATCGTGATCGAACCCATCTTCCTGGAGGTAGTGCTCATCGTTCTGCCACAACGATCCTGTCCATCTGGCGTAAAAGCGAAAACAATTGCTGCGGTCTTGCTCCACGCTCGGCTGCCAGGCAGCAGCCGTTCGCACACTCACGCTGCGCGGCGTGTAGACGACGCGCCGCCCCGCTTCGCGCATGCGCAGGCAGAAATCGATATCCTCAAAGCGGTTGACCAGATCCGTGCTGAAGCCGCCCATGCGACAAAATTCCTCGCGGTTCACCAGAAATGGCGTCTCGACTGCGTGAAAGTCGCGTTGTTTCTGCGCGCCGGGAAACGCCATGGGCAGCAGGCGATACAGTGAAAATGGACTCTGGTTGATGTCAAACGCCACACCGATATGCCAGATCAATCCCTGGTCATTTAATACTTGTCCACCCAAAACCCCAATATTGTCGTGGGCCGTGAGCGTCTCGAGCATGCCCTCTAGCCAGCCTTGTCCCAGGACAACGCCGGGTTTAAGGAACACCAGTGCATCGCCGTGCGCCGCCGCCGCGGCAAAATTACAACATGCCGCAAAACTCCATCCTGGTTCTCCCGCCAGCACGCGGATGTGACCATCGCCAATGGACGCGAGCAAAGCGCGTGGTTCTGCGTGAGCAACTGTGTTCACAATCAACACTTCGAACAAATGCGCAGGCACATGGGCTTCGAGCCCTTTTAAGCTGACAAGCAGAGAGTCGAAAGAAGCGTCGTCAACCGGAACAATAAATGAACACGGCGGTCGTTCCTCAATTCGTGGTTGACACACGATGGGCTGAGGCGCCGTCATACGGGCCTCGAGCATCTCCCCTGTCATCGCTACGATGCGATCCACCGTCTTGCCGTCACGATAAGCAAAATAGTGGTTCAAGAATCGCTCCACCTGTTGACGCCGCTCCGGCGGCAGACCATACGTAAACAAACGTTCCAATTTTTTCTCTACATCCTCAAAACCAAGGCATGGTTCAGCAACGCCTTGACGAGCGTATGAATACGGGTGTCCTGGCAAATCGATTTCGAATAACGGCTTGCCAAAATAGAGTGATTCAATGCCTGTCGTGGAGTTGCCAACCAGCACGCAGGCGTCGCTAATCGCCAACAGCTCATAGGTGTTGAAATCCACCACGCTGCGCACCGACGGACAGCCGCCCAATTTTTCCAGCGCCCGCTCGATGACGTCTTTCGTTTGGATTGGGTGCCACTTAAACACCACCACGATGTCTGGATGCGCGTTCAGCCAGTGAAGGAACTCCGCCGGTTCAAACACGTTGTACAGAGCGTACGACAGCAAAAAGAGCACGACCTTCTTGTGTGGACCAATGTTCAGGGCTTTACGCGCGGCGGCCATCGCTTTGGGCGTGGTGACTTTCTCCCGCGCATGCCAGAGGTCAATATTTCCCAAAGGCACGGTTTTGTCGGAACTGCAGCCGGCGGCAAGCAACACCTGACGGTCGGCTTCACCCCATACAACGCACGCGGTTGAGTAGTCCGTGTGGAACCGATAGAGCGGCACGCGGGCGTAACACATGCCTTCTTGAAAGGTGATGTACGGAATGCGGAATTCATGGGAGAGATACCCAAGGAGTTTGCCCCAACTATTCAGCTCGTGCAGAGCAAAGAGAACATCTGGTTTCTCCACCTCCAGCATGCGGCGGAAGCAAAACATATTCTCCAGCGCAGAGCGGAGAATTTTATCTTGAATAACGACAGGCACTCCTTGAATGAGCGTATTGGTCAATAATTTCTCCTGCCACAAAGGCCGCATCGTTCGCCAGGCTTGCGTAATCCGGGTCTGCACTTCTTCATTGGCGTAATCGAGCGCATGCGTGTAGGGCAGATGCGCGTCGTTCAGCGTGATCTCAAACCCGGCTTCCGCTTGAACCGTGAAGAATTTGACCTCCATCCCGCGTCGCTGGAGTTCTTCCATGATGGGCAGAAGAATGCGGTTGTGATACGGGAGCGCGATGAAGCACAAAGCTTTTTTGCCGGCAAAAATGTTCATATTCATCTCTTTCCCTGAGAAGCGCCTCAATCTCGTGTTGTCATCTCGCGCGCCTGGGTCGCTACGCGGCGATGCGCAGCTCCTTCTGCAAGACGGTGCGCGTCACCTGTGCTAGCGACGCGCGTCCGAGCATGCCCTGTTCTCGCCAACGTTGAATGAGATCCGGAATTCGCCCTGGGTTCGGCTCCCAGTAAATAAACTCGCCTTGCCAACCCTCTTCCCCCATGCTTTGGCAGATGATTGTAGGTTTGCGGCACAGCGGGGCGCGCTCAGTAGTCGTGCCGGCAAAGGGAGAGATGACAATGTCAGCGAGTTGCAGGAGCAGGCCAACTCCTATCTGTTCGTCGATCACCACATGCGGCAACATTTTGCACTCATTTACGTAGCTCTTCCGCGCAATATCGCGCTCATAGTATTGCCGACGGACAGTCAGGGGATTGACGCGAATGACCACGCTTAAGGGGCCAGGCACGCGAGACAAGGCGGCGAGGATGTTGCGAATTTCCCAGGTCATGCTCACATGATGTGTGATGACCACGACGAAGCGCTCCGGTCCGATGTGCAGAATTTCCCGGGCCCGCGACTCCTTTTCTAAATACGCCTCGGTATAATCATCCAGCCCGGCCCAGAGGAGATACGCTTCTTCCCACCTGAGCACCGATACTTGCGAAGGCTGGGCAATGCCCTGACGCACCAGAAAATCTCTTCCCCAGGGAGTTTTCACTGCGTAGTGCGTCGCTGGGAGGTGGCTGAGCGTTGTTTTGTTTCCTAATGGACTGACCTCAAGCCCGATCACAGGAATGCCCTTGTTTCGCGCCTGCGTCGCGAGCCAGGTATATAATCCGCAAGAATCCTTGCTGTTATTATCCATAGACATAAGCGGCATGATCACGAGGTCCGCGTCGATAGACGCTGAGGGCTGGGCGCCATAGAGCTGTAAAGAACCGACAAAATCGTCCAATGCGAGCACTTTCCATAAAAACAACTTACTGGTTGGCACAAGTACGTCTGCAGTGACTTCGATGAGATCGCTCGCCGCCTGAATGCGTTGTTCTACAGTCACTTGCCCTGGCGTAATGGGAATACACCGAACCTCCAACCCCAGTTTTTCGCCTGAAGCGGCGGTCTCTTGGTCCGTCGTGACGCCGATCACCTCATAGCCGGTCTGTGCTTGCAGGCGTCGCACCAAGCGCCACAACTTGCTTTCGGTATAGGCGTCGTCTGCGTCGCCGACGGCGAACAAAATACGCGGGTTCCTGCTTTGTCGTACGCTGTGCGCAGACTGCACGTTAAGCGTAAGGTCACTTTTCGTTATATTTGCGTGCGGTCGAGCGCCGCCCCTTTTATCGGCTTGCTGCTTTTTTCCCATCCAGTTCGTCCTTGTATCGTGGTGTTGGGGTTGAGCTTCCGTGCCCCGCTCTTAATAGCAACGCGGGCGCCAAGGAAAAGCGGTAAATTTTTCCACTCATCCGCCGATAGAAGACGCCCGTGCGCTTCGACCATACGGGCAGCTAGCGGCCCGTGACGCACCAGAATCGGAGCGGATGGAACATTACGGAACTGGTCTGGCAAATTTCCTCAGGCGCCCTTCCCCTTATGGGAAGAGAAGCAGAGAGAATTAGCCGGTAAAACGGCCTATGCCCGCTATCTTGCCAACGCAGCGGTGGAGACCTCACGCAGCCACAGTTCCAGATTCACTAACTGCCAGAAGAACATCATGTGATTCTCGCGCAGTTGGCCGGTTGCGACGATCTCGAGATGCTCATTGAGGAGGGATTCGACCGCCTGCGGCAGGTAGACGCCGCGTTGACGGAAGGCCTGAGAATGGATGAGATCCAGTAAAGGTTCGCGGCACGAGGCGGCGAACCACTGATGCGCAGGCGCATTCCAGCCGGTTTTCTTGATGCGCGTACGGGTTTCTTCCGGCAATACGCCTTTCATCGCCAACCGCAGCAGATATTTGGTGACGCCATCACGAATCTTATAATGCCCGGGGATGCGAAACATGAACTCCACTAAGCGGTGATCGAAAAACGGCAAAAAGTTTTCTAAGCCAAACGCCGCTGTTTGCCGGTCCTCCGCTCGTAAGCAACAAGGTGCGGTTTCCCGAGTGAGGTCTTGGTAGGTGCGATTTTTCAGATAACTCTGGAATGGATGCTCCATCACCGGTGTGAACGCGCTGAGGTCATAATAATCAGGGTTCAACACCTTGAGGTAGCGCCGTAAACGGATGGGGTCTGGCAGACAGCGTCCCGGATGCGAAAAATCTACTTGTGTAGCGAACCGCTCTTCCACTACCTGAAAATTTTTCCGGTAGATGGGATGGTCATGATAGGCCGCCCATAAACGCACTTCGTTGGCGAGCTCCACCTCTCTCCCGGCGCTGCGTAAATCGGCAAAGTGAAACCAATAATATTCATACTCGCCTGCATTCAGCTCGTCCCCCCCAAGACCGCCAAAGAGACTGCCAAAACCGAGGGCGCGCGCTTCCCGGCAAAGCACAAAATGTG
>DATLYA010000234.1:0-22851 GCA_035575235.1 Candidatus Methylomirabilota bacterium
ATTTCTGGGCGCTCTGCTCTCTTGTATGACAATCTCCTTCAAAGCCGCCGCGAAGCGCAGGAAAGTGGCGCTCCAACGGATGGCTGGACATGTGCAGGCGACGCCGCAAGGGCATATCAAACATATCGCGATGACGTTAGAGGTATGGAGCGGCGCGTCTGAAGAGAGCGTGCGCGCGTTGCTAGAGCCGGCAAAACGCGGCTGCTACGTCAGCGGCGTGCTGAAGCCGGAGATTGATTTCACTGTCGAGCTTACGGTGCACGGCGTTTAAGATCCCCCAGTTTGCTCTATTGCCCTTTCCGTTCGTTTTCCCCTTGGACGCGCCGTCTTAGGAGGAGATGCTTTGCGGCCACGCTCCTGCCAGTGCGCCGCCCGCTGATGTGGGGAAACCACGTCGGCGAGACACGAGCCTGCCACGAGCAGCAAGCCGACAGCGAAGGTTGGAGAAAATAAATAGCGCACGACAAGCTCTTCTCTTCCAGTCGGTATAAAGACCAGTAATCCAATAACGCCGCTCGCAATCAGCACGAGGCCAATATTGCGCGTACGGTCCTCTCGCTGAAGAAAGAGGGGAGCGGCGGCGGCTAGCGTCAAACCCAGCAGCGCCCACTTCCAGCAACTCCAGGTTGAGGCCAATCGCGCGGCAGATTGCTCGCCGTCAAGGCAGGCGTCGAGATAACGATTCTCTAGGAAATCGCACCGCGCGGCCAAGAGCGCAAGCAGCATGATGACGAGGCTCCAGCGCCATGCTGCACCAGTCGCGCAGAAGACCACAAGTCCGAGCGTCATGAACAAAAACGTATAGGCTGGAATAAAATATTCTGAGTCGCGCCGTAAACTTTCTACCGCTTCAGTTTTGATGTCGGCATCCAAGCCTGCTGATAGACAGGGTTCCGCCGGGCCGAGTTGCAGCGTCACAGCGTCTGGACCTTGGCGGACCGCCGCCCTGACCCAGAGCAGCAGCACAGAGGTCAAAAGAAATGTGGCGCACAGCAACGTCAGACAGATTGTCAATTTTGTCTCTGGTGAATGATCTCCTTTAGAGACAACACGGAGAGTTTTGCCCTGAGAGGGACGTCGCACACGTTTGGCCATAGAGGTTCATGTCATACCAGGTTAGTGGCGATCGTGCGACTTGGAGAGCTTTTCCAATCTTGTGAAACTTTAGGCTACTCCTGTTGGGTTTTCTTCTCTAGGGCCACGATGAAGAGAAAGAAGTTGACTGGGCGCAATGATTTTGCTCGGTGGGCGGTGCTCGCGCAGTCGCCCACCCTGTTCCAGCGAGGGATAGCTTCTACTTCGCAAAGGCTGCACGCAGCGCCGCGGCGGCTTCGTCGCGCGCTTTTTTCGCAGGCTCGACTGCCGACGCCATGCCCATGTAGCCGTGAATCAACCCTTCCTGACATTTATACGTGACAGGAATCCCAGCTTCGCGGAGTTTTGCTGCATAGGCCGCGCCGTCATCACGCAGCGGATCAAACTCGGCGGTGAAAATAGCCGCCGGAGCCATACCCTGGAGACGTTTGACCCGGAGCGGCGAGGCATAGGGATTCTCACCATCAGCGTCGGTGGTGAGATACTGCTTCCAGAACCATTGCATCATCTCCGTGGTCAAAAAGTAGCCTTCCGCATTTTCTTTGCAAGAAGGGGTATCGAACGCGTAATTCAGCGCTGGGTAGAGCAGTAACTGCAGCACGAACGATGGCGTGCCGCGTTCCTGCGCCATGATGGCGGCGACCGCAGCGAGGTTGGCTCCGGCGCTCTCGCCGCCAACAGCGAGACGCGCAGGATCGCCATAGAAGGACGCAATATTAAGCGCCGTCCACTGGGCCGCGGCGTAGGCGTCTTCCGCCGCGGCGGGAAACTTATGTTCGGGCGCCAGACGATAATCCGCCGAGATGACAATGCAGCCTGCTTGATTCGCCAGTGAACGGCACGAAGCGTCCACCGTCTCAATGCTGCCGACCACCCAGCCGCCGCCGTGAAAGTACAGCAGCACGGGGAAAGGCCCACGACCGTCCGGTATGTAAATGCGCGCCGGCAGTGGTCCGCCTGGTCCACGAAAGGTGACATTTTCAATCTTGGCGACGCGTTCCGGTTCGCCGCGCGTGGCGCGCATCGCTTCAATGGCTTTGCGCGCTTCTTGCGGCGTCAGGCGATGCAGCGGCGGTCCGGCGGCGGTCATGGCGTCTAAGGCAGCCTTGACTTGGGGATGGAGTGGCATAGAGATCTCCTTTTCTGAACAAAGATCAAAAGGCAAAAGTGACACCGCTCAGGCTTGCAGTAAAAATTCGCTCACCCGCTGTACAAACTCCTCCGGCTTTTCGAGATGGGGATAATGCCCGCAACGATCTAAAATCTCAAGCCGGGAGTTCTTCAACACCTGCCGGTAGAGCTCTCCGCACTCCAGCGGAATGATGCGGTCTTCCTTGCCCCACACAATCAAGGTCGGCGCGAGCACGCGCGGTAGCAGGAAAGGCAGAGCGGCGTCGTGCATATAGGGCTTCCAGCAGTAACGGATAGCGTTCTCTTGATTTTTGACGCTGAGTTCCCGCTCCTCAGGCGAGAGTTTACGGCCAAACAGTTCCTGATACTCCGGGGTTTGTTGTGGATCAAAAAACGAGAGCTGTCGAGCGCCCTCCTGCCCGTGCAAAAAGACATCAGTGATCTCTCCTTGCCGCGGGCGGATGCCCGCGGCAGCAACAAGGACAAGACGTTCTACCAGTTGTGGACACACGACCGCCATTTCCGCCGCGAGCCAGCCTCCCATAAAGTGACCAAGCAGAGAGACACGCTGCAAATCCAACACGTCAATGATCCAGAGCGTCAAACGAGTTAAATCGGTAAACGTCTCTAACCAAGGAGGGCGCTCGGAGAGGCCAAAGCCAGGAAGCGTGACCGCATAGATAGTGTGGTGTTGCGCCAGGCGTTGCAGATAGGTGCGCCAGCCGAGGTTACCGTCCACACTATGCAGTACGAGCAGCGGCTTGCCCTGGCCGCCTTTAAGATAGTGAATTGTGGTTCCAGCGAGTTCGAGAACGTATTCTTGTGATTGTGTCATGAGTCTGTACCTGTTTTCTAAAAACGTTGGACGTGGAACTTACAGCCTTTAGAAGGGCAGCCACAGGGAGCTGCCCCTACTCGGAACTCAGCACTCAGAACTCAGCATGTTCTCAGGGCGCTTGCTCGAACGGCCCTGGCAAATTGAGTTCTTTTCCTATCTCTCGCAGCGCGGGCAGCACTTCCTTCTCCATGAGTTGCAGGCAGCGCATGGTGTCCTTGTGGCTGATCGTGCCGTCATTCGTCCAAACGCCGAGAATGCCTGGCCGCAGGACGCTCAACATGGTGCGCAGCTTTTTAATGACCGTATCCGGTTTGCCGACAATCACGCGATTGCTTTCCACCACCTTCTCCCATCCAGCGGCGTCGACGCCGCCGTAGAGAGGGTCGGGCCGGGCCGCATGGCGGTATTGTTCGATGATGCGTTTTGTCGCTTCGCGTGAGTTGTACCCTGGAGGCGCCATAAAATCGCCCGGTAATGGGACGCGGCCCACGCCCGCGTTGCCCACGAGAAAACCTTCACCAACTTCGTACGCTTTTTCGTCGGTGTCTTGGACATGCACGCGTACGAGGTAGCCGAAGTTTTGTGGGCCTGGTTCATAGCCGACTTCGCGCGCCGCTTTGGCGTAGAAGTCCATAAGATCAAGCGTGACTTGCGGATCGGTTTCTAAATACACGTAGGGATAATGGTGTTGCGCGCACCACACGATGGTTTCCGGACTGCCGACGCCAGGGATCCATATTGGCGGATGCGGCTGTTGCAGGGGCCGCTCGAAGGGATTCACGACGCGGAACTGATAATGCTTACCTTCCCAGCGGAATGGACCAGGCGTTGTCCAGGTTTTGATGATCAGGTCGTGCGCTTCTTCGAAGCGCTCGCGGTTATGCACGGGATTGGTGTTCGTGGCCCATGATTCGATGCCTGTGCCGCGCACGAACCCTGAAACGAGGCGACCGCGTGAGATCATATCGATTTCCGCCAGCTCTTCGGCAAGCCGCACAGGGTTGTCAAAAATGGGGAGTGGGTTGCCAAGAAGCACGATCTTCGCCCGCTTTGTGGTGCGAGCCAAAATCGCCGCTTCAAGGTTCATTGCCGCGCCCAGGCACGTCGGGGTGTTGTGATGCTCATTGAGCATAAGCCCGTCAAAGCCAATCTCATCGGAGTATTCGTATTCGTCGAGATACTCGTTATAGAGATCCGCGCCCAGCGCAGGGTTGAAATGGGAGTTGGAAAAGGTCAGACGCACGGCGCTGCGGAAGCTCTTTTTCACGTCCTCCGCTGAGTAGGCTACATACGCTCGTTCGGTGAAGCGCATTAAAAACATGGCTGCTTCCCTCCTTCGGGAAGGACACTACCGCGAGTTCCCTGACAAGACAAGAGAACGTGCGCCTTGACTCTTGGCGCACTCGGGAGTACGGCTGGCGCCAGAGCCCAAAGGTAAGGAGGGATAGTCATGGAAAAGACCTACGCCAAGAAAGCAATAACGTATGAACTGGCGGCGCAAATGGTCGAAGCCGCCATTGCGCGAGCGAAGGAACTGGACTGTAAGCAAAACGTCGCTGTCGTGGATGACGGCGGCAACCTCAAAGCTTTTGGCCGCATGGATGGCGCTCCCTTGCTGGGAATCGAAGGGTGTCAACGCAAAGCCTTCACTGCGCTCTTCGGCGTCGGCACGAAGGACTTCTACAACTACATCAAGGATCAACAAGGCCTCCTGATTGGCCTCTCCCATTTCTCGCGCGCGACTGTGGTTGGCGGTGGTTTACCAATTGTGTTGGATGGGGAGATTATCGGCGGTATTGGTGTGGGCGGCGGCACAGAAGAACAAGATATTGACTGTGCTAAGGCGGGATTGGCGGTATTAAATAAAGGCTAAGCAACAAAGGATAAGGGAACTATGACATCCGTAACAAAGCCGTCAGTGTTATCCGGCGTTCGTGTCCTCGACTTCGGCCATTACATCGCCGCGCCGATTCTGACGCGCATGATGTCGGATATGGGCGCGGAGATTATTAAAATCGAACTGGCGCCGCGCGGCGATTTGACGCGCGTCTATCCGTACATCAAAGCCGGCCAGAGCGGCGGCTTCATGCAGCATAATCGCGGCAAGCAGAGTGTTTGTGTGGATCTCAAAAAGCCGGAAGCGGTAGAGATTGTCAAAGCGCTTGTGCCGCAGGTGGATGTCGTCATCGAAAATTTCAGTCCGGGGACGCTGACGAAGTACGGCTTCAGCTACGAGGAGCTCAAGAAACTGAATCCGCGCCTGATCATGTGTTCCATCTCGGGCTTTGGTCAGGACGGACCTTATGCCCGCCGGCCCGGCAATGACACGGTGGCGCAGGCGATGAGTGGCCTCATGCATCTCACTGGCGATCCCCAGGGATCGCCCATGTACGTGGGCATTTATATTGCCGACGAGAACGCCGGCGTGCATGGCTTGGCGGCGGTGTGCGCGGCGCTCTACTATCGTGAGAAAACCGGGATTGGGCAGTATATCGATCTCTCCCTCCTGGAGAGCCTCTTCCACCTGCACGATACCGCCATCCAATTTTATGTGCTCAGCGATGGCGAGCTCAACCCGACTCGCTTTGGCGCGCACCATTACGCCATCGCCCCGTGCGGCATCTTCAAAGCGCGCGACGGCTATGTGGTCATCGCCGTCTTGGTGCATCAATGGGAGACCTTTGTCCAGGCGATTGGCAAACCTGAACTCGCGCACGATTCGCGCTTTGCAAGCTATGAGGCGCGAGTGGAGCATCGCTTTGAGTTAGTCAAAATCTTGGAAGAGTGGCTGCAATCCTTCCCGACTCGTGATGAGCCGTTGGCGATTCTTGAGCACGTGCGCATTCTCAGCGCGCCGGTGCTCGACATCGCGCAGGCGATCAATCATCCGCAGATCAAAGCGCGCGGCGTGATGCAGGACGTGCCGCATCCAGGCATTGGCCCGGTGGCGTTGCCAAAAGCGCCATTTCACTTCTCAGAGACGAGCGTTGAGATTCGCGGCCGGGCGCCATTGCTTGGCGAACATAATGAACGCATACTCTCGCGGTATTTGGGCTACTCGCCAGAGCGCATTGCCGCGCTCACAGCAAGTGGGGTGTTGGTGCAGGAACCATTAGTGCAGGAGCTGCGGCAGCGGGGAGAGATTCAATGGTAGAGAGATAGAGAGAGGAGACAGCGAGAGAAAAAAGAGCGCGGCTCTTGTCCTTCTCTGTCTCTCTCTCAAATCTCTATCTCAAGTCGAGAAAAGGAGACTGTATGGAGTTCGCCATTTCATATCCAGCCAAACCGGACGCGTGGAAAGATATCGTTGTTGCTGAAGACAACGGGTTTGCGGCGTGTTGGTTTTACGATTCACAGATGCTCTACAGCGATGTGTATGTGTGTATGGCGCTGGCGGCGGAGAAAACCAAGCGGATCAAACTGGCGACCGGCGTTGCTATCCCCAGCAATCGCATTGCGCCGGTGACGGCGCATTCAATTGCGACAATCAATCAACTCGCGCCTGGTCGTGCAATCCTCGGCCTCGGCACTGGCTTCACCGGACGCAACACCATGGGGCTTCCGCCGGTGCCGCTAAGCGTGATGCGCGACTACATCACTATGTGCCGTGCGCTGTTGCGCGGTGAGGAAGTGCGGTATCGTGAGGGGGCGCGTGAGCGGTGGATCCGCTTCCTCCACCAGAACCACGGATACATCAACCTGAAAGACCCTATCCCCATTTACATGGCGGCGAATGGTCCGAAGGCGTTGGAGCTGGTCGGGGAGCTGTGCGATGGCGTCATTACAACGATGAGCGATCCGGAGTCGATGAAAAAGAATCTCGCCACTGTGGCGAAAGGCGCGGCAAAAGCCGGCCGGGAGAAGCAAAAGCTGCCGGTCATTATGTTGTCCACCGGTTGCGTCTTGCAGCCTGGCGAGTCGGCTGTCGCGCCGCGCGTGGTGAACCGTATTGGGCCGTTTGCCGTCGTCGCGCTTCATGCCCTGTGGGAGCGCTCTGCGGTCGCTGCCGATCTTCCTCCGACGCTGCGCGATCTCTACGAGCGGTACGAGAAAGAATATATCCCGACAATGAAAACACCCAAGGACCGTTTGTATCTGGAAATGCATGAGGGACATCTCATCTACCTCAGACCTGGCGAAGAACAATTCGTCACCGAGTCGCTTGTGCGCGGATTCAGCCTCACTGGTTCCGGCGAGGAGATTATTGCGCGGCTCAAAGCGTTAGAAGCTGTCGGCGTGACACAGGTCGCCATTCAAGTCGTGAACGACGGGCGGGAGATGATCGAAGAATTTAGTCGGGAAGTGATCGCAAAGTATTAGCTGTCAGGCCTCGGCTCTTCTGAGGAGGAAGAATCGACGAATGGGGGAATCGAAGAATCGGTGAGAAAACTAGTTTTGTCTCTCTCTCCGTTTCCCCGGTTCTCCGGTTCGGCATAGAAAGATTCTGCTATGACAAAACACTCTATTATCCTGGGCATAGCGATATCTTTGAGCGGTCGCTACGCCTTACTGGGTCGTCAGGTGTTGGAAGGGCTTGAATGTTACGTGCGCGACGTGAATGCTGCGGGCGGCATTCGGGTGAACAGTGCGAGCGCGCGCTTGCCGGTGTCGCTGGTGGTCGAAGATGATGAGAGCGATGAGAATAAAGTCCGCACCCTGGTGGAAAAACTCATTCAGCAGGATCACGTCGATGTGTTGATCGGGCCATATGGGAGTGGGTTAACGCTGGCGGCGGCGGAAGTCGCCGACGGCTTGCAGTATGTCTTGTGGAATCATAGCGGTTCTTCGGACGAAATCTTTGAATGCAATCTGGCCTCGGTCGTCGGCATCCTCTCGCCTGCGTCGCTCTACCTGTGCGCCATTCTTGATATGTTAAAAACGGTTGACTCTTCAGCAAAACGGGTTGCGCTGTTTAGCGCCAAGACCGGCTTTGCGGCGGATATGGCGAGTGGCGCACTGCACTGGATCAAGCGTGAAGGATACACGCTCACGGTGCACGAATCCTACCGCTCGGGAATCGGAGACTTTCGGCCGTTGCTGGAACGCATCAAAGCGGATCCGCCGGATCTCTTTCTCAGTGTTGGCCGAGTCGAGGATGATATTCTACTGGGACGGCAGCTGCGCGCACTGAAACCGCGTATCAAAGCCGCGGGGCTCGTGGTGGCGGCCATCAGCCGCTTCAAAGCGGAGTTGCGCGAACAGGCTGACGGTTTTTTCGCTCCCAGCCAGTGGGAACCGCAGGTCCGCTACCCTATCGATTGTGGACCATCCGAGGAGGCGTTTGTTACGCACTATCTCAAAAGCGCGACCGTGCCGATCGACTATCCCGCCGCGCAGGGCTATGCTGCTGGCGTAGTAGCGCAACGGTGCATCGAAGAAGTCGGTTCACTCGATCAAAAAGCGCTGCGTGACGCCGCCAGCCGTTTACGCTGCACGACGTTCTACGGCCCCTATGCCATTGACGCCAAGACGGGCCGACAAACCGCACATCCGATGCTGGTGACCCAATGGCAACGAGGCCGCAAGGAGATTGTGTGGCCGAAAGACGTTGCAGAGGCGCAGCCATTGTATCCGGGACCGCTATGGAATTGAATCATTGAAGAAGTGAGTGATTGAAGTCATTGACAGAGTAAACAACCAATAGTATGGTGAGTCCGTCAATGAGTCAATGACCCGATGAGTCAATGATCCAATAAGAAGATGACCCGATGAAGCAATGACTTAATTGTCCTCAATGATCCGATGACTCAATGATTCAATCTGCTGAAAGGAGCGAAAGGATGGGCCGGTTAGAGGGGAAGGTGGCGCTGGTGACTGGCGGCGCGTCGGGCATCGGGCGTGCGATCTGTTTAAGCTTTGCCACAGAAGGAGCGACGATTATCTGCAACGATATTGCAGTCGAAGCCGCACAGAAGGTGCTTGATGAATGCGGCCAGGCGAAGTATGGATTGGCGGTCAAGGCTGACGTATCGAAGAGCCGTCAGGTTGCCGCCATGTTTGAGAAGATTACAAAGAGATATGGCCGCCTGGATGTGTTGGTGAACAACGCCGGCATTGGGTTAGAGAATCCTACTGTACGGGCGCGTTTCAACAAAGTATTAGCGAAACAACAAGAGGAGTTGGCGCAAGAGGGCAAAGTCAAAACGGCTCTTGCAGCGACCCAAAATCTTACCGATGCAGATTGGGATCGCATGCTCGGCGTGCATCTCAACGGGACGTTCTACTGTACGCGAGAAGCCTTGAAGCTGATGGAGCGGCAAGGCTCGGGCAAAATCATCAACATTGCCTCTATTTGCGGCATGACCGGGTGCGCCGGCGCGCCGCATTATAGCGCCGCCAAGGCGGGCATTATGGGGCTGACCAGATCCGTGGCGCGCGAGGTTATCGTAAGTGGCGTCAATGTTAACGCGATTGCGCCGGGTTACATAGACACGCCTATGACCCAAGCAGTGAGCGACGCGGTGCGCCGCGCGATCGAACTTGCGACGCCTGCCGGGCGCTTTGGCTCGCCGCAGGATGTAGCGACTCTTGCTGTCTACCTGGCTTCTGAAGAGGCGAATTTCGTAGTCGGGCAAGTAATCAGTCCCAACGGCGGGTATGTTATTGCTTGAGCTGCAGCGCCGGAGACTGCGTATACGCGCTCCTCCTTAGCCCGGCTCAAGGCGCGAGACTATTCATCGCCCCGCCGGGCACTGGTGCATACACTGAAAAGGAGAGAGTCATGAGGAAACATACTATGAAGAATAGGTTCTGTTCTTTGCTCGTCGGCGCCGTTGTAGTATTGTGCCTCGGTTTTTTGCCGGCGTCTGCTCACAAAGATGAGGAAGGTATTGGATCAAGCCGAATCAAGCAGGGATTTAATATCGCGCCCGTCACGCTTAACCTCAAAGGCAAAAATCGTGCTCTTGTCGGCCTTGGCAGTTATTTGGTGAATGCGGCAGGCGGCTGTAACGACTGCCATACGAATCCGTCCTACGCCCCGGGAGGTAATCCTTTCAGCGGAGAGCCGAAGCAGATCAATACGGCCGGCTACATGGCTGGCGGACGGATTTTCATCCCCAAAGCCGACTATCCCCTGGCTTTGCATGGGTGTGTCATTTCACGTAACCTCACGCCCGAAGACGGCAAACCTGCCGGACTGACGTTTAAAGAATTTTTGCATGTCATGCGCACTGGGGAAGACCCGGACGACCCGAACCCTCATCCGCGATTGCTCCAGGCGATGCCCTGGCCAGTGTATCAAGACATGACTGATAGGGATCTGCGCGCGGTATATGAATACCTCAGTGCGATTCCCTCGATCCCTGGCGAACCACAGTGTCCGCCGGGGCCGTAATATCCTTTCTCGCTTTATGCTCTGCTCAAAGTTTGCTTCGTAATGACAAGCCGGGGCGCTGCTCTACGCCCCGCCCTTTTACCTACCCGCCTGTACTGCGATTCCCTGTGAATGCAGCGCCCCGCTGCAGCACGCGGTGTGGAACGAACGACTATTTTTTGTCGGTGGAGCACATGAGGTTGCATAAGAGGATCGATATGTAAAAAACACTTGTGGGAGAAACTCGTAAGAGAATTGATCGCAGAGAAAAGGGGAAGCGCCGTTGAGACAAGATAGCCGGCATCTGCCGAGGGTAGCGGAAACACCGAAAAAAAGGAGTGAGGCGTTATGCCGTGGTACACTCTGATTTTCTTTGGCGTTGGGTGCGGTTTGATCGGCGCGGCCATTTGCGCCTATGCTTACCGTCTGGGCGTGAAGCATGGGCGGTCAACCGTCGTGCCGTTTCCGTTGTATGATGAACTGCTTGATCATCGTATCGATTGTCTGGGACAAGATCCCGTGCGCGCGCGAGTCGAGGTGGAGAACACTTTGAGCGCGGCTGGATGGCAGGGGTAGCGCATTGTCACGCGGAAGGCAGAGGCACTGAAACAAAACCCTTGGATGCGCGTTGGAGTTCATTCCAGCCTCTCCACACGCTAAACGCTCCGAAGTTGCTGCTCGCCTTCGGCGCCGCTGAATTGCTCACACTCGTGTCTCAGGCTGAACGCGCGATCGAGATTGCCCCATAAGGGGCACGGCGGCGCATGATGGCTAGCCGCAGTGCGCGAGGAACTGTAGCGGTGAGCAGTACATTCCTCCAGCATGGCGCACGCGCTCGCGCAGTGAACGATCTGCAGTGACGACGGTGACCAGGCGTCTTGGGAAAAGTTTACTCACCCGCTCAACGATCCAATCATCCGCTGACGGAGCATAGGACACCTGAATGCGCGGATCAGCGCTGACGACAGCGAATGCGCGTTCTTTCTTGTCTTCGCGTCTGTCAAAGACAATCCAGATCTCCTGATAGATAGGGTTAAAAAACTGCTCTACTCGTTCAACAAGACGGCGTTGCGCCGCTTCCTTCCACCACTCGGCGCGGGCGCGGCCGACAAGCACCCCGGCATGAAGCACATTGAAACCGTCAATAGTAATAATGAAGAGGGGCTAGGGGTTTGGAGCTCGGGACTTGCATAAGAAGAACCATAGCGGTTTTCACGTGAGCGCGACTCTGCTCTGATGAATTTTACCAGCCACGTGCGGTACTGTACGCAACCCTCGGAGGGGCACGGCGCGCCGTGCCCCTCCAGCTCAAACCCCTCGTCTCTCGCTCCAAGCCCCTAGTCTCAAGTCCCCTGGGATGCTAAAGCCCTGGCAAGTTCCTTTCTTTGGAGGCGTTATGTTGAAGACCGCGCTCTGCCGTCAACTTGGCATTGAATATCCAATTTTCTCCGTGGGGATGGGCGGCGGTATGGCGGGACCGGAATTAGCCGCCGCAGTCTCCAAGGCTGGCGGCTGTGGCGTGCTCGGCATGGGTGGCTTACCCGCGCCGTATATTCGTGAACAAATCCGGCAGACGCGTGCGCTGACCGATAAACCTTTTGGCGTGAACATTATTCTGCCGCTGTTGCAGGAAGGTCAGATCGAGACTTGTCTCGATGAGAGGATTCCTATCCTTGTCTTGTTTTGGGGTGATCCCAAACCATACGTTGCAGAGGCGCATCGGCGTGGCGCGAAGGTGTTTATTCAAGTTGGGTCAGTGGAAGAAGCCAAAGCTGCCGCTGACGCAGACGTTGATGCGATTATCGCGCAGGGCGTTGAGGCGGGCGGTCATGTGAAGAGCCTCACGTCTCTGTCGACCATTGTGCCCGCTGTGGTCGAAGCGGTGAAGCCTACGCCGGTCATTGCCTCTGGCGGCATTGCCAATGGCAGAGGCGTGGTGGCGGCGCTTACACTGGGCGCACAGGCGGTGTCCATGGGGACACGCTTCCTCTGCAGTGAGGAGACGAAAGTGCTGCGCGCGTACAAAGAGCGTGTCGTGCAAAGCAAAGCTGAGGATACGGTGTATACGTTTCTTTTCGACGTGGGATGGCCAGACGCCGCTCATCGCGTGCTGCGTAACAAAGCGGTCGATGAATGGGAACAGGCTGGGCGGCCGGCGAGCGGAGCCCGGCCAGGGGAAGGAACCGTGATTGGAACGATGCCGATAGCTGGAACGCAAGTTGACGTGCCCGCTTATACCGTATTTCCGCCCATGCCAGGATTCACCGGCGATATCGAACGCACGGCGCTGTACGCGGGAGAATCCTGCCGCTTGGTCAACGATATTAAACCTGCAGGGGAGATTGTGCGGGATATTGTACGGGAGGCGGAGGAAGTCCTTGAGGGGCTAGGGGGTAGGGGTTAGGGGCTCGGAGCAGATAGGAAGCAAAAATGTCCAGTGCTGTGAGAAGCTACCAGGACTTGGCGGTTTGGTAGAAGGCGATGACTTTGGCAAAAGCTATTTATCAGGCCACCGACAATTTCCCAGTTGAAGAAAGATTTGGCCTAGTGAACCAAATGCGTCGAGTCGCAGTCTCAGTTCCCTCTAATCTTGCTGAAGGCCATACGAGGGCTGGAGCGAATGAATTCACACGCTTCATCTCAATAGCAATGGGGTCTACTGCAGAACTAGAGACACAAGCACTGCTCAGTGCAGCACTGGGCTACTTAAAAGCTCCTACTAAAATAAAAGAACGCCTTCTTAGCCAAGTAGAGATTGTTAGCAAAATGCTGCGAGGTCTTCATAAATCCTTGGTGACAAAAAAATCGGTAACAAGTCCCAAGCCCCTAACCCCTACCCCCTGGAGGGAGCGTAACGACTATGAACTGGCGTGATCAGTGTCGAGAGAAATTGATTACTGCCCAGCAAGCCGCCGCCATGGTTCAATCTGGGCAGCGGGTGTTGTTCGGGCTGGGTACGGTGGAGCCGCAGTATATCGCCAACGCCCTGTGTGACCGCTGGCGCGAGCTGCGCGATGTCGAAATCTTGACCAGCAACACGATGAAGCCGTATCCATGGTTTGAGAAGGAACGCAGTTCAGCGTTCAAGATTCAGGCCGGCTATTTGTCGGGATATTCTCGTCCATTGTATCAAGAAAAGCGGCTTGAGTTTTCCATCAACACTGTCTACTCGCCGGCAAAGTGGTTGGAGCCGAGCCGCTGGGCGGCGATGATGAATGCGGACGTGTGTTTGTTGACCGTTTCTCCACCAAATGCCCAGGGCTTCTGCAGTTTCGGCGAGCATCTGTGGTATTCACGAGCATGGGTGGAACGCTCCACGCTGGTGATCGCCGAGGTGAATCCGCTGCTGGTGCGCACAGGCGGTGATAATTATGTCCATGTATCGCAGATTGATTATTTGGTCGAACAGCCGGAGCCGATTCGCCCTTTTAGCATGACCTTAGTCGTATCGCCGGATGAACAAGCGGCGGCGGAGAAAATCGGCGCCCTGGTCGCGTCGCTGATTCGCGACGGGGACACGATCCAAATCGGCTTAGGTTCGGTATCGATGGCGGCAGGTTTTTATCTGCGCGAGAAAAATGATCTCGGCGTGCATTCGGAGATCATTACCTCGGCCATGATTGATTTGTACAAGCGCGGCGTGCTGACCGGCAAGAAAAAGACGCTCCATCCTGAACGAATGGTGGCGACCGGCATGTTTATCGAACCGGAAGACTACGCCTTCGTCGACGGCAATCCCATCATTGAATTGCGCGACGCCTTTTACACTAACAGTCCCGCCGTGATCGCGCAGAATCGCAATCAAGTGGCGATCAACAACGCCCTGGCGGTGGATTTCACCGGGCAAGTCACCGCCGAGGCTTTTGGCCCACAGATGTATACTGGCGTGGCTGGGCAGCTTGATTTCGTGCTCGGGGCGTATTTGTCGCCTGGAGGGCGCTCTATCACCATACTGCCTTCGACCGCTCGCGGAGGCATGGTGTCGCGTATCGTGCCGATGTTTCCCGAGGGACAGATTGTGTCGTTGCCGCGGACGTACGTTGACTACGTAGTGACCGAGTATGGCGTTGCATGCCTGGCCGGAGCGACGGAGCAGAAGCGCGCCGAGCTGCTCATCGAGATTGCCCATCCACAGTTTCGGGATGAATTAAAAGAGGCGGCGCGGAAACGGTTTGGCTGAGTCGGAGAATCAGGGAACCTCTGGAAGAAGAATCGGGGAATCGGAGAGAGAACGTCCTATTTGCAAATCTCTGCTTCTCCGGTTTTCGTGAGCAAATGACGAAACGTGAGAGGAGGATTAAGATGGAGAGATTAAAAAATAGGGTAGCATTAATTACCGGTGGAGCTTCAGGCATTGGCCGTGCAACATGTGTGCTGTTCGCTCGCGAGGGAGCAAAGGTAATGGTGGCGGATTACGCCGCCGAGGGCGGCAACGAAACAGTCCGGCAGATTAAAGCCGCCGGTGGTGACGCTGCATTCGTCCGGGTGGATGTGTCAAAGTCTGCGGAGGTGCAAAATATGATTGTCACAACGGTGAAGACGTATGGCCGCGTGGATATTTTGTTCAACAACGCAGGCATCGAAGGTCCGTCGGCAAAATTGGCGAACTATAAAGAGGAAGACTGGGATCGAGTGATCGCGATCGATTTAACGGCTGTCTATTTAGGCATGAAATACGTCATCCCTGAGATGATCAAACAAGGCGGCGGCGTGATTATCAGCACCGCTTCGGTGGCTGGATTGGTCGGGTTTCCCGGCAGCGGAGCCTATGCGGCGGCGAAAGCCGGCGTGATCAATCTAACCCGTATGGCAGCGTTGGAGTACGCTGACAAAAATATCCGGGTCAATTGTATTTGTCCCGGCATCATTGACACGCCGATGGTGGACCGCGTAGTTGGCGGGCGGCCAAAAGAGCGCGTGGTCAAGGCGGAGCCGATTGGCCGCTTAGGCAAGCCGGAGGACATCGCCAATGCTGCATTGTTTCTTGCGAGCGATGAGTCATCATTCGCCACCGGCGCACCATTTGTGATTGACGGTGGGTATGTGGCGCGGTGAGTCATAGTTCTCAGGTCTGCGTAACGAGGACTGAGCGCAAAAGGGAAAGTGAGCAAGTTGTAGTGTTACAACTCAGTCCTCAGCACTCAGTCCTCATTGACTTGATGGGAGGCTGAAAGCTGACTGCTGAAGGCTCTCTGAGGAGGAAAAAGGGTATGGGAGCAGCGTTCGTTGTACTTTTCTGGTGGTTGCTGTTTGGCGGAACACATATCGTGCTGTCCTCTTCCGCTGTGCGTCCGAAACTGATCGCGCAGTTGGGGGAACGTCCTTTCCTTGGCGTGTATTCCCTGGTGGCGTTGGCAACGTTTATTCCGCTGGTAGTCGCCTATGCGCATCGCAAACACGCAGGGCCTCACTTGTGGCGCACCTTTGGTCCGTATCTCCTTGCTCGAGACTTGAATCTTATCTTTATGGCTCTCGCTTTCGTGCTGCTTGTCTGCGGCTTAGTGTCGAGGCCGCCGAGCGCAATAATGGCGAGCGGGACGCCTGAGCCACACGGCATCACGCGCATCACCCGCCATCCCACGTTCGCCGCAATTTTTCTTTTTGGCATCGCTCATTGTCTCGTAAACGGATATCTCAGCGACCTCATATTTTTTGGCGGTTTTGTGGTGTTCGCCTGGATTGGAGCGCGCCACCAAGACTCACGCAAGGTCATTGATGTGCCAGGGTATGCCGAGTTTCAAAACACGACCTCGTTTTTACCTTTTGCCGCCATATTCAATGGACAACAGCAACTGAATCTGGGGGAACTGCGCTGGCCAATTGTGCTGCTAGCGCTTATTCTCTTCTATATCGTGCGCGTGTATCATCCTCAGCTATTTGGGGGTGTGCTGATGACGCTCTGAGAAAGTCGTTGTACAACAGAGCCATGAACGTGGAAACTCTACGGCACACGTGGGAATGGCTATTAAGTTTGTCGAAGACGCAATTGATCTTACTGGGCGCGGGGGTGTCGCTGCTGGTCGCCGTTAGTAAGATCATGCGTTTTCTTTTTCTCCTCGGGCTCCTCGTCGTGCTTCTGACGGCAGTATTCCCCGAGCTCTGGAAGCGTTATGAAAATAGTCCGCTTCCGGTGGTCGTCAAAGAATTGATGCGTCGAGGGGCGGAGGCGACCCAAGATCCCACCCCGCCAGCACAGCCAGGTCAGGGAAGAGCGAAATAAGGAGGACATATGCAGCCAAGCAAAGACCAGCCGTTATCGGCTTCGATGAGCCGCTATGAGAAAGGCGGGGTCGATATTGTTGACCCTACTGAAAGCGTTAAGCGCTACGTCTACTCAAATGTGTACGAGGTAGGCGCGCGTGCAAAGCCCTACGAGAAGATTGCCGTCGCAAAGAATGGACCCTATGTGGTTGAATGCATTGTGGCGGAAGGCGTGATGCCGCAGTGGCGGTTGCAGCCGCATGATGAGTTCGTCCTCTGCTTGGAAGGGGAAGTGCGGATCGACTTCATCGAACCCCGAGTCGAGTTGCCTGCCGGTGGGCACGATCAAGTGAGCGGCGAAGAGATGGGCTACATTATTGTGCGCGAGGGCAGTCTCTGTTTGTTGCCAAAAGGCATGGCGTACAAGTTTCGCGCGGATCGACGTTCGCTGTTGCTGCAACAAGCAAAACAGAGTGCTGATACCGTGTTTGCGTGGGAAGAGATTTGTGAGGGGTGGAAGTAGGGAATTCAGCATGCAGAATCGAAGGGCACCGCTCATCCGCATTACGATTCACGTATTCCGTGTGACATGACATGTTAAACCTAAAACGAGGAATGGAGAGGTAGCCATGGACGCGTACAAAGACTTCCAACTCGGCCAGTTTCGCTTCACTCGCGACGACTATTTTGCCCATGTGTTTTTCCCTACGGCGTCGGGAAAGCCCATGGAACACAAGATGGATATTGACGCGTTCCTCCGCCCATTACAGCGAGACCTCGCCTGGGGCTTTTTCTATGGCATGGTGAAGTTTGATGACATCTTCGGCACCATTAACCATTATGGAACGGTAGAAGTATTCGGCGGGAAATATCATAAGGCGCTGCGGCAGAGCGGATTGTGGCATGCTGAAGAACTCAACCGCGGCGAAGTGGAAAAAGTATTCACGCAGATTCTCGAAGATTGGACGCCGGCGGATTTCGATCCTTTTGCCGCGCCACGAGAAACCGGATCGGCGGTAGGGCCGAAACGTGCGGGCAATCCCAGTGCCATTCATCGTAAACGCGTGGTGACGACCCGCATAGCGAAACAAGAGGACCGGCAAGATCCTGAGTACCCCATCAATGACGCTTTTAAGGGAATGGAGTTCCGCTACGGCGAGATGCACATCAAGCCTGGACACGAACAGAAGTTTGGGTTGATGAATCTCTACGAGTATCTGGCGCGCTCGGATGTGACATGGAATCCTTCCATTGTGTCGGTGCTGGAGCACAGTTTGTTTTGTCCCACGACGGAAGAACATCGCTTGCCAGTGAAACATGGCAATGACCGGGTTGAGTGGTTCATTCAGCTCAACGGGCAAATTGATTGGGAAATCTGTGATCAGAATACTGGAGAGCTCAAAGCGTATGCTCATATGCGTCCGGGCGACGTGTGCGCCATGCCGGCTGACATTCAACATCAGGGCTTCGCGCCGGAACGATCCATGCTACTGGTATGGGAGAACGCTGACCCGCAAATGCCGAAGAAGATTCAGGATGGAACAGTCCCTGGAGATCCTGCCAGGATGGTGACGCTCAAGGAATGATAAGTGCTGAGTCTTGAGTGCTGAGCGAAGGAAAGAATCTATCTTCTTACGTTTTACGCTTTGTGTTTTTTGGGGGAATCATGGAAATTGAAAAAAAACTTGCTGAAATGGGTTTAGTATTACCTCCGGCTCCCACGCCGGTGGCGAATTACGTTCCTGCTGTACAGTCTGGCAATTTGCTGTTTATCTCCGGTCATGGTCCTGCCGTCCTGAAAGATGGTAAACTGCAATACATGCGAGGGAAGCTTGGCCGGGATATGACCGTTGAGCAGGGCTATGAGGCCGCAAAGCAGGTGATGCTGAACATCTTACAGTCCATTAAGGGCGTCATTGGCGACCTCGACAAAGTACGGCGGATCATTAAGGTGTTAGGATTCGTCAATTGCACGGAAGATTTCCCGGACCAACCCAAAGTGATTAACGGCGCGTCTGATCTCCTGGTCGCCCTCTACGGCGAGCGAGGCAGACATGCTCGTTCAGCGGTTGGCATGCAACAGCTCCCTTTTGGCATTGCCGTGGAGATTGAGATGGTGGTGGAGGTAGGATCTTAAGCTGAGTGCGAGCGTAAAGATGCGCTAGTACAATAGGTGAAGTCGGTTGTTCGTGGAAACATATCAACAGAGACAATCAGTATAGGAAACTGCTCAAGGTGATCAGTTTAAGAAGTAATGCAGGAAATGGAAACAGTTCAAACACACGATGATGATTCGCAGGGTATCGCTGCGGAAATGAGAAATGGCGTGAGCAACGGTGCGGCGGAGGGCTCATTTCTTATTAGCGATAATGCGCAATTCGTTGAAACGCTCTATCGTCAGTATCTTGCAGATCCAACCTCGGTCAGTGATGAGTGGCGTGAGTATTTTGCTCACTTAGCGACTCCGACGCCCTCTCTTCGGGAAGGAGGTAATGGTGTAACCGCGCGCTCGACACTAGAAGCGGATGTGGAGAAACAGGCGCGGGTTTTACAGCTCATCAATGCGTATCGTGTACGTGGTCATTTCGAGGCGAATCTCGATCCGCTCGGTATTGCGCCAAAGCGGAGTCATCCAGAACTTGATCCCGCCTATTATGGTTTTACGGATGAAGACTTAGAAAAAGAGTTTCCGCTTGCTCGCTTGTTCGGCATGCCGGCGTTAACGCTGAAGGGTATTCTCTCGACCTTACGGGAGACGTATTGCGGAACAGTTGGCATCGAGTTCAGGCATATCCAAGACCCAGGGCCACGGCGCTGGATTCTGGAACGCGTAGAGAACAAGCGGTATCGCAAGGAGTTGTCGCCTGACGCCAAGCGTCTGATTCTCTCGAAATTATACGCGGCGGAGACGTTTGAGGCGTTTCTTCACACCAAGTTTGTCGGCCATAAGCGGTTTTCGCTTGAAGGGGCCGAGACGCTCATTCCCATGCTCGATATTCTGATCGAACATGGCGCTGAGCATGGGGTCGAAGAAATCGTTATCGGCATGCCGCATCGCGGGCGGCTCAACGTGTTAGCTAATACGCTGGGCAAGTCCTACGAAGCGATCTTTTCTGAATTCGAGGGCAATGTTGATCCGAGTCTGATGATGGGCTCAGGAGATGTGAAGTATCATCTTGGGTTCTCCTCTGACTATCACACGAGGAGTGGGAAAGAGGTCCATCTCTCACTCACCGCCAACCCAAGCCATCTTGAAGCAGTGAACCCGGTGGTCGAAGGACGGGTGCGCGCCAAGCAGGATCGCATCGGCGATACCGAGCGGTCACGGATCATTCCGTTATTAATTCATGGCAATGCCGCTTTTGCTGGACAAGGAGTTGTGGCGGAGACGCTTAATCTCGCTCAACTCCGTGGGTATACGACGGGCGGAACGATTCATATCATTGTCAATAACCAGATTGGCTTTACTACGGATCCGGAAGAAGGGCACTCAGGCCTGTATGCTTCTGATATCGCTAAGGCGATTCACGCGCCGATTTTTCATGTGAATGGTGAAGATCCCGAGGCTGTGGCGCGCGTGGCGATGTTAGCGGTTGAATATCGTCAGACCTTTAAGCGTGACGTCGTCATCGACATGTTCTGCTACCGTCGTTACGGACATAACGAAGGCGACGAACCAAGCTTTACGCAGCCGCGCATGTACCGCGCTATTAAAGGCCATCCACATATCACCTGGATTTACCGTGAACGGTTGCTCGACCGTGGAGAAATGGCGGCAGACGAAGTCAAAGCAATTGAGAACAGTTTCCGCCAGCGGCTGCAGACTGCCTTGGATACGGTGAAGAGCCATCCCGTGACCTCCCGCCCTGATGTCTTTGGCGGCGTGTGGGAAGGGTTCACCCGCAGCCACGAGTGTCAGGTCGATACGCGTGTGCAACGCGAACTACTCGACTACATTGCCCGCCGGTTATCCGCCGTGCCAGAGAATTTCACGGTCAATCCCAAGGTGGAGAAACTACTCCAAGCGCGAACGGAGGCGGTGTTGCACGACCAACCGATTGACTGGGGGTTGGCGGAATTGCTCACCTATGGGTCGCTGGTGTGCGAAGGGTATGATGTCCGGTTGAGCGGACAAGATTCAGAGCGTGGAACCTTCAGTCACCGTCATGCCATTCTCGTCGATTTCGATACGGGAGCCAAATATTCTCCGCTCGCAAACGTGCGCGAAGGACAAGCACAGTTTTGTGTGTATAACAGCCCGCTCTCTGAATATGCCGTGCTGGGATTTGAGTTTGGCTACAGTCTCGACGACCCAAACACCCTCACGATTTGGGAAGCGCAGTTTGGCGATTTCGCCAATGGCGCGCAAATCATCATCGATCAGTTTCTCGCCAGCGCTGAAGCGAAATGGCAACGCATGAGCGGACTCGTGATGTTTCTTCCTCACGGCTACGAAGGACAAGGTCCTGAACATTCTAGCGCGCGGCTAGAGCGATACTTACAGCTGTGCGCCGAAGACAACATGCAGGTTGTCAATTGCACGACTCCTGCGCAGCTCTTTCACGTATTGCGGCGGCAAATGAAGCGGAACTTTCGCAAGCCGCTGATTATCATGACGCCGAAGAGTTTGCTCCGCCATAAGCTTGCAGTATCGTCGGTGGCTGAGCTGACTGAGGGAATGTTCCATGAAGTGCTTGATGATCCGTCTGTGCTCGATCCTGAAAGGATCTCGCGACTCCGTTTCTGTTCCGGGAAAGTGTATTATGAGCTGCTCCTTGAACAGGAGCAGCGACGCACAACGGACACAGCGATCGTGCGTATTGAACAGTTATATCCGCTTCCTCATAAGGCGTTGACTAGCGTAGTGAAGCGATATTCCAAGGTCAAAGATATTGCCTGGGTGCAGGAAGAGCCGCGCAATATGGGTGCTTGGGTTTTCATGCTGGAGCACTTCTCTCCCCTGTTGCCTCCCGGGCTTCAGCTACGGTACATCGGACGCAGCGCGCAGGCGAGCCCCGCTGTTGGAGCGCAAAAGGTTCACCAACAGGAACAGCGGCAAGTAATCGAACAAGCATTCGCGGCTGCATAGTGGTCAGTGGTCAGTGGTCAGTGGTCAGTAAGGAGAAATGCTCAGCTATCAGTAGCTGGTTGCCGGGTGTGACAGAAGCAACAGAGCAAGCAGAGAGCGCCTCTCTGTCTCTTCTGATTACTGGAGAACTTGCGACTGATTACTGCTCCGAAGGAGCATTATGACTGTTGATGTTATCGTTCCCGCATTAGGCGAATCGATTACCGAGGCGACCATCCTGCGCTGGCTCAAGGTTGCCGGAGATGCAGTTGAGCAGGATGAAGTCGTTGTCGAGATTGAAACCGACAAAGCGACGATGGAGCTGGCAGCGCCCGAATCTGGGGTGTTGAGCGAAATCCTCAAGGGCGAGGGAGAAAAAGTCCAAATTGGCGAAGTGATTGGACGAGTGACGCCTGGAGCCGAAGGGAAAAAAGCCGCTCCTCAGCCATCGGTTGCGCCCGCGAAACCTGCCGCTCCTCCAGTAACGGCTCCTGTGGAGCCTGCGGCGCCATTGAGTCCCGCAGTGCGGCGGATAGTGGAAGAAGAAAAAATTAATCCCGCCGAAGTAAGAGCAACCGGTCGCGGCGGACGTCTCACCAAAGGTGATGTTCTCCACCACCTTGAAGCCAGGGCGCAAGAACAACCTGCCCCTTTGCAACCTGCTCCGGCTCCGAGCCCGCCTGCGGCTCGTCCGTCTGTTGTTGCGCGTTCGCTAGACGGCGGTGAGCCGCGTGAACGGCGCGAGCCCATGAGCCGCATCCGTAAACGCATTGCTGAGCGTCTTAAGCAGGTGCAAAACACGGCGGCGATTCTCACGACGTTCAATGAAGTGGATATGACCGCCGCATTGCAGCTACGGGCGCAGTACAATGACACGTTTAAGCAAAAGCATGGCGTTTCATTGGGGTTTATGTCGTTGTTCGCCAAAGCCAGCGTGGAGGCGCTGCGTGCATTTCCGGCGCTCAATGCTGAGATCAGCGGCGATGATATTGTCTACAAAAATTACTACGACATTGGCATTGCCGTCGCGACGGAGCAGGGGCTGCTCGTGCCGGTCATCCGCGATGTCGATCGGAAAAGCATGGCGGAGATCGAGCTCGAGCTGGCGGACCTCGGTCAGCGGGCCAGAGCGGGAAAGATCCGGGTAGATGAGTTGCAAGGCGGGACGTTCTCTATCAGCAATGGCGGTGTTTTCGGGTCGTT
>DATLYA010000235.1:0-27972 GCA_035575235.1 Candidatus Methylomirabilota bacterium
CCTGAGGGAGGTGGGCGACGGTGAACGCCGAAGCGAACGGCGCGATGCAGTGTACGCCCAGCTCTGTGGCTTTCTCAATCACCATATCCATCTTCTGGCCTTTGAGCAGGCCCTGGGCCAACAGCAGCGGACAGCGCTCAGGGGAAAGTTCCTTCCTTGCCGTGATGGCAATTTGTGCTTCAGAGGAAGAAAGCGCCATGATGACGCCGCTATACTCGCGATTGAGATCGTCTCTCAGGGTGACGCGATCGCCAATCGTTAATCGCAATACGTGCCGCAGGTGGTGAAATTCTGGTCCGCTGACAACCGCCTGGGATGCTGAGAGCTGCGTGGCGGCAACGAAAAACCGGGGCATAACACAACTAAGACAGTGCTGAATACTGAGTGCTGAGTACTGAGGATAGGAGGCGCTCAGACCACATGACTCTTGAGTTTACCACTGATCTGTTCGTCCAGGGCTTTGTCTCATATTCCTTATATCCGTTGCATAACCAGGGTAACCCACTCTTCTTTAGGGAAGCGAGTGACAAGATCCCACGCCGGGGCGGAGTAGGCGGTAAGCACTTCGCGCTCCTGGTCGAGTTGAATGCCAGACAGAATCGCATGCCCCTGCGTTCGCACTGCCGATCGCAACGTAGGCGCAAGAGCGACAAGGGTGGTGGAAAACAAGTTTACCGCAATCAAGGCGAAGGGCAGAGGGAGATGTTCGAGGGGTAGATCACTAAACTGGATACAATCGGTTACGCCATTGGCTGCGCTGTTTTTCTCCGCTTCCGCCAATGCGATAGGGTCAATATCGGTCGCCCACAGGCGCCGCGCGCCGAGTTTGGCGAGGGCGATGGCGAGGATGCCTGACCCGGTGCCAAGATCAAGCGCCCGCTCCGGCGCGCCGTACCGTGAGTGTAACAATTCAATTGCCTCCAGGCACCCTTGGGTTGTGGCATGGTGACCGGTGCCAAACGCCATGCTGGGATCAATGATAATGACGATCCGGTTCGTCTGTTGAGGCGGCGGTTCCCACGGGGGAAGTAACAGGAAGCGATTTCCTACGGTAATTGGCGGAAAATGCTCGCGCCAGCGCTCATGCCACGCCTCGTCCGTAACAAGCGAGATCTGAGGCGCGCGAGTATCGAGACCAGGAAAGAAAGTCGCTAGCTCTCGCAAGTAACGCTGCAGCGCTTCGGTCAGCGCCACCGTCGAGGTGTCCTCGGCAAAAAAGCCTTTCACATCTGTTGTTGACGGAACTGGTCGCTGAAAATCCCGCTCGCCCTCAATCACGCCCATGGAGCCAAGCTCCGCCAGGAAAGTGGCGACGGCTTCCGCCGCTTCATGCGGCACGGTGACAGAGAGACAAATCCACCGCTGAGGAGTAAGTGTGAGAGCGCGGGAATCTTTTGGAACAGGAGCCGGGGAAGCGGGGAAGCGGGGAAGCGAGGAGCCTCTGGAAGAAGAATCGGAGAGCCGGGGAAGCGGAGAATCGGAGAGAGCACACCCCGTTCTTTCTTTCACCATTTCACTGTTTCTCTGTTTCGTTCTTGCAGATCTCCGTTTCACCGTTTCTCCGTTTCGTTCATACTAGCCCTAGTCCCTCTCTTCCCGTCCTACAATCACCAACGCATGCGCCTCATCCTCAAAATATCGCCGTGCAACTCGGCGCAGGTCTTCCGCCGTCGTCGCCTGAATGGCCGCTAAATACCTGCGGCCGTTCTCATACCCCAAGCCGTACAACTCATTGAATCCCATTTCTTCGCACTGCGCGGAGTTCGACTGCAGGGAGATTTCATAACTGCCAGTGAGGTATTTTTTCGCTTGCTCTAATTCTTCTGGATCAACTAACTCCTCGCGTACGCGTTTGAGCTCTGTGAGCACCGCTGTGGTGGCTTCGTCTACTTTTCCCGGGTCAGTGCCGACGTAGACGCCCACGACGCCCGGCGCCAGTCCTTCAACGCCGAACGCGGTTACCGAATAGGCTAACGCGCGCTGTTCACGCAACTCATAGAATAAACGTCCGCCTTGACGCGACAGAATAGCCTCCAACACCTTCAAGGGATAGCGGTCCGGGTTGGCAAGCGACACGCCTTGAAAACCAAGCACCACATGGGCTTGTTGTTTCTCCACTGCCTTATGCGCGGTGCGTATGGTCGTCGGGCGAGGTTCCTCTGGCGGCCATGCCGCTTTCCTCGGCTGCTCGGGAAGCGGTTCTAACGCTGCCTGAAAATGGTCAATAATCTGCTCGGTGGAAACGTCGCCGACCACGCTCACCACCAGCTGGGCAGGGTTCAGTAAGGTACGGTAGTAGTCAATGAGTTGCTCGCGTTGCAGCGCGCGCACGGTGTCTTCGACGCCAAGCACGGGAAAGCGGTAGGGATGCGTGGTGAAGATCGTTTGATAAAAGAGATCGAAGGCAATCTGCGCTAAATCATCTTCCCGGTTTTTGATCAGCAGCAGCACCTCACGGCGGCGTTTTTCGACTTCCTCGCTGGGAAAGGTGGGAGAGAGCAGCGTTTCTACAAAGAGGTCAAGCGCATCTTCCACACGAGCCGTCGACAAAAACGACCCGGCCAGCCCCAAACTGTTGCGGCCCGAAAAGCCGCGGATGCTGCCTGCCAGCGACTCCACTGCTTCTGCGAGCTCCAAACGAGAGAACCGCTCACTGCCCCGTGTCAACATACCGGCAAGAAAATTATTAATGCCGGTATTGGTTTCATTCTCGAATAAGAGTCCACCCAGCATCACTGCCTGCAACGCCACAACCGGCACGCCATGATGCTCTTTTACGATCAGCCTGACGCCGTTGGTTAATGTCGTTACCGAGATGTGCTGGTTACTTTTCGGCATGACTGCAGGGATAGCAACGGGCGGCGGCGGTGCATCAAGCCGCCGGCACAACGCCACAACGTCCTCCTTCGTCGGTAGGTCGACGCCTTCCGTTGAACCAAGCAATACGATTGACAGCGCTTCAGGGGAAAAATAACGCTGCGCCACGCGCTGTAAATCTTGGCGGGTGGCGGTGGCTAAGCCATCAAGATAGCGACGCTCGAAATCCGGATCGTCAAACAACGTCAGAAAATATCCCAATTGTCGCGCCTGACCCTGTACCGTTTCCCGCCGGTAGATGAAATCACTCTCCAGGTTCGTGCGTGCGCGCGCCAGTTCAGCCGGAGAAACAAGGCCTTGTTTACACTGGAAAAGGGTCGCAAGAATCTCCTCTAAGGCGGGCCGAATTTTCTCTTGTTCGAGCGCCGCGGCAATGATGAACAGCCCTGTGTCCTGTGGGGTGTAGGCGTGCGCGGAAATCCAGTTAACAATTTCTTTGTCGGCCTGGAGGGACTGCACAAGCCGTGAACTTTCTCCGCCGCCAAGAATATAACTGAGGAGGTCAAGAGCGCAGACATCCTCGTGCGTTGCCGCTGGTATAGGGACGCTTAAATAGAGATACGATTCCTCGACATTCATATCGAGGATGGAGAACCGCAGCTCTTGTTGAGGCGGCTCAGCGGTGCGCGGTCGAACGGGAAGAGGGCTGGGTTTTTGCGCCGCAAATAAACGGATGACTTCGTTCCGCGCTTGTTCGCAGTCGATATCACCGACAATCACCAGGGTCATGTTGTTCGGATGATACCAGCGCTGGTAAAAGTTCAACACGCGCTCCCGGTTCAGCGCTTCAATTGTTTCGCGAAACCCGATCACTGGCCGGCCGTACGGATGCACGGTGTACGCCAGGCGGAACAACTCCGTGGCGGCGCGCGAAGTGGGCGAATCCTCGCCGCGTTTCCACTCTTCCATGACGACCTGAAGTTCCTTCGCCAGCTCATGCGGATCAAACGTGGCGTTGTGCAAGGCGTCGGCAATGATATCGAGCCCGGTAGAGAAATACCGGGACGCCAAAACGAGGTGGTAGACCGTATGATCCGCTGTCGTGAACGCGTTAATGTTGCCGCCAGACGACTCGACTTCGGCGGCGATCGCTCCGACTGGACGGCGCGCCGTGCCCTTAAAGATCATATGCTCATGGACATGGGCAGCGCCGGCGACATCCGGGGTTTCATCTGCGCTGCCGGCTTTTACCCACATCTGGATGGCCACGACCGGAGCAAAATGATCCTCTTGAATGGCCACTCGTAAGCCATTTCCCAGAGTGAAAAGCAAACGATCCGACGTGAGCGCTGGAGAAGAGACAGTAGATTCGTTCATCATAGCCTTCTTGTGTCTCACAACCCCCCGGAGGAGTCAATGAATACGAAGGAGGAGCGCCAGGGAAGACAGGGAGAATCGTCTTCTGCCCAAATGGAGGTATGCGAGGAGGGGGACTTGAACCCCCACGGGTTTTACCCCACTAGCCCCTCAAACTAGCGCGTCTGCCAGTTCCGCCATCCTCGCGAAAAAACTAGACTTTCAAGAAAAAAAGGTGCTGTGTTCAACTGCGAGGGAGCATAATACATGGGCGTAGGCGGCTGGTCTAGTAGGGAAAGACGCCTATCGATTGCTTGGTTATCACCCATGAATCATAGAAGCGCGGCGCGCCTCTATGTCAATGCAAATGCTTCGCCCTTATAGCCGAGATTATCCCGCTAGAGTGAACGCTGGCGGCATGGCCGGAATGGATGTTCCATCGCGCCAGCGCCACGGAATTTGTGCTTCAGCGCCCACCAGGCGACGCGCGCCATGATATGGGGAGCAAACAAAGCGGGCGGAAGTTTGAACATGTTCATCACCTGACCGACTTGGCGGCGAATAACGGCATCCTCATCACCTGCTCTAAACAGCGTTTCCATGTAGGGGCTAATGAAATGGCTCACCCGAGGTCGTTGTCCTTCTGTCAGAGGAAAACGAAAATCCGCGCCAGTCGCCAAGCCCCATGGGTGCTGTTGAAAACGCGCTTGTAGCTTGAAAAAGTGGCGTGGCAAGTCGGGGTTGCCGGATCGTATTGTTTAAGACAGTCGCATAAAATCGTGGCCGAGACCGTTCCTGTCGTCATGCCTTGTCCATAGACTGGATTGAAGGCGCAGACCGCATCACCAAGTGCGACAAACCCATCGAGACGTGCTTTCCACTGCTCATAATGGCGAAAGCGATTGGCCATTGCGCGGTTGCTATAGACTGGAGAGATAGGCTCCGCGAAACGGACCATTTCTGCGATGATCGGCGAGCGCAATTGATGCAGCGTCGCCATGAACCCCGCCTCGTCGCTTGGAGGATAGTTTTTAGAGACGCCCGCCAGCGTGACCAGCCACCGTCCGTGTTCGATGGGAAACAATACCCCAGCGAACGTATGTTCTGGAAGCTTGAGATCGATCCACACCCCTTTCCACCACCACTCACGCGGCAACTGACTTGGGTCCGGCGCTTTCGAGGCGCGACCGCTGGCGTCCACAATGAGATCCGCCACAAGCGTGGTGGGAGCGCCGCCGTCTAGGGGGGTGACATGCACGCCTTTAGCCTCCAAGGTGTTGCGCCGCGCGGCGGCAATGCCCGTCACTGCCGTCCGTTCTAGCAATGTGATGTTGGGAAGTTTCCGGAACAAGCCGCGCACGACGGACTCGATGAGCGTACGACTGGCGAAGAACAGGGGTATGTGATTATTCACTCGCGGCGCCCAGCCGGCAGGGCGTAGCGTGGCGAACGTGGAGGCGAAGTCTAATTCATGCGCGCCGTTATCACGCAGGGCCTGATCGAAACCGGGGAACAGGGCTTTGAGTTCCTTACGGCTAAGAGGCTACCGTATTGTCAAGCGTGACTTAGCTTTACGGTTGGGGCGCTGTTCGCGGCAGAGAGTCCGGTCAGAGGGTTGATGAGCACGACCTCGAGGTCCTCGAACGGCGCGCCGACCGCTAAATCTCCAATGCCATCGCCGTTGAAGTCGCCCCGAGCCACACCACCGCTGCTGCCGAGGGGTGGCGGACAGCGTTTGTCGATGCCCTTGGCTTTGCCTGGAGGATCAGGCAAGTGATCACAAGGATCGGCTCGATGCTCGTCGCCCTGACCAGGCCCATCCTCGTCCTCTTCCGCAGTTGGCGGTGGCGCATTTTTGCTATAAGTGAACGGCGGCAAGATTAACCCTGCCGCAGCAATGAGAATAAAAATATCACGGACAGTGTAAATAAAGCGTTGACCAATGCTCATGACAACCTCCTCTGGGGCTTTTCTCTCTCTCTCTCTCGATATGAGAGAGGTTGGGGCGCCGGGGTAGATAGCCTTCCGCTTCAACGGATCAGTACACCGCCTGGCCAAACTGATCTCCGGCCTCAGCACTTCCTGCAACTCCAGTGCTGTCTTGATGCCAGAACTGATCATTGGAGGTAGTTAATCCGTTGGCAAAAGAGGAGCCGTAAAGGACATTGACAGCTCCTGCGTCAGTAATGCCTCCCACGTCCTCGAATGGTACGCCGATCGCCAAATCGGCGAGCTTGAGAAAACCAGGAAGGATGATATTCCTTGATTGCACATTTTCATTCCTGCCAAAGTTCCAAGTCGTGAGACTACGCCCAAACTGGTCGTTAGTTTCTGCAACATCCTCAACGTTGATTGTGTCCTGATGAAACTGTTGGGGTGCACGACCGGTGGTAGAAAGACCAGAAGTGGAACCGTAGAGGACATCGACCTCACCCGCATTCTCGGTGTGGACAACATTCGAGTTCACGACATCCTCAAGAGGGACGCCGATGGCAAGATCGTCACGGCCATCGGCATTGAAGTCTCCCGCTGCAAGCGCGAAACCAAAGAAGTCTTGGGCTTCATTGCCACTCTCAATGAACGGATTGATCTCGGGGCCAAAGATCGTATTTTGATCCCAAAACTGATCGCCGCTACTCGTCAAGCCAGAACTTGAGCCATAAATGACATTGACTGCGCCAGCATTTGCCGACACGCCAATATCTTCACGAGGGACGCCCACCGCCAGAGCCATAAATGATAACAACAGCTCCTGCGTCTTCACCGCTACCAATATCCTCGTCTGGTATGCCGACGGCCAGGTCCGCAAAGCCGTCGCCGTTGAAATCGCCTTTGGCAATGCCGCTACTGCTGCCTGCCTGTGAGCAATATTTATCAATACCTTTGGCATTCCCTGGGGGATCAGGCAGATGCCCGCAAGGATCGGCGCGATGGTCGTCGCCTTGACCTGGACCATCTTCGTCCTCCTCTACGGCTGGAGGCGCGTTCTTGCCGTAAGTGAAGGGGGGGATAACAAGCCCTAAGATTGCGACGCCGCCAACGACGTCACATAATGTGCTGCAGGCTCGCTTGGCGATACCCATGGCAGTCTCCTGTATAATCGTTAGGTTTCCCTGTTTCTTTCTTTGCCTCTTTGGAGGGAGAGAGTCTCAAGCGTCTGACGCCGTTAGGGTCTGCTCAATACAACGTGCTGCCGAAGCGGTCGCCGGTTTGCGCGGCGTCGAGGATGCCGGGGCTGTCCTGGTTCCAGAACTGGTTGCCAGTCGCCGTCAGACCGGTGGCGCTGCCGTACAACACGTTGACCGCGCCGGCATCTTCCTGCAGGGTTTCCGTGATGGTCGATACGAGGTCTTCGAAAGGCGCGCCTATCGCCAGATCCGCCCGCGATCCGTTGCCGAAATTCCAAGCTGACAGCGCGTAGCCGAACTGGTCGCCTTCCTCCGCAACGTCGATTACACCGCTTGAATCCTGCGTCCAGTTCTGCGTCCGGGTCGTCGAGGGGCCGTTTGAGGTGCCGTACAACACGCTGACCAGACCGGCGTCGGTGAGGCCCGAAAAATCCTCTCCAGGAGAGCCGATTGCGAGATCACCATAACCATCGCCGTCGAAGTCGCCTATGGCAAGAGCCCACCCAAAGCGGTCGCCCGCCTCAACGGACACGCCTGGGATGCTCGCTTGGCTGATAAACAAACTGGCCGAAGGGATGAAGCGGTCCGCATCCCGATCCATGAACACATGTACCCCTCCAGCGTCTGCCTCGGTATTGCTCGATAGATCTTCGTTCGGGACGCCGATCACTAAATCTCCGCGACCATCTCCATCCACGTCCCCTGAGGCCAAGGTGCGGCCGAACAGGTCGCCGGTCTCCGCGGCTCCGCCGACGCCGGGAGTGTCCTGGGACAGTATCTGTGCGTAAAACGGGTCAAGCCCGCTGCGGAAGCCGGGAATTACGTGCACGATGCCGGCGTCGATCTTGTCGAACAAGCCGAGGTCTTCATATGGTGCGCCAATGACGAGGTCGTCGGCGCCATTTGTCCTTCTCAATGCCGTTAGTGAGGAGCCGAACCGGTCCCCGCCTTCGGGCGAGTCCCCGACGCCGTCCCCATCCGTTCCGAAATCGCAAACGCCCTGGCGGAACACCTGCGCGCCAAAGGTTGTTAGCCCGCTCGCAGATCCATAATAAACGTGCACCTTCCCAGCGGCCGAGGAGTCAAACGCCAAACGTGAGCAGGCAAATCCATCGCCCGGGGCCGTCGCCTCAGGAATCCCGACTGCAAGGTCGCCGTAGCCGTCGCCGTTGAAATCGCCCCACACGAGCGCGGCGCCTTGGCGCCCCCTCGCATCAGCCACCGTGTCCAGCGAGCGAGCGGAGTTAAGGTTGAGACCGTTCGCTCCCCCATTGACCAGGAACACGCGTCCTACGTTAGGTTCGTTTTGCAAGGCCTCGTAGTCCGGCATGCCGATCGCGAGATCCGCATAGCCGTCGCCGTTGAAGTCTCCGGAGGCCAAGGCCCACCCGAAGTGATCGTTCGAGTGGAGCGGATAGCCGAAGGTCCGCGGCTCCAAGAGTTGGTCTCCAGACGATGTCAGGCCCATGCCTGAGCCGTAGATGATATTGACGGTCCCAACCGCGTTGTAGCCATTGATATCCTCGTACGGCACGCCGATGGCGAGATCGGCTATCCCATCGCCGTTGAAATCGCCTCTCGCAACGCCGCCGCTGCTGCCAAGCGGAGGGCAGTGCTTGTCGATTCCGTTAGCCTTGCCTGGAGGATCGGGTAGATAGCCACAAGGATTGTTTCGGCGCTCGTCTCCCTGGCCCGGAGAGTCGTCAGCCTCTTCAATTGGCGGAGGGGATGAATTTTTGCCGTAGGAGAACGAGGGCACAATAAGTCCTCCCACAGCGATGAGTACAAAAACATCACAGAGAGTGTAAAATAATTGTTTGACGGCCTTCATGGCAATCTCTCCTTCCTTCAGACGTGTTTGGACTTGTCCGAGGCCTGTTCTGGACTTGTGGTTAACTCCTTTTTAGTACAGCGCCCGACCAAACTGGTCTCCTTGCTCAGCGACATCAGGCGCCCCCTTCACTCGGAATGACTGGGTTACTCTGCGTCCACACGATGAGAGAAAAAGGCTCAAAGGCGGATCATGATTCTTGGTCCTTCTCCCGAGTTCTGGCAAAGACATCATCCCCTCTATGAGGACTATCAGTTCATTAGCTGGCGTCGGGAGACCCAGCGCCAGCTTTGCTGCTTCCATCGCGCAGATGGCGAGGCGGGTGTGGAATGATCGTCTAATGTACGCTCAACGTGCCGGCTTGCTCGAAGTTCGGCTCATTGCCCTCATCATCGCTGGCCCTCACTTCTACGTTGAACGTGCGTCCCGCCGCCGACGGCTTGAAGCTCAGGGGGAGATGGAGTGTGACGCTCGGGCTGGTCGGGCCGCTTGCTACGATGCTAGCGCCGGCCAGGTAGAACGTCGCCTCAGGCGTCTGCAAGCGGTTGGGGTGGCCCGCCGGGAAGGCAGGTCCGAATTTGCCTGTCGCATCATTGAAAAGTCTGAAGGTGTTGCTGGCCTCATCGAACTTCAGTCTCAGGATCGTCTCCACGTCGTCGCGAATGCGCAACTCGATGGACTTCAGATCATGCCAGTTCAGCGGCTCGGGTACAGTCCACGTGAAGGTGTAAAGCACCTGCTCGTGGACTGCTACGTCGACATCATTCGGCGTGAGTTCGAAGGAGCCGGTGCTGTCATAGGCGATAATTTTCTCCACCACGTTCACATTGCTGCCGCCGACCACCTGTCCGACTCGCAGACGGATCCGCCACAGTGACCCGCTGCTGAAGGGAGCAGTGCCGACAGCTAGCTGGTTTTTGGCGTCGGTGGCGCAACAGCCCGACCCGTTCAAATCAAACGGTGGGGGGGAAGAGAGGTTAGCGCCTCCTATAGTCTGAAAGTCGACCCGCAGTCGGGCGACGCCTGACTGGAAAATATTGAGGGTGTCCCAGAAGAGTGTTCCGGTGACGTTGCCGCTCATCGTGCCGTTCGTGCGCGTGAGCGAGACAGTTCCCGCGGCCGTCGGCGCGCCGCCGGAGTGCCCGGTGCCTCCGCCAAAATCGCTCTCTCCGTTGTTGATCAGCACAGAGAAGTTCCGGGTCCTGGGTGCGTTCACGGGGGGGCACGTGGTGGTGGTGGTGCAGGTGATGTTCACCGTGCCGGCGGTAACGTCGGCTGTGCGGAGTAGGACGGAGTGGAGATTTGAACTCGCGAAACTGTTATCGACTGGAGCTTGATTGGCGGCGCTGTTGGCGTTGAACCCTGGCGCCGGACATTGTGTGTTGACTATTTGTGTGTTGAGGACATTGCCGTTGAGGTCTCTGAAATCGATGAGGAGGCGTGCGCAGCCGCTCGCCAAGGCGTCCCAGTACAGCGTGCCTGTCACCCGGGCGGTGGCGACGATTTGGCCGTTGACGCTCGTGTAGTCAAACATCACGGCGCCGTTACCCCCCGGACTGCCAAACGAGTGGTTTCCGCTGCCGAAGTCGGCCACGCCGCCGTTGATCCTGACGGGAGTGTTCTGGACCTGTGTAGCCAGGGCCTGGGAATTCAGCCCGCCAAACGTGAGGATTGCTAGCGTCATAGTAGTGAGAAGCCTGGGGATGGATCGATGATAAGACATAAGTGAACTCCTTTGTGGTTGAAACAAGGCCGCACCAACCGAACAATGCCTATTGCGCTTTTGTTCGCGCTAAACTTCATCACTATGTTGTTTAGTCCTCCTCTCACGTCCTCCTTTCTTGTTTGCTACTTGCTGAAAAAGTCAGGCAGGTGAGAAACCGCACGGAGTCCCGAGAATCCTTGCCTGCTCCTCTTGCCATGGGAAACAAGCCAAGGCGCCATTGCTCCGAATGGTTTGACGGAGTCTTCTTTCGTACAAAAAGGCGCTAGATGAAGCCTAGCAATGCTAGGTTTTCGAGGGTTGGAGACAGCTTGCCTATGAGCGATTCCAAGGATCGCCCTACCCAGTGGGCCATTCTGTTGCGGTTCGACTTAATCTCGCATAATCAGATGAGCCAGGTTGTTGGCTTCTCAGGGGTGTACGAGCAGAAAACGCCCGTTTTGAGAGAGAGCGACAGATGACGCCAGAGCCTGGGGTGCGCTTGTCTTAGTTTTCCCAGCGCGGTGCGGATGCGATAGGCGACAGCCTTGCGCGCCTTTTCGATTTCCCCGTTGCTTTTACGGGCATTGTAGGCGGCGGAGAGTTCTTGCGTAAGAAACTCCATCTCTGCGCGAATGGCGGCGCTTCCACCCAGGTCATTAAACTGATCAACTTGTGCAAGTTCAGCTCGCAGCTCCGCCAGGCGCTCGCGGTACCTTGTCCGCGCTTGATAATCGGGCCGGGCAGCCGAGAGGGCAAGGGTGGAAACTGACGCATCCTCGTCAAGGCGTTGCGCACGCGTTGTGGTCGGATCACGGTCAGTCTCTGCGAGTAAGTCTATAACGTGGAATTCTCGTCCCGGTTCACGGAGCAAGGTGGCGATATGATGCAGCCCTTTTACATCATGCAGCCGGACCGTGGCGTCTGCGTAACTCAGAGTCCAATACTCTCCCTCTAGATGAAAAACGTTAGAGTTTTGAGTACTGAGCGCTGAGTCCTGAGAACGAAGGACTTGGGGCTTGAAACTTGGGAGTTGTAGAGGCTCTATTTTTGACTGTTGCCCTTTGACTGTTGACTTTTGACTTTCCTCCGATTTGAGAATTTCAAGCTTAGACTGAAGCCTCTTAAGCCCCAACTCTTGCGCGGTAGTAAGCGCGTTGTCGAGGAGACGCCGAGCTCGCTCCTGCCCTTGCGGAGAGCCGCGCGCGATAAGCATCTGGGCGTACTCATATTGCGTGCGCACGAGGAACGGCGTGGCGCGAATGCGCGCATTGTAGATAAGCGCGTCCTCAAAGTGGCGGGAGGCTTTGTCCCACAGCGACAACACGGCTGCCAGGAGACCAAGGCTACGATCAACGGCGCCATAACACGCCGCTCCCGGACCAATAATGGCGACTCGGTTGGCAAAGGGAAGCAGCAGTTCATACAAACGGACAGCATGGTCTGTCTCCCGTAGAAATGTACAGACATCGGACAGCAGCATTAGAGCAGTCAGCCACTGTTGATCTTGGGGCAAGTCTGTAAAGTTATGGGCGGCGATGCGCTCGAACTCCGCTCGCGCTTGGTCCTCCTGTTCAAGTTCTCTATAGAGCCCGGCTAAGCCGCAGCGCCAGGCTGGTACGGTCGGATACTGACCGGCAAACTCCTTGAAAACTGCTTCCATTTCCTGCAATCGATCTTGCTCGTTTCGCAGGATAGCCATCTGCACGCCGAAGGCCTGCAACGTGTCAGGCGCTTGCACCTGTTGCCCGAGCCGCAGTTGTTGGTAGATACAGCGCTCCGCCTCTTCCAGCCGACCTTCCAGAAGCGCACGCAAAGTTCTCTGCCCAGTCGCCCACCAGCGGTAGAAAGGCTGGCGGAGTTTCTCCGCCAGCGCAAAGGCGATCTCAATATCCGCATCCGACTGCTCGCGTTTGCCTAACTCGAGCCAGGCCAGACTGCGCCACGTGCGTCCGACCAAGGCGAGCGTATCGTTTTTGCCCTTTTCGGCGACGTGAATCATTTCACTAGCGACGGTCAAGCGTTCTTCGACATTATCGGCGCTCCAAAGCGCCCAGTGCCAGGCGCTAAGCGTGTAGACGAGCGTCGACTCATCTCCTAAGCGACGCGCCATAGCGATTGCTTGCTGACTGAGTACAGTTCTCTGCTCAGGCGGAGCGGACCAACGTAATTCCGCGGCCAGGCGTGCAAGCACGCGAGCGTAAAGCGGGCTGTCCGTCTCGCCGAGCGCGTCCCGGGCTTCTGCTAGCAAGCGCACCAGCGGTTCATCCACCATACCCGTGCCGGTGACAAACCAGACCGTCCCCAATCCAAGGGCGGCGCGTGCGAGGAAAGAAACGATTTGTGTGGTATTGTCCTGCGTCCTGAGTTTTCTCGCGATGGCGGCGGCTTGGAAGAAGGTTTCTCGGGACTGCTGGGTTTCGCCCGCATACGATAAGACTTCACCGCGCGCCAGTAAGAGCTCACACCGCTGCTTCTCATTGGCTTCCGTAAGGGGGAGCAGTTGTAATGCTCGCGCGTAATAGCTGGCGGCTTCTTCATAGGCTAACAATGCCGCCGCGCGCTCCCCGGCCTGTATCGCATAGTGGAGCGCTTTGTCGCCAACGTCACTCTGTCGGGCTTTGAAAAAATGCTCGGCCAGTTCGGTTAAATGTGGCCGGAGATACGCTCCGTACAGAGTTTCTATTGCTTCACCGACATGGCGGTGGAGCTGCACTCGCTCCTGTAACGGCGCGTCCTCATACAGCGTTTCCCGGATCAGGGCATGAAGAAAACGATACCGTTCCTCTTCGCCGCCGACCTTGGCGAGAATGCGAGCCGCTATCGCCTCCTGGAGAGAGGACAACAGTAACTCCCATGTCGTCCCGCTCCGGTTTTGACACACACGCGCGAGCAGATCAGAAGAGAACTCATGCCCAATGGTTGCGGCGATGGTCAGCATGTGCACACATGCTGGAGAGAGACGCAGCAAGCGACGGCGGATCGTCTCCTTCACGCTCGGCGGGACATTGCCCCCTAAGGCATCATACCGCTCGCGGCTCGTCAGACTTCCTTCGGCAGCCAGAAGCCGTACGGTTTCCTGAACGAAAAATGGATTGCCTTCCGTGTTGTTGCGGATTGACGTGACAAGACCTGGTGAAGGGGTAGCTCCGGTTGTGTGCTCAAGAAAGCGGAGCACTTCATCCGGGGAGAGGCCAGAGAGTTGAATGCGTTGGCTTTCCCGTGCAAGCACCCCCAAGGCTTCAGCAAGAGGGTGAGCCTCGTTGACTTCTGTGTCTCGATACGCGCCAAGGACCAGGAGGCGAGTCTCATGCAGCTCCCGCGCCAGGAATTGCAGGAGCAGCAGCGAGGGGGTATCGGCCCAATGCAGGTCATCCAGGATTAACAGGAGCGGTTGTCGCGCCGCCGCCTTCTTCAGCCACAGCGTTATGCTGTCAAAAAAATGAAACCGAGCGGCTTCCGGCGACAACTCCGGCGACGCGGGGAGATGAGGAAGCCGCTCGCGCACTTCCGCAACAACCTGAGCAATGATCGGGCCCCCTGAGCCCATCTCAGAGGCAAGAATGTCTGGCGCGCATTGTTGCGCATACGCCCGGAGAAGTTGACGCCACGGCCAGAACGCTGGGGCTCCATCGCCTTCCCAGCAGCGACCCCAGAGGACGTTTACCCCAGATTGGCGGGCGATGGCGGCCAGTTCATCGGCCAAGCGAGTTTTACCGATGCCTGGCTCGCCCACGAGAAGCAGCAGTCGCCCAGAGCCTGCACACATCGCCTCTACGGCAGAACCAAGCTCATGGAGCTCACGTTCGCGACCAACAAAGAACGCGCGAGCAGGAGGAAAGCCGGCGGGCGATTGGTCAGCCGCCGCAGTGTCTGGAGCAGGAATGGAAGAAGAAGCGCCAGGGGCCATCGGGTTTCGGGAAGAGGCGGTCATCAATGCTCCAGTGGCAGAGCTCATACTACGTTTCTACACGGTCTAGCGTCATAGCAAAAAAACCTTTGGAAAGAAAGAGAAAAGAAAGAAGAAGCGCGTAACAAAATTCTGGCTCCCGGCTGGAGTTTATCCTGAACGTCACCGAAGGATCGGAATGACGCTGTTGTCTTACCTGTCACGCCGGGCGCGTTCGCAGGCTACGACCCGGAATCCAAACGTAGCTGCGCAGACGAGACCGCAACTTCCGCCTGGGTGGCGAGAACAAGCAAGCTATTTGTCGAATAAGCTTCCCATGCTATAGCACCTCTTGCGCGTGCATCCTGTCGTTGAGGAACGTACAACTTATTGGGGAGGTCAGCATGAACCGACAGAGTCAAATCAAAATGACGCCTGCAGAGCGGGAGGAGTATCTTCGCAAAGCGCGGACGATGACCCTCTGTACCATTGATAAAGACGGCTATCCGCACGCCGTCGCCATGGCGTACATGGTGAAAGACGGCTGCGTGTATATGACGTCCTTTCGTAAGGCGCAGAAGGTCGTCAACGCCCGTCGCAACCCGAAGGTGGCGGTGATGGTGGAGTCGGGAACGAAATACAATGAGCTACGCGGCGTGATGATTCGCGGGCGCTGTGAGATCATCGATGACGCGGATGAGGTATGGAAGATCATGCGCGAGATCCGCGCCTTTCAAGGCGAGAGCGTCGATGCGCCGATGAGCGCCGTTATTCAGGAGCGAGCGAAAAAACGCTCGGTGCTGAAAATTATTCCAGAGAAGATTACCAGTTGGGACCACAGTAAGTTGCCGCCGGATACCTATTAGTAACAAGTGGTGAGTAATGAGTGCTGAGTGGAGGTGAGGGAAAAAAGGAGACGGAGGACGAAAGAGCGTAAGGCGTAAGCGTGAGGGGGAAGACGGGAGGCGAGAGAGTAAATCACGCACCACGCATCACGTAACATACAGGAGGATTTTCGATGGCGCTCAATCTCGAAACAGCGGAAAAGATCCTGGCCGGCGCGCGCGCGAAGGCGCAAGACATCAACGCGCCGATGAGTTTTGCTATTGTCGACGCCGGCGGTTATCTCATCGCGCTGACGCGCATGGATGGCGCGGCGTTGCTCACGCCCAGCATCGCGCACAGTAAAGCCTATACTGCGGCACTGTTCCGGCGCACCTCGGCGGAGATGGGCAAGCTGGCCGAAACGCGGCCACAGTTCTTCGGCAGCATTGTCAACATTGGCGCAGTGCCGTTGATTGCCGGCGGCGGCGGACTGCCGATCCGGCAGGACGGCGAGGTCGTCGGCGCGATCGGCGCCAGCGGCGGCACGCCGGATCAAGACGTGGAGTGCGCGCAGGCGGGATTGGCGGCGGTCGGGTTGGTGTGAACCCTGTGCCTACTAAACTTTGCTTATGGCGGTCGGTAATCAGCAGGACGACGAATGACAAAAGGAGAAGAGTCCAATGAAATTCGGCTTTATGGAAGACTTTCGCAATCCCAAACAATGGCGGCGGCCATTTCCGGCACTGTACAAAGCGATCTTCGATCAGATCGTGCGCTGTGAAGAACTGGGATACGACAACATCTGGTTAACAGAACATCACTTTACCGAGGACGGTTATAATCCCTCGCTGTTGCCGACGGCGGCGGCGGTGGCGGCGCGCACGAGCCGTATCCGCATCGGCACGTTTGTTTTGCTGTTGCCGTTTCAGCATCCTGTCCGCGTCGCCGAAGACGCGACTTGTGTTGACATTATCTCCAATGGACGTTTCGATCTCGGCGTCGGACAAGGCTATTCCTACATGGAGTTCAACGCCTTCTGTATGAAACGCGAGGAGCGTTCGGCTCGGCTCGATGAAGGCGTGCGGCTGATTCAACGCTTGTGGAACGAAGATCATGTCTCTTTCGAAGGAAAATTCACCCGCGTGAAGGACATGACGTTGTCTCCCAAGCCGGTGCAGAATCCCATGCCGCTCTGGATTGGCGCGCGGGCGGAGAAAGCCGTACGTCGCGTCGCGCGCCGAGGCGCGCATCTCATGGCGACGCTCGGTCCCGATCCGGCGCCGTGGTATATCGATGAACTCAAAAAAACGGGTCGCGATCCGCAGGATTTCAATATCGCGCAACTGCGCCTCGTCTATACCGCCGCAAATGAGGACCAAGCCTGGGAGGATGTCGCGCCGCATCTGCACAGTATGATGGAATTCTACGGGCACATCCTTGCCGAGGCGAATGACGCGCCCGGCGACAAGGAGGTCTGGCAATTCAAGCATCACAGCGAAATCCGCAACTCGGCGTTCGGCCGCGCGGCGATGGTCGGGACCCCAGATCAGGTGGCGCACAAGCTGGAGCAGTTTCAGAAAGAATTTCAGTGCACGCATCTGATCATGCTCACGCAGCTTCCTGGCCTCGATCCCAAGCGCGCCACTGGCGCATTTGAGTTGTTTGCGAAAGAGGTGATGCCAGGTTTTCGTAAGACGTGAAACGTGGTGCGTGATCCGGCAAGGCAAAGGGGCTGGGCTATGAACTACCAAGAATGGATACAGTCAGTTCCCTCGGTGATTAGTGGCGACACACTGGGGAAGATGCAGGGCTGGCGTGATGTTGTGTCTCTTGCCCAAGACAGACGAATGATAGGTCTTTCAGATCAACTTGTTCGAGCCCTTGGTTCGATCGGCGCTAATATTGCCGAGGGGTATAGTCGAAGTTCTGTAAAAGACCAAGCTCGCTTCTACGAATATGCTCTAGGCTCAGCAAGAGAGAGCCGCGACTGGTACTACAAAACTCGGTACGTTCTTGGTGAACCGCTCGTTGGAGACCGTCTGGAGTTACTTACCAAGGTGATTCGTTTGTTACTTGTCATGGTCTCAAACCAGCGAAAGTCTCTCATTAAAGAAAATGAGGAAGAGTACGGGAACAATCCAGCCTACGCATCACGCTTTGTGGCAGGAGCGCAAATATGTCAAATCCAAAACATATTTTAGACGGTGTCCGCATTCTCGACTTCACCCAGTGGCTGGCGGGACCGCAGGCCACGCGCCTGATGGTCGACCTGGGCGCTGAAGTCATCAAGGTTGAATTGCCGCCGAAAGGCGAACATAGCCGCAACATCCGCATCGTGCCGAAAGACGGCAAAGACGGCGCTATTCCGAGCTACTTCATCATGCACAATCGCGGGAAGAAAAGCCTATGCGTTGACGTGAAGACGCCCGAAGGGCAGGCGGTCATTAAAGACCTGATTAAGGTCTGCGATGTGCTGTTCGAAAATTTCACGCCAGGCGTTATGGCGCACTACGGCTTAACCTACGACATAGTGTCGCAGATCAATCCCAGGATTATCATGTGTTCGGTCTCGACCTATGGACAAGAAGGCCCGTACTCGCGCCGCATTGGCAATGATCTGGTCGCGTTGGGCGCGGGCGGACTCCTGCACATGATAGGCGATCCCGATGGATATCCCGCGTACCCTGGTTCAGCGATTGGCGACCACATGGGCGCGCTCAACGCTTTTGGCGCTATCTGCGCCGCGTTGTTCCATCGTGAGCGCACAGGCGAGGGGCAACATATCGATTTGGCGCTGGTTGATTGCGCCTACAATGCGCACGATTGGGCGCTGGCGGCGTACAGCGTGACCAATGGCGAGGTCGATCCGCAACGCGGCGGCACGCAGCGCAGCGGCGCGTTTCCTTATGGAGCATTCAAATCGAAGGATGGTTATATCGCTATTGGCTTGATCACTGAGGGACATTGGGAGGCGTTGGTCAAGCGCATGGGACGAGAGGAGCTCTTGGCCTCGCCTGAATTCAAAACCAACCGCTGGCGCATTCAGAATGCGGCTGCACTGACGGTGGTGATCGAAGAATGGTTGCAGTCGTTGCCGAGTGATGAAGAAGCAATTCGCATCATGGCGGATGAGCTGCGTCTGCCTGTAGCCCCGATTCTCTCCGTTGGTCAATTTGCTCAAAATCCGCACCTGAGCGCTCGCATGATCGAACGGACGCCAAATCCTGATTACGGCGAACTTCTGCTTCTTAAATCTCCGCATAAGTTTTCCAAAACGCCGCCGCGGATTCCTGGGCCCGCCGCGCGCCTCGGACAGCACAACGAGCAGTTGCTGCGCGAGCTATGCGGATATTCGATGGAACAGATTCAGGGGCTTTATGAGAAGGGGGTGCTGGTGAAGGATCAACGGAGCAATTGAGTCATCGGGTCATTGAGTCATTGGGTCATTGAGAAATAGCAACGAAAACTGTGATAACGTCTGTCTTCAATGGCTCAATCGCTAAATCGCTCAATGACTCAATAAGGAGTGAGTGTATGCGTTTTACCAATAAATGTGTGCTGGTCACCGGCGCTGGCAGCGGCATCGGTCGCGCGACGTGTCTCGCCTTCGCCAAAGAGGGCGCCGCAATCGGCGCGGCGGATGTGAATCTCGAAGCTGCGCAAAGCACTGTTTATGAAGTAGAAAAAAGTGGTTGCAAAGCCGTCGCGTTACAGGTGGACGTCGCTGTTCCTGAATCCGTCGCAGCGATGGTCACGCACGCTGTTGAACGATTGGGCGGCATTGACGTGTTGGTCAATAGCGCCGGCGTGCGGGAGATCGTGCCGTTTTTGCTGCTGCCCTTTGCCGAATGGCAGCGGATTCTTTCGGTCAATTTAACCGGCACGTTCTTGTGCAGCCAGGCGGTCGCGCAATATCTGGTGACGCACGGCCGTGGAGGAAAGATTGTCAACCTGGCGTCCGTGGCCGGACTGACCGCCGTACCGAATCGCGCCGCGTATGTGTCTTCAAAACATGCTGTGGTCGGGCTCACCAAGGAAATGGCGCTGGAGCTGGCGGATAAGAATATTCAGGTGAACGCGGTTGCTCCCGGCGTCGTTCGCACCTCGATGACGGAATCGTACTTTGATAAGCCTGATGTTTTGGAAGGACTGAAAAAAGCGCATCCTGCCGGTCGCTGGGCGCTGCCGGAAGAAATCGCCCCTCTCATTGTGTTTCTCGCGTCACCGGAAGCGGATTTCATCACCGGCGCAACATTTCCTATTGACGGCGGCTTTATGGCAGGGAAGGGGCTATAAGCCCGTAGTGTGTGTTACGTGATTCCTACCGCGTATTCCTGTCTCATGCCCCACGTTTCACGCATTACGTTTTACGCGTCATGCACTACGCGCCACGTTTCACGTAACACGCACTACGCAATGTGGACTGAACAATCTAAGATTGGAAGGAAGGGGCCTTATGCAACTACAAGGACAAGTCGCGCTCATAACGGGCGCGGGTCGCGGCATTGGTAAGGCAATCGCGCTGCGGTTTGCGCGCGAAGGAGCGGATATTGCCATTGTGGAATTGCGCGAAGAATGGGCGCAAGCGACGGCGGCAGAGATTCGAGCGCTGGGACGACAAGCCGTAGTCAAAGTTGCCGATGTCAGCGATTACGACCAGGCGCAAAACGCCGTGCGCGAGGCCGCCACGACGCTCGGCAGGTTGGACATCTGCGTCAACAACGCCGGTATTGGCAAAGCGCAGCCCTTCCTGGACATCACCAAAGAGAATTGGGAGCGGCATATCGGCATTCACCTCAACGGCGCGTTCTACTGCTCGCAAGCCGCCGCCCGCGAGATGGCGCAGCGGAAATACGGACGTATTATCAATATTGCCTCTATCGCCGGGTTAATTGGACCGATTGATCTTGCGCCCTATGGCGCGGCGAAGGCGGGGATTACCGGACTTACCAGGGCCGCGGCGTTGGATCTGGCGGATTATGGGATCACCGTCAACGCTATTGCGCCGGGGCCTATTGATACTGAATTGCTGCGCACCTGGCCGGCCGAGGCGTTGCGTGAACGTGCGCAGCATATGCCTATTGCCCGCCTTGGTACAGTCGAGGAAATTGCTCATGCCGCCTTATTCCTTGCTTCCCCGGATTCAGGATTTATTACCGGGACTGTGCTAGCCGTTGATGGCGGCTCTGTAGCTGCTGGATCATACATGGTGGAAAAATACCGCAGACGAAAAGCGGGCGCATAAGAAAGGAACTGCTATGGCGGACGTGCAAACCATTCAGCGTGAAATCGAGGCGGCCTATCACCATTATATTGATGTGTTTAACCGTGAAGACGCTGCCGGGTTTGTTGGCTGTTACTGTCACCCGCATGTCATGCTCAGCGGCGGACAAGGGATGACGGTGATTAACACGGAGGCGGACCATCAGCGTCTCTATCAGCGCCTGATGGCGGGGCTCCATGAACGCGGCTGGGGACGCAGCGACATTGACTGCTTACAAATCTGGCCGTTCTCCGAGTCGCTGGTGCAACTGGTCGCCGACGTCACCCGCTCCAAAAAGGACGGCGCAGTGCTGGAGCAGTTACGCGCTTCTTACATGTTCCGCCGTGAGAACGGCGCATGGAAGATTCTTGCCCTGGCGCAGGTCGAAGCGCCCTTTACCGGACCGGGAGCTCCACGTTGATTGAAGAAGTTCTGTCAAGGAGATACGTATGACCGACGCCGCTACGATCATTCGCGAGGTCGAAGATTTTTATCGCGCCTTCATCGACGGGTTTAACCGTGAAGACACTGACCTGTACCTGCGCTCGTTTTGCTACCCGAACGGCATCTTGAGCGGAGAAAAGGGCATGATGGTCAACGCGAAAGAATCGGACCAGCAACGCTTCTATCAGGAAGTGATGATGTCGATCCAAGAGAAGGGGTGGGATCATACCGATGTCGATCGACTCCAGGTCTTTCCCCTGACGGAAACGACGGCATTGCTAGTAGCGGACATCTCCCGGCGTAAGAAAGATAATGTGGTGATCGAAAGCGGGCGCTATTGCTACACCGTGCGCAAGGACGGCGGCGCGTGGAAGATCTTGACATTGACCGAAGTCAAGCCGCCGTTCAGCGGGCCGGGCGTGTAGACAACTCTCACTCTCTTTGCTTAAAGAGCCTCAGTTTTTTCCCAATGGAGGAGGAGGACAGCTATGCTGCCGGTCGGTTATCTTCCCTGCACGCAAGATCCCCCGTCTGGGGCGAATATGACCCGCGTGATTGATGAGATCATTGCCGAAGCCCAGATGGCCGAGGCCAGTGGATGGGACGGGTGCTTCATCACTGAACATCATCAACAAGAGGACGGTTATCTGCCGAATCCGCTGTTGATGGCGGGGTTGGTTGGCATGAAGACGCAGCGCATTAAAGTCGGCACCTGTGTTCTTCTCCTCCCGTTGCACCATCCCGTGCATGTCGCTGAAGACTGCGCGGTGATCGATCTGGCGACCAAAGGCCGACTCGTGCTGAGCGTCGGCGTCGGTTATCAGCCGCACGATTTTGCTGCGTTTGAGATTTCCATGGCTGAACGGGCGACGCGCACGGAAGAGGCGATCGCGATCATGCGCCAGTGCTGGAGCGGCAAACGTTTCTCTTATTCGGGTAAACATTTTAACTATAAAGATACGTTAATTACACCCACGCCGTACCAAAAGCCGGGTATTCCCGTGTGGATGGCGTCATGGACGCCGCCGGGCCTGCGCCGCGCGGCGAAAATGGCCGATGGATGGATCGCCGATCCCGTGCAGTCACTGCCGGTGATCAAAGACTTCGCTACTCGTTATCGCGCGGCTGCGGCCAAGGTTGGACGTAAACCGTACATTTGTCTCATGCGCGATGCGGTGATCGCCAACAGCATGAAAGAAGCCGAAGCCGAGAGCGGTCCGACCATGTACACGCATCGTTTTTACTTCCAATACGGCGCGTATATGCCGGACGAGTATTTGAAAGATGTAACGCGTCCCGAGGCGCTCACGTTCCAAAAGTGCGCGCGGGATCGTCTGATTGTCGGCTCGCCGGAAGACTGTCTCGAGCAACTGCGCAAATGGCAAGAAGAGATCAAGCCTGATTATTTAATCGTTCGCTTCCGTCAGCCGGGCGGTCCGTCGCATCAGAAGACGTTAGAGGCGATTCGCTTGTTTGGCGAGAAGGTGATTCCGCAACTGTAAGAGAGACTAGCAGCTTGAGACTTGGGGGTTGGGAGGAAGAGTGCTCGCACACCACCCAACGAAAATGGGGGATTGTCATTGCGCGCAGCGAAGCAATCGCTCTGTGGGAGCAGGTCAGATTAGTGAGATTGTTTCGTCGCTGCGCTCCTCGCAGTGACTTTGCAAACTCATCGTGGAGGACTGCTAGCCTCCAGTCTCTGGTTTCAGCCTCCTCGTTTGTACTCAGGACTCGGAACTCAGGACTCAATTATGGAAATTCCGCTCACCCGTCAGCTGGCGTCGTTTTGTCAAGATTTGCATTATCGGACATTGTCTCCGAAAGTGGTGGACCGCGCGAAGTACTTTTTTCTCGATTACCTCGCGGTAGCGGTGCGAGGATCGTTGTCGGACTCCAGTCAGCCGCTGTACCGCATTGCCGCCGCTCTAGGGGCAGGGCAAGGCAGCACGGTGTTGGGTCGTGGCGAGAAAGCGGCGTTTCCTTACGCTGCGCTCGCGAACGGAACAGCGGCGCATAGTATTGAGTTGGACGATACCCATCAAGGCGGTTCGATTCATCTGGGCGTGTCGGTGTTTTCGGCGGCGTTGGCTGTGGCTGAGCAGGTTGACGCCAACGGACAGGAATTTCTCGCAGCTGTCGTAGCCGGCTTTGAGGTCGCCGCTCGTTTGGCCATGGCCTTGCGGCCAAAGGAGCATTATGGCCAGGGATTTCATCCCACAGCAACGTGCGGAACCTTTGGCGCCGCCGCCGCGGCGGCGAAACTGCTTGACTTAAAGGAAGAGCAACTGCTCTCCGCGCTGGGCATTGCCGGTAGTCAGGCGGCGGGGTTGATGGAATTTTTGACTGACGGTGCGTGGACGAAGCGGCTGCATCCCGGCTGGGCGGCGTTTAGCGGCATTCACGCCGCACTGCTGGCGCGTGAGGGCTTCATTGGTCCAACGACCATTATTGAGGGCAAAGCTGGATTCCTCAAAGCCTATTCGCCGAGATCGGATCCCAAAAAGATCACTGACGGTTTGGGCGTGGACTTTCAGATTCTGCGGACAGCGGTAAAACCGCACGCCTGTTGCCGGTATACGCAGGCCCCGATCGACGCCACGCTGCTCGTCGCCCAAGAGCACAATATTCAGCCGCACGAGGTGCAAGCGATCACGGTTGGTATGTTGGAAACCGGTATACCGGTGATCTGCGAACCGGCGGAACGCAAACGCCAGCCGCTGAGCGTGGTGGACATGCAGTTTAGCCTGCCGTTCGGTGTAGCGGTGGCCTTGGCGAAGCGACGCGCCGGCTTAGCCGAGTTTACCCTGGACATGCTCAACGACCCCGAGGTGCGAGCGCTCATGCCGAAAGTCGGATACGCCCGTGATCCTGAGCTGGAAAAGAATTATCCGCAAGAATGGCCCGCCTGGGTGCGTATCTGTCTCAATGATGGACGAGAGGTCTCCGCGCAGGTGCGCTTCCCCAAAGGCGATCCGGAAAATCCGCTGTCGTGGGATGAATTGATTGAGAAGTATCGCGGACTCGCGGGCGTCGTGTGGCCTAAGCAGAAAGTTGATACTCTACAACATGCCGTGCGGCGGTTGGAGCGGGAAAACAGCCTGCGTAATTTTGCCGCGCTGTTGTAAGGCGCGCTCTGCGCACCAAAGGGAACAGTGCATACATCACCTGATATCCTGAGGAGGTGGGAATGGACTTTGGTTTTGTCTTTTTTGGCAGTGTCAATGTGTATCCAGCGGTAGCGCTGGCGGAAAAGCGCGGCTTTACGCACGCCTGGCTCTATGATTCGCAGATGTTGGCGAGTGATGTGTACGCGGCGCTGGCGCTGTGCGCGGTGAATACCAAGAAAATCCATCTTGGCCCTGGCGTCACCAACCCGGCTTCGCGCATCGCGCCGATGACTGCAAGCGCCATTGCCTCGATCAACGCCCTTGCGCCAGGGCGAACAATCTTGGGTATTGGCACAGGGAATACGGCTCGTCGCACGTTAGGCATGCCCGCCGCGCGTCTTGACGTGCTGCGCGAGCATATTCGCGTCTGCCGTGATTTGTTAGCGGGGAAGACGACGCCGTATCAAGAGGGTGAGCGCCGCCGCATGATTAAATTTCTCAACCCGAAGAGCGGGGCCATTAATATCCAGAAGAAAGTGCCCATTTATGTGGCGGCAAGCGGTCCCAAGACGCTCGAACTGGCAGGCGAAATTGCCGACGGCGTGATTCTGTTCGGAGCGGTGAGCCCCAGTCTCATCAACTTTTGTCTGAATCATGTCCGTGCGGGCGCCGAGCGCGCCGGACGGAACCCCAAGAAAATCTATTCACTGTGCATGACCGCGTTTCATCTGACGAATCCGGGAGAAAAGCTCGAAATCCCGCGTGTGCGCAAAGCGGTCGGCCCGTTCGTCACCTCTTCGAGCAACATTTTTGCGTTTTCGTGTCCCAACCCGGACGACTTGCCGGCGGACCTCCGTGATGACTTGGTCGCATTCAAGAACGCCTATCGCGCGCCAGACGAGCCGATCGAAACCCGGCACTTGAAACTGTATAGCGGTTATTTGCAAGGCTTCAAAAAAGAGCACGAACCGTTAGTGACGGAGAAAATGATCCACGCCACGACCCTCACCGGTACACGTGAGGAAGTCATGGACTCGATCCGCGCCATGCAAAAGGCCGGGATCAGCCAGGTGGCGATTCAAGCGGTCACTGATCCGACGGAGACGATCGAGACATTTGCGAAAGAGATTATTAGGCGTTGGAAGTAGAAGACGGTGGACGGCTTCCGCCTTCGACGCAAGCAGTCATTGTGAGCGTTCCCTCGATGCTCTGCGGTGGAACGAGACTCTGCCTAAAATGTCACGCTTGAAAAGTGCTTGGCTTTAGGCGCTCTTCCTGTGGCTCATCACCGCCGTCCCCACCGCCACACGGTCCCCGCGCGGATTCTCGACGACAACATCACAGTGTATTATCACCATGCCGTTATGTTCCTCTTTTTGCGTGACCGTACCCCCTACGCTCAGCGGCTCGCCATGAAGCGCAGGGGTGCGAAAAGTGGTGCTGAGAGACTTAAGCCGCCAGCCAGGAAAAGAATCTTTGAGTAACTGCGCCATGAACCCGGCTGTCATTGGGCCAGGAACAATCGGCTGTGCCAGCCCGTTCTTCCGCGCCTCTTCTAGATCAAAGAAAAAACGGAGTTCTTTGATGTCTACAGCTTCCGCGTACCGTTGCACCATCTCGGTAGTAGGGGTGCGCGTCACCGGGCCAAGCTCATCGCCAATTTCAATATCGTCTATGTTTCGCAATGTTCTCTCAGCCATGGAGTTGCTCTATCTAAGAAGTACGTGTTGCGTGGCGCGTGAAACGTGATAATGAAGCCTGGTATGTATGACAGGGGGCGTGGCGCGTAGGGGTTACACATCACGCACCACGCAACACGTATCTCGTTTCACGTATCACGTTTCAAATCTTCTTCTCTGGCGACCGAACGATCTGCCGCTCCCGCAGCACGACAACCTTTTTATCGGTTGAGTCTTTGATATCGGCCTCACGGACGATGATCCCGAGCGGGCCGCTCCGACCAGTCTTCTCGTACGCTTCTGCTACTTTGGCCGTGATGGTGTAGGTTTCTCCGGCGTAGAGCTCATCGAAGAATTCGATGTCTTGCCCGGCATGAAGACTGGCGTAACCGGGTTCAAGGGGAACTTCTGGGCGCATTTTCCCGCCGCGCAGCTTCATGCAGAACAATGGCGGTGCGATGACCGTGCGATAGCCGGCGGCTCTGGCGGCCTCCTCGTCAAGATACACAGGATTGAGATCGCCCACCGCCTCGGCGAACTTACGGATCTCCTCGGCGGTGACAGTAACCGTGGCGATAGGAATTTCTTTGCCAATCTGAGCAGGGTCGAGTTTGATCACAAAAAACCTCCTCGCATAGCCTACCATCGCATGGTAGGGCAGGGCGTTTGGAATAGTACCGCCCGACCAGTATATACGCGGTTGGCAAATGCTTCGCCCCTACTTTTACCAGCGTCCGACTATAGGTACGTCATCAGGTTGTCCGAAAGGGCCTAAACACCAATCTATCTTGCAGTTCTCAAACAATCCGTTCCCATTGACATCCAATTCCCACACCCCTGTGGTTGGATCGTAGACGCCAATGTGAGTCTGTCCTGTGCCGCTCCAATCTCCGGCAACAGGAAGGTCACTGGCGCTCCCGAAGGGACCAAGACAGGCGTCAACCGTGCAGCCATCGAATCTGCCATTGCCGTTACGGTCTAATTTCCACAGACCTATGTTCGGGTTAAAAATGCCGATTTTAGTTGTTTCCGTGCCTGTCCAATCTCCAACCACTGGAAGCCCGCGGAAACGGCCAAAGAAAAAACAGCCGTCTATGCGGCAGAGGTCGCTTTTTCCATTCCCATTCCTATCAAGCCGCCACATCCCCAGCTTGGGAAGGAAGAGCCCCACAAAGTCCCTTGTGAAACCTGTTCCCCAGCGACCTGCGACTGGAAGTCCACCGTGCTGCCAGAGCGGGCCAAAGCACAAATCTATCGTACAACCTTCCCAAGTGTCGTTGCCATTCCCGTCAAGTTGCCACACCCGCGTCTGCGGATCGAACACGCCAAGGAGCGTTGAGCCGTCTCCAGTCCAATCTCCCACGACTGGAAGACGTCCAGGTTGACCGAAGGAAGGCGCACAGCCGCCTGGAGGGCAGTCATCGAGCACACCATTGCCATTGATGTCGAGATACCATTGGCCGGTGCCGGGACGGAAAATGCCGATCTTATCTCTCGGAGGTGAAAAGAACGTTGGGGCTTTACACGCTTCATTTGAGTACGCTGACGCTCCGGCTGCATTATACGCTCGCACGCGGTAACAATAAGTGACGCCTTCCACGAGACCGGTATCTGCGTAAAAAGAAACATTTGCCCTGACCACAGCAATCTGGGTAAACTTGCCCTTGATGTTCACCTTTCGCTCAATGAGAAACCCGTCTTCATTCGTAGACGCATCTACCCAACGGAGTCTGAGATTGGCGGCTACAGCTATAGTCGGGACCACTGAAGATCCAAGGAGAAAAAGTACAAACGTCAGACTGAGCGCCTGAAGAGAACAAGGAAGAATCCTGCCCATGGCTGCCTCCGTAAAAGCGTGGCGTGAGCGGGATGAGGAGTGCGCTCACGCCACGTTTCACTTTCCTCCACATGTTCCACCACATGAGTCACCC